>CACZGY010000126.1:465-5223 GCA_902780815.1 uncultured Eubacteriales bacterium
TCCATGTCGGTTTCCATGAGCAGACAGGAAATGGCAGACTTCCTTAGTACTGCAAGACCATCTCTTTCAAGAGAACTTATGAGAATGCAGAATGATGGTCTGATAACAGTTGAAGGCAGAAAGATCACAGTAAGGAATAAGAGCGCGCTGGAAGAGATACTCAACTGATGGTTAAACACATAATAAAGAAAGCCTTGGGAGTGTTCCCAAGGCTTTTCTGGTGGATGATCAGGGGCTCGAAGTCTGGTGCAGAGCCTGAAACCCAGTAAAGAGAGGAGGTACAGCGGCATCATCCCATCCATTCCTCAAGCTTTCCTCAAAAAACTGCTAGATGAGCCCTTTGCGTAATTTAGCTGATATCATAAACATTGGCGTTGAGGAGAAGTTGGTCTGTTCCTGTATGGTCCAGACTTTTTTCCATATATCTGTGTCTGTGGTTACATTGAAACCCAGTCGTGAAAGGACTGAAATATCCCATTCCGGCCTTTTTATGTCCGATAAAGGCATGCTGCGGGCTATATCCTCCATGATGTCAAAGTTTTCACCTACGTTCTGGTCGCCAAGCCCCAGCTCAGCGCTGCTGGCGCGGTCCGCTTCGTATTTTTCGCGCGCTGTTTCATCAAAAAGATATCCGTACCAGTTGGAATCAAAATTAAGAAGCAATCCGCCAGTACGCAAAACTCTGTGCCATTCTGAATATGCTTTTTCCGGGTGGGGCAGATTCCATGTGAGATTCCGGGATACAACTACATCGTAAGAATCATCTGGAAGGCAGAGATGCTCCGCATTCATTTCACGGAAGTCAATCTTTTCAGCCAGTGCTCCCGCGTTCTGCTTTGCTTCATCAAGCATTTCAGGAGTCATGTCTACAGCTGTGACATGAAAACCTGATTCTGCAAGCAGTATCGCAAAAAATCCGGGACCGGTACCGACATCGAGCACACTTATGCTTTTCGGAGATCTGCCCGGAAAATGCGAATATATCTCTTCATGCAGGACCGATGACCAGTTGTGCCGGCTGCTGCCCGCAAGTTCTTCCTTATTTACATCTGAATAGCTTGTTGACCTTTGTGACCAATAGGCTCGATTTACTTCAGATAATCCGACTTTTTCGTTCATAGTTTTACTTTATAAAAGCTCCGTATGAGATCATCGGGCCGTCTTTCAATATGTTCAGAGACGCGCACTGGTGAATGATGATACCGGTCTCTGTTGCTGTGATCTCATGGATTATTTTACCAAAATAATCCCGTATGGTCCCAAGTTTTTCTCCTTCGAAGAAAGTATCGCCGGGATGAAATTCAGGATACCAGCATCCGGTGGCAGGTGAGAAAAGCTCGTGCTCTATAAGCGGTGTCTTAGTATATGTTTCATGAGCTCCATCCAGCATGCCAAGATATTTCATTATATTGATGACGTCTGACTTATCAGCATCGACCTCTTCGCGGGGATACATAGAAAGCTGTCCGCGTTCAATAAGAACGCTCGGGATCCCATTGACAGAGGCCATATTATAAGCACCGCCTGTTTTGCAGCGTGATCTGACGATGAATTCCGTATCGACACATGAAGCCATGGCAGATGCCTGCTTTTCGCAGGCTGTATCTCCCACATAATATACATATGGGATCAGTTCTTCATATCCATCGCCGCTGTGAAGGTCCACGTATGCATCAGCATATTTGATGAAAGTGTTGAACAGCAGGTAAGCCAGGCGGTCGGCAGCCGTCCCGCTTGCGTCCCCGGGAAAAACCCTGTTGAGATTTTTGCCGTCTTCATGAACCATGCTCGTTGTCCTGTTTTCAAAACCGGATCTGTTGGCAACAGGAACTATGATAAGCGTTCCTGCCAGCTGTTCAGGGTCGATTTCTGAAGACAATTCAATAGCAGCCTGGATACCGACGAATTCCGCATTATGGATACCTGCGGTAACAAGCAGCACCGGTCCCGGATTGTGCCCGGAAATAATGACATGCGGTACATGGATCTCTGTCCCGCCGACATGTATATGGTCTTTGATGATCCTGCCCGGAACAAGAGCATGTCCTGCGATTCTCGTGATTTTCATGGTTTAAAAATAACAGAGGAAATGCAAGGCTGTAAGCCCCTGTGGGGGATGGCAAATGCGTTGCAAGCGGATCTTCATATTGTTTTTTTGATGAGCAGTATCCCCCACCCCGGCTTGTTGGGTGAAGTTAAGTGAATTAAACTATCAGTAGAATCAATCGAAAATGAGTCCATAATGAGCAGATTATCTGAGATCCCGTTTGAAAGTGAACCCGCCGGCGTCAAAGCGGCAGTCAGATCGTACTGGAGCAAGCGCTCCGGTTCTTTTTCTGAGCATAAACACGATGAAGCGCACAGTTACAAAGCTGAACTGTGGAGAAATGAGCTTTGCGAGCGGCTCCCTGCAGGAGGTGGCCTTAGAATACTGGATGTAGGCTGCGGAGCAGGATTCTTTGAGATGGTACTCGCACCTATGGGCTACAGGATGACCGGCATCGATCTGACGCCGGAAATGATCTCACAGGCAAAACAGCTCTGCGGCAGACACCGCGCAGCTGCAGCTGAATTCTATGTCATGGATGCTGAGCATCCGGATTTCCCTGATGGATATTTTGATGCCGTCATCTCACGAAATCTTACCTGGACGCTTCCACATCCAGCAGAAGCATACAAAGAATGGCATCGCGTGCTGAAACCGGGAGGCGTACTCCTGAATTATGACGCTGAATACGCCAAGGGTTTTCACAAATATGATCAGGCAGAGAATCTTGCTCATGAGAAAGTAGAGGATTCACTGGTGGAAGAGTGTCACAACATATATCACATGCTCTCAGTGAGCACGCTGAACAGACCTGAATGGGATGTTAAGGTCCTTATTGAAATCGGATTCGTAAGCGTAGCGGCTGATGTTTCGGCAGGGGACAGACTGTACAGCGTCAAAGACCAATTCTACATGCCGGACAGGATGTTCTGCGTCAGAGCGGTCAAATAGCATCAATAACCGGGATATATTCCGCTGGATATAGAAACATTATTAATTGGAGGACACTGAAATGAAGAAAAAACTGGTCGTTTTATTTCTTGCTATCTGCATGGTCCTGAGCATGGCAGCATGCGGCAGCAAGGACAGTGGCTCAGCAGACGGTGGCTCAGGAGACAATATCCTGAGAACAGCTGCGTCTTTTGCTTATCCGAGCTTAGATGTACACAAAGAATACTACGGATGGTATACATCAATCTACGGACTGTCTGAGGCCCTGTTCAGATTCGATGAGAATGCAGTTGCTGTAGACTGCCTGGCAGAGGATGCGGTTGCTGACGGAACTACATGGACCATCACTCTGAAGGATGGTATTTGCTTCTCCAACGGGGATCCGCTCACACCGGACATGGTAATAAAGAATATACAGAGACTCGCAGAGGTCAACGAGAGATTCAAGTATCTTGGAGATTTTGACTGGAAGGCTGACGGAGACAACAAGATCGTAGTAGATACCGGCAAGGATGTATATCCAATGCTTAAGAACGACCTTGCCAGCCCTGAGTGCGGAATGGTCGATCTTGATGCAACTACAGATTTTGATAAAGACCCGATCTGCACAGGACCTTTCGTGATCAAGGAGTTCAACCCTGAAGGCGATGTCACTGTTGCGCGCAATGACAACTACTGGGGCGGAGATGTCAAACTCGACGGAGCGATTTTCTACTACATGCAGGAAGACGATCCTAAACTCCTCGCAATGCAGAGCGGTGAGATCGACTGCTACAACAGCGTTTCTTCCGGAGCTCTTGAGGTCTATGAGAAGGAGCCTGACAAATATGTTATTGAGTCTGTACCGGGCACAAGGCTCCAGTACTACATTCTCAACGAGAACAGGCTTGATGATGCAGTAAGAGAAGCAATCAACCTGACTGTCGACAAGGATAAAATAGCGGATTATCTGAAAGGTACAGTAAGCCCTGCACATTCGCCATTCCCTGACAGCACTGCTTACAGCAAAGTGACTATACCTGCTGTTGACACTGCCAAAGCTAAGAAACTGCTCGAAGATGACGGATATACTCTCAACGCTGATGGCATTTACGAGAAGGATGGGAAGCCGCTCAAGATCAACATAGCATACTATGCTGCACGTTCACTCGACACTCTTGCAGTACTCATTCAGGAGCAGCTAGATCCTGATTCGACATACATCGCTACGGCTGACTTCGATCTTGCGCTTTACTGCATGATCTCGGATAAGTGCGGCGATCCTCAGTACTTCATAGATTCAACTCTTGCCGACGGATCATACTACAATGTAGGAGGTTTCGAGAGCGCTGAGTGCGAAGCAATGATAAAGCAGCTCAAGACTGAGGTAGATCCTGACAAGAGAGCGGACCTCGCCAACAAGATCATACAGATCGCTATTGATGACAACGCGTTCGGATATGTCGGACTGTTCAACCACACAACAGTAATGAAGCCGGGAGTCAGCGGATTCGCTGAGAAGATCCCATTCGATTTCTACGGAGTGGACGCGAACACAGTAAAATAAAAAACTTAAGATACGAGGCGGGCTTACATAAGTGAGCATGAAAAAACAGATAGCGAAGAGAATAGCAGAACTGATCATCATACTGATCGTTCTCAGCTTCCTGACGTTCCTATTGATGTATCTGGCACCTGGAGACCCTGCGGAGAAGAGACTTTCTTCGCAGGGCGTTGCCGTTACCAAGGAAGTGCTGCAGGCAGAGCAGGAAAGAATGGGA
>CACZGY010000127.1 GCA_902780815.1 uncultured Eubacteriales bacterium
GTTCGGCAAGGTAGATATAGCTCCGGATCAGATCGAAGGTATCTCTTTCTGTTCACAGATGCAGGGACTGATTATAGTAGATAAGAACGGCGAACCTATCCACAGGCCTATGAGCTACATGGATCAGCGCGCTAAAAAGGAGCTGAAGAAGGGCATAGCGAACGGTATACAGATCGCGGGAGCTAATGTGTTCAAGCTGATCCCGAGCCTCAGAATAACAGGCGCTGTAACGAGTTCGGTAAAGGATCCTGTCTGGAAGTACAAATGGCTTGAGGCTCACGAGCCGCGTTTCAAAGATGCTTACAAATGGCTTGATGTAAAGGACTATCTCATAAGCAGATGCACCGGAGAGTTCACTATGACTGAGGACTCAGCTTTCGGGACTCTTATTTATGATACGCGTCCTGAGGGCAAGTGCTGGAGCGAAGAGTTATGCGAAATGTTCGGGATCAACATGG
Organism: uncultured Eubacteriales bacterium; assembly: GCA_902780815.1. Taxonomy (GTDB): domain Bacteria; phylum Bacillota; class Clostridia; order Peptostreptococcales; family Anaerovoracaceae; genus Crickella. The sequence continues at coordinate 459 of CACZGY010000127.1, forward strand.
AGCTCCTGCCGCGGATCATCAAGTCTACGGATAACGTTGGAGGCCTGACGGAAAAGGCAGCTTCAGAACTCGGACTGAAAGCGGGTACTCCTGTATTCGGAGGAGGCGGAGACGCATCTCTGATAGGTGTCGGCGCCGGCAGCGTAGAAGTCGGCGACACGCATATCTACAGCGGCACATCCGGATGGGTGTCAACGGTGACCAAAAGGCAGGTAGTTGATGTCACTTCCATGATAGCTTCCGTGACAGGGGCACAGGAAGGAAAGTACAACTATTTCGCCGAGATGGAGACTGCGGGCAAGTGCCTTGAGTGGGTAAGAGACCATCTCGCACTTGATGAGATCGGCGTCTATATAAAGAAAGAGGGGATCTCATCTGATTACGAGCAGAGGAACACAAGCCTGTTCTCATACCTTAACGAAGTAGTAAAAGACGTGGAGCCCGGTTCAGGCGGAGTCATTTTCACTCCTTGGCTTCACGGCAACAGATGTCCTTTTGAGGATCCGAATGCAACCGGCATGTTCTTCGGGCTTGGACTTGAGACGGGAAAGACCGAGATGATACATGCGGTGCTTGAAGGTGTGTTCTATCACCTCAGATGGATGCTGGAATGTCAGGGAAGGCTGGTAAAGACATCAGATCCTATCAGATTTGTCGGAGGCGGAGCTCTCGCGCCGGTATCCTGTCAGATGCTGGCGGACATCTTAGGAAGGACTATAGAGACAGTCGATTTCCCTCAGAACGTAGGTGCGGTCGGAGCTGCGGCTGTAGTTGCTGTCGGGCTCGGACTTATCCCTGATATAGAATGCACAAAGCAGTTCATTCCTGTTGCTGAAACATACAGGCCGGATATGAAAAAGCATGCAAAATATAAGCCGTACTATAAGACTTTCAAGAAGCTGTATGCTGCCAATAAAAACCTGTTTAAGGCAGTATCCAAGTAAAAGGAGGGACAATTATGCATTTTGTATTCTGGGGAGACGGGTCGCAGGCCGCAATGGATCTTGTGGATGCGATACAGGTACGCAGTACTGACAACTTTAACTGGACGTTCATTTTCATCCTCGCGGTCGTATTTTATGTGTACTGGACTGAGATACATAATAAGAAGTATGACATGATATACGCCGGACTTGCCCTGTATGGGGTCCACTGGTTCTATGAGATCTTTAACGCGATAATAGGGCACGTGACGGGATATCCGCTGTGGTCTGTAAGCAACGAGTCGACGACGTTTATACTGCTTATAGGTGTATGCTGGGAGCTATCCATGATGTTTTCTCTTGCAGGCATGATATCTCTGAAGATGCTGCCTGAGGACAGGAGCACAAGATACTTCGCCAAAAATGGCAAAAAAGGCATAGACTGCAGATTTGCGGGTGCATTGAGCATGGCGCTGCTGTTTGCTCTGGTCGAATCGTTCCTGGCAGGCACTTCCAATCACTCATTTATATGGGTGTACAGCTGGTGGGGAGTTATCCCGGTATTCATCACGACTTATATACCGTTTTTCCTGGCAGCAAACTATGTGCCTGACATGGCTCCTGCAAAAAGAAAAAGATTCCTCATTGGAGTATGGGGAATCGATGCGCTGCTTCTTATTATACTGATACCGGCAGGCATAATTTAGGGGCCGGACCTAGATGCGCAGCGTAAGTACGTTCAGACCGAAAAGATTCTGATATTTTATATTACTTGCTATGGAATAGATCATGCGTATGCCTATGTTGGATGCAGCATCGCCTCCTTCGGAAAGGCGGCTGCGCTCCTCCGGGTCGAACGGCACACAGTCGTCCTTGATGCGCAGAATAACTTCATCGTTTTTACAGACCACTCTGACATCAACTGAGTGGTCTTTTTTATCCTTACTGAACCCGTGATCGATAACATTGACGACCATTTCCTCAGCAGCAAGGCCTGCGTAATACGATCTGCGGTCATCAACCCCTCTGGACAGGCAGAATTCCTGTATGTGCTGAGATATGATGACAGCTTCTTCAACGCTCCTGACCGATATTTCGGTATATTCATCTTCGCCTGCACCGAAGCTGCCGGGTATCACCATATATTCGTCCATCGTGCGGGGGAGGCGGCCGTTTGCCTTAGCTGCGTATATAATTGTGATAAGGATCGAGACAATGCCGTTGATAACGTTTGCTATATACACACTGTTCATGCCTATGAACGGGATCAGTATGGCTGTAAAGAGAGATACGCTGATAAGGCCGTCAAATAGAGTAAGCACATGCACTAAGCGCTGTTTATCGATTGCCTGGGCGTAGGACACGTAATGCATGCATACGATGCCAAGCGGCATACAAAGCGGCAGTATGCGGAAGCCCCAGACGGTCATCATATATACCGGATCTGAAGGATCTTTATAGAATATATGTGTCAAAGGCTGCGCTGCAAGGATCACTGCTGCAGATATTGCACACATCAGGGGGATGTACTGTCTGACGGCAACTCTCATAACTTCAGTCAGTGACTTGCGGTCTTCTTCGCCGATAGCGACGCTCATGAGCATGCGCGATACAGCCTGCATACCGGCAGGTACAGCCCAGAAGAGGGCAAGAAGATTATTGGCTGCAGCAAATGCGGATATTCCCACGGCACCTACATATACCTCGAGCAGCTTGTTGACTATCAGACCGCGAAAGGTCTGGTATCCGTTGATCATGGCTCCTGGGAGACCGATCCTGAGCAGGCTTGCGCATTCTTTAGGATCAGGCTTTTTCAGTATGAAATGCAGATGCGATCTTCCGGATACGAAATACCACGATTCTGTTGCAAGATATGCCCACATTCCTATGGATGAAGCCAGGGCGAGCCCGAATGCTTCCATTTGCAGCACAGCAACAAACAGATAGTTCAGCACAAGATTTACCAATATGAAAACAAGTACCGCAAGCTGAGTTATACGGCCTTTGTTTTCGATAAACAGAAATGATGCAAACTGGTTGCTGAGTATAAGAGGGATGATGCCTGCTGCCTGACCGATGAGATAACGGTTCAGAAGCGGACGCACGGCTGCATCCTGAGTAAGAAATCCTGTAAGATCAAAAACCGCCAGGAAAATGATTATTACGGTAAAAAGAAGTCCGGCCAGAGCAGATAGCATAAGGTCGAGAGAGTAAACTTCCTGCAGTTTATCCTGATCGTTCCGGCCAAGGTATTCACCGCAGAGTATGGACGAGCCGCCGACCAGCATAAGGGCTACTGCTCCGAAGAACATGTTAAGCGGTCCGTATAAACCAACAGCGCTCATCGCCTCTGTGCCGACATAGTTGCTGGCAAAGTAGCTTGACACTATCATATTTACAGTGCCTACGGCCGCCAGAATGATCTGTACCGGAAGCAGGCGGAACATGAGCTTTCTGATCATGGGAACAACTCTCTATTCTTAATAAATACAGATGGTTTTTAACTGTTAACTAATATATCATAAATGCAGTGTGTATATCAGACTTTTGGGACGTGAAAGGGGAGTAAAGTGCTTAAGGAAAAAGGCTTTTACAAAGGTATCAACCTCGGAGGATGGATGTCGCAGTGCGACTACAGCATTGAAAGACTTGACGGCTTTATAACAGAAAAGGACTTTGAGACTATAGCATCGTGGGGAGCCGATCATGTAAGGCTTCCGGTGGACTACAATGTCGCAGAGCTGATGGATGACGGCATA
>CACZGY010000128.1 GCA_902780815.1 uncultured Eubacteriales bacterium
GAAGAACGAAGCACGTTACAACAGACTGACCAGAGAGAATCCGGAAAGAGCAGAGAAGCTCTTCGCGGAGAACGAGGCAGCTGCAATGGCACGTTACGAGAAGCTGAAGAAGTTCGTAGACTTCTACGCACCGGAAGCTTAATCGCAGCACAACATCACATTGAAGGAGCCGGTCTTATGACCGGCTCTTTTATTACATATCGTAATTGCTGCAGACGGAATAAATCCTTTCGCCTGTTGTCATTTTCTTATGTATTTTAAAGAAGCAGAATTGCGGTTGAATGTGCGTACGATAGAAGGTAAAATAAAAGTGTGTTATTTATAAAGAAGGAGGTACATTATGCCACTCGTAACAACAACCGAAATGTTCAAGAAGGCTTATGACGGCGGATATGCTATCGGAGCTTTCAATGTAAACAATATGGAGATCGTACAGGGCATCACAGAGGCTGCCGGTGAGCTCAGAAGCCCTGTAATCCTGCAGGTTTCGAAGGGCGCACGCGCTTATGCTAACCATACATATCTGGTTAAGCTCGTAGAGGCTGCCATCATCGAGAACCCTGAGATCCCTATTGCACTCCACCTTGACCACGGTGATTCATTCGAGCTTTGCAAGAGCTGCATCGACGGAGGATTCACTTCGGTAATGATCGACATGTCTTCGAAGCCATTCGAGGAGAATATCGCTATAACAAAGCAGGTAGTAGAATATGCTCACGCTCATGGCGTAGTTGTTGAGGCTGAGCTCGGAACACTCGCAGGAGTAGAGGACGAGGTAGTCGTAGAAGCAGGACACGAGAGCTATACAAGACCTGAAGAGGTAGAAGAATTCGTAAGCAGAACAGGCTGCGATTCACTGGCTATCGCTATCGGAACTTCCCACGGCGCATACAAATTCACACCGGCACAGTGCACAAGAAACGAAGAAGGCATTCTCGTACCGCCTCCACTGCGTTTCGACGTACTCGAAGAAGTAACAAAGAGACTGCCGGGATTCCCGATCGTTCTCCACGGATCTTCATCGGTTCCGCAGGAATTCGTAAAGATGGTAAATATGTACGGCGGCAACATGCCTGATGCTGTAGGTATTCCTGAAGAACAGCTCCGCAAGGCAGCTGAGTCTGCAGTATGCAAGATCAACATCGACTCGGATATCCGTCTCGCTATGACAGGAAACATCCGTAAGTACTTCGCAGAGCATCCTGATCACTTCGACCCGCGTCAGTATCTGAAGCCGGCAAGACAGGCTGTAAAGGATATGGTAGCTCACAAGATCGTAAACGTACTCGGATCGGACGGCAAGATTTAAAATCGGAAACAGCTGAACATGAGGCGGCGCAGAAATCAATCTGCGCCGCTTTTATATTGGTTTCACAGCAGCGGTGCAATATGTATATTCTGTAAGGAATCAGACTCGGATCAGGCCAAAATGCTATACTAATCTGGAATATGACACGCCCGATGTGTCATAGCGGGGAGGACTCAAATTGTCTCATACGATAGAACTCAGAAGGGTCTCGAAATACTATGCTGCCGATGATTCCGTCAGCATGGGTTTTTCGCGCATAGATCTCAATCTCGACATAGGTGAGTTCGTCGCTATAACCGGAGAGAGCGGAAGCGGAAAATCCACGCTCCTCAATGTTATAAGCGGACTCGATACCTATGAAGAGGGAGAGATGTTCGTATGCGGTGAGGATACTACGGCATACGGAACGGAAGACTACGAACTGTATCGAAAGACCTATATAGGAAATATCTTTCAGGATTTCAACCTGATCAACAGCTATACGGTTTATCAGAATATAGAAGCCGTTATGCTTTTGTCGGGCAAAAAGAAGAAAGAGTGCAAAGACAGGATCCTCGAACTGTTAAAAATGGTCGGGCTAAGCAGATACCGCCGCACTAAAGTCTCCAGACTGTCCGGAGGACAGAAGCAGAGAGTGGCGATAGCGCGCGCACTGGCAAAGAACGCTCCTATCATCGTAGCTGATGAGCCTACAGGCAATCTCGACAGTGCATCAGCCAGGAGCGTCATGGAGACGCTGGCAAAAGTATCTGCTGACAAACTCGTTGTCATCGTTACACACAATTATGAGCAGGCGGAGCCGTATGTGACACGCAAGCTCACGATGCATGACGGAAAGATAATCGAAGATAAAAAGATTGCACCAAGCCGCATTTCCGAAGAAGACTATCTTGCGGAGGTGGGCGCTTATAGTGATTCCCCGGCAGAAAGGGGAGATAGAACCGGTGACAATGGTTTACAGAAGAGAGAAGGCCGTGTAGCAAGGGCAGAAAAGGCAAAAAAAGCAGCAGAAGCCGGCATAACGACACAGCACTCGGAGGCTCCGCAGCCGGGGAAGATGCGCAAGTCATCAGAACTGAGGCTGGGAGTGCGCAACACATTCAACCTGCCTGCAAAATTCATACTGCTGTTCATAGTTTATTTCTTTGTGGCAACAGCAGTTCTCAGCCAGTATGCAACAACCAAAAACAGCATGCATGAGAGCGATCTGCTCGGAGACAATCCGTATTTTGTAAATGCGAGTACAGACAGGATCGTCGTCAAGAAAAAAGATGAGAGCGTGTTTACGGACGAGGATTTTGCTGCGGTTGAGTCAACTGATAACATCAAGTGGATAGCCAGAAACGATCTCGCAATGGACAGCGGCGTCAGCTTCAGCCTGGGCGAGTATTATGTTGAGGGTCCTGTGATGCCTGTAAGTGCGATCACTGAGAGTGATATTACGTACGGGCACATGCCTGAAAACGATTACGAAATAGTGATCAAGCTCGACGCCTCATCTGACGCAATTGCCTTGGGCGATCCGTCAGAATACATCGGGCAGCATGTAAGGCTCAAGGACATGAACCAGATGCAGACTTACTCCTTTAAAAAGCGCATCAGTATTGCCGGTATCATTGTGAGCGATGACAGCAGTGAAAGCGAAAGCTATTCGCTTTATGGATATTCTACTATTTATACCAGCGAGGAAGTTGCTAAAGAGCTGCACATCTCAATGATGGCCGCTACATCAAAAACCGAACTTAACTTTGGCGGCACCAGAGTCAAATGTGAATATGAACGCGGCATATACACTTCCGATAAAGTTCCTGACGGAAAGGTATTTCTTTTCGAAGACCAAAAGTATTATTACAAAGATGAACGTGCCATCGGAGACAACTTCAGTCTCAAGGTGAAGAACAGGTTCTTCGAATCCAAGGGCAAATATACGGTTGACAGCATCATTACTGACAAGAACTGTGATGAGCTCGTGGGCATACCAAAGGATGAATACGACATGTATTACAACTGTGTGTTCATCAATGAAAATGAATTCAGGAAGCTCTTCGACAAGGGCTATTATCAGATAAGCGCGTTCATGGTAAACGAGCGGGATTCAGATGAGACACAGCAGGCTCTTAATGATAAAGGGTTTACGACGCTTGCCATAAAGGACTCACTTACCGATGAGACCGGAGGCCTGGGAGGTGTTATGAACCTGATGACCTACGCAAGGCTCGCGCTCGAGTTCCTGATACTCTTCTTCATAGCATATGCAGTCATCAGGCTGATCATGAGGTCGCGCAATTCGTATTACTCGACGCTCAGAATACTCGGCGCAACAAAGGGTAATACCGACACGATACTGAGAACTGAGCTTATACTCATGATGCTCATAGCCTACGGTGTCGACATTGCACTTGTGGTGCTCGTAAAGAAGGGTATCCTGCAGGATCTCATTCAGATGGAGCTCAAAGAGGTCGAAAAACTGCTGTATTACCTTACTCCGTTTGACTACGGTCTGCTTGGAGCGGTTCTGCTGCTCATGTCGCTTCTGATCGCAAACAGATATTCCAGACGCATCTTCACAAAGAGTGCGATGAAGGCATTCAGAGAGGGGGCGTAGCGGATGATAAAGATCGAAAAGGTAAATAAATACTTCAATAAAGGAAAAGCCAACGAGATCCATGTCATCAACAACACTACGATGACCCTGCCGGACAAAGGCATAGTTTGCCTTCTCGGGCCTTCAGGCTGCGGCAAGACTACTCTGCTGAACGCGATCGGCGGACTCGACAAAGTAGACAGCGGAACGATCACGATAGACGGCCAGCGCATCACGAGA
>CACZGY010000129.1 GCA_902780815.1 uncultured Eubacteriales bacterium
CACTTTTTAAAATTCTTTTAATTAGTGTCTTGTAAAGATTATACAAATCTTCTATAACAATTGCAAGCATTATTTAATAGTTAATTTTTTATCTTTTGCTCTGTGCTATGAATTTCAGCTAATGAGTTGCCAATTCGACTAAAAGGGATCCGGATCGGTATTTCCGGGACATAAAAACGGGCCCTTTCCCGGCCCGTCTGCAAGGTGTTTTCCATTCTCATCGCTGATAATATTTTAAATTCGAGTTGTATCAGACTAAATTCCACATGATTGTAATTACAATCTCTCCTACTTCATACCCGCAGCTTTATCCATCGCTTCATCATAGTCTTCCATAGCTTTCCTGATCCTTGCTTCGGATTCTTCCTCACCATCGAATGTGATCTCATCAAATTTGATGATCCTCTCTGCTTCCAGTATCAGATCCGCACTTTTCTTCTGTCCTTCCACTGCTGAAGGAATTAGTATAAGATCATCGACAGGTTCATCCTCCTCTGTGGTGGATACCTGAAATTCCAGTTCCTTTGGGACTCTGTCTTCCAGCATTTCGCATCTCCCTTCTGATCTCCCGCCTATAGCTAAGCTGTTTCATTTCGTCTGTTACTTAAATAGTATCCTATTTTTTTATAATCTTAAACATTGTAATCGTTACAAGGTCAATGCAATTTCTCCGGAAATTGGCTTCAAATCCTCCAATTGCTTCACCTCCTTCCTTGCATATTGAGACACCAGCCTCAATATTATATGCATTACAAAAGCGGCATCCCATCTTCTGAGTTGCCGCCTATGTAGATTATTGCACCGTTAATCCATTCCAATCGCCTTTTCTATTTTACAGCTGCCTTCTTTCCGGCAATTTTCTTAGTGAAAATCTTCCTATACTTCTTCACATATTTCTTATTAAGTGACTTTTTGCCTATCTTGACTTGAACAGTCTTGACCTTGGATCCTTTGAGTGAGCCTTTGACAGCTGCCTTTTTGAGAAGTTTTGTCTTGACTATCATCTTTGTAGCCTTGGATCCCTTGAATGCATTCTTATTTATTATCTTGACATTTTTACCAATCGTTACAGTCCGGATTTTCTTAGCAGTAAAGGCTTTTGCGCTGATCTCTGTCACATTGTAAGCCGTGCCATTTATTATAACTGTTGAAGGTACATTAACAGACTTCTTGTTCGCAGCTTTAGAGAATGATACGGACTTTTCTTCAACAGAAGTTATATTATAAGTGTTGTTGTTGACATCGAAGGTCTTGACATTTACTATAGCAGCTTGCGGAATATCTGTTTTTAGCATATTGTACGGAAGTTTTATGCCCTATGCACCTGCTGACTTCCGTCCCCGAGGCCCGCTTTCTGCGTTTGGTACGGAAGTCTTATGCCCTGCGCGCCTGCTGACTTCCGTCCCGGAGCGGGTGAAGGGAATATCCGGCCGTCAAGGAGCTTCGCCCGCTCCGCGGCGCCTGCAGCGTCCTTGACTGCTCTGAATGTCAAGCAAAATTTTCCCGGTAAGGTAAACAGATTTTTCTTTCCGCGGTAAACAGATTTTTTCAACCTGTGGTAGGCAGATTTTTCGTTTTACGGTAAGGAGATTTTTCTCCATGTGGTAAGCAGTTTTTTCTCACCATGGTAAGGAAATTTTTCTCTGGTACGGTAGAGGTAAGGTAACCCTCTCCTCGAACTTTGAAAAAAGCATATTTTCAGTCGATCAGCATCTCAGGATGCTTGAGCCGGTAAGACTCTCCCCTGAAAGAGAAGCATGATGCGTGATGCAGTATCCGATCCAGCATAGCCGTTGTAAGGACCGGATCTCCCATCATCTCAGCCCACTCGGTTATCTCCTTGTTGGTTGTGAAGATGATCGATGTCGTCTCGTATGTGTCGCTTATGAAAGTGAAAAACCGATTGGCTTGGGCACGGCTGATCGGTGTGTAGCCGATCTCATCGAGTATGACCAGCTGAGCCTTGCGTATGTTTTTCAGTCTGAAGCCTGCGCTTCTTTCAGTTTCAGCGTTGTCTAGGATCTTTACAAAGTTGGACATCCTCTCGAAGCAGACTGTGTAGCCCGAGTTGATGGCCTCAAGTCCAAGTCCTACGGCAAGCATCGTCTTGCCGAGACCCGGAGGCCCGGCAAAGACAATGTTAGCGTTAATATCTATCCAGTTGAGTTCCTTCAGCTGCCTGATCTGGCCGGCAGATATTCCTGCATCAAGCTCAGATGGATCAAACAACTCGACCGGCTTCGGATTCGGCGGGAAATGCGCCGCAGAGTAATTCCGTTTACGCCTGCGCTCATTTCTCCCTCGGACCTCAGTCTCAAGGATATCCAGCAGGAACTCCCTGTAAGAGGACTGATTCGATTCAGCTCGTTCCAGTATGTCCGCGAGCTCTCTGGCGGAATGCTTCAGCGTGAAAGTCTGCAGCAGTGCTATGAGCCTTTCAACAGGTATGCGCTTAGTGTCGAAGTCTCTCATGACCTGTTTGTTCATGAAGTCACCTCGCTTCCGGTGCTCCTGCAGCGGTCATTGAAGGCCTTCTGGTATGTGCTGAGAGCCTGCTTCTGGACTTCATCCATAGGGGCTATGTACTCAGCCCATGAGATCTGCCCCTGTTCGACGGACTTGAAGACCTCTTTGAATTGTGAGAATCTGTATCTCCAGTTCTCACAGCAGAGCTTCAAAACTACTGCTACTGTCGCACGGTCGGGGTCCTTCTTGTTAAGGAAGTCCTCGATCGCAGAGAACTGTTCCACGAGATAACGCGGATTCTCCTTCTTGACTCCGTTGATGAAGTGCTGGAAGTCCGGGCAGTTCCATCGCAGGCGCATGCGTTCAACGATCGGCATCCAGCTGTCATTAGGCTGATGCTTATGTTCATCAAGCTGTATCGTTCTTCCGCGGCACTCAGACAAAGAGTGTGTGCAGACGAATCTTTTGGATTCATCATACACGTGCATCTTGCTGCCGGTGACCTTGAAGAATACTGTATGGTAGCAGCATTCTTTCGGAACAGAATATTTGCAGGTCCTGTATTTTATGAACGGGTATCCGCCGATCTTCACTTCTGTGAAGGAATTCGGCGAATTCTCATAGTATGACGGTATGACTGGTCTGAGAGAGTTCCGCTCCAGATCGTTAAGTATTTCCTCAGGCACACAGTATGTCGTCTGATGTATCCGCTTGTTCTTGCGGCTGAGCCAGCCCGGAAGAGACCGCCATACATCGTTGATCGATTCGATGGTCGTCATCCTGGAGCTGAAGAAGTTCTTCTTTACGAAGCCGACAGAATTCTCGACAGGACCTTTAGACTCAGGATCTGCCTTATGGCATACCCAGAGCTTGAGTTCCTGTTCAGCGCAGAAGTCTTTGAACACTCGTGTCTCAACGACTTCTCCATAGGTCTCGCTTGCTACAAAGACTGCATCCTGATCGATCACCAGTGTAGTCGGTCTTCCGCCGAGTCTGCAGAATGCTCTGTAGATAGCACTGCATGCTTCCTCGGCATTGTATTTGTGATCTTGAGCGAAGACCACGAGATAGCGGCTGTATCTGAGGAGGAGACAGATGAAATGCACCCTGAGTCCTCTTGAGATACCTATCTCGCCAAAGTCGATCAGCATCTGTTCGCCGGGAGCTGTGTCGAACACTGTGTCATATACGCGACCGCTTTCACCGGTCGCTGCGACTATGCCGTGATCTTCGAGATAGTGTACGTAATTGCGAAGCGTCTGTGGATTGCCAGGCAGCGCTTCAAGGTCTCCGTTCTCTATGAATTTCTCTTCAAGAAAGTCGTAGACGGAGCTTATGCACAGGGACTTATTATCTCTGTTGTTCTCGAGAACCTTGATGATCTCAGAGCGGAATGGCTCTTCATCGAACACTTTAGGCTTCTCGAGTTTTTCTCCCGGGTCGTCCGGGAGGACATCCATGCCGTAATACTTGCGTATGGTCGGCATTGACGGCGGCTTGATTCCCCGGGCTTCATAGTAGTCACGGATACCGGCTACTGTGTAACCCTGGAGCTTCAGATCGATGATCTCCTGCATCATGAATTTGTTCAGCATAGTGTATCCTCCTCCAACATTGCTTTGTTGGTTTCAGTATACTGGATACCTAGAAAAAAGTCCTTACCGCCAGAAGAAAATATTGCTTACCGCACTGAGAAAAAAGTGCTTACCGTGCAGAGAAAATTCTGCCTACCGCACGAAGAAAAATCTGCTTACCGGCTGGAGAAAATACTCCTTACCGCATGATGGCAAATTCATCTTACCGTGCATACTGGGACTGGGGTGATGCAGAGGACATGATTGACAGACTGCTTTGCGTACACATCAGCGAGCCGGACAGATTCCTTCGCAAATCATATTTTGATATCT
>CACZGY010000130.1 GCA_902780815.1 uncultured Eubacteriales bacterium
CTGCCATTCCTTAAGGATGAATCCCGCGTCACACTCATGACCTTCATGGGCGGATACATATTCATCAGTGCCACGGCAACTCTTATCTATCCGGAAGACATACTGCGGCCTTATATATCTCTTACAGTCCACGGCTTCATCTGGCACGGACTGCTGCTTTTCATGAGTCTGCTGATTATTTTTACAGGCTGTACTGATGCCGGTCCGCGCGGACTGCGCGGCTCTGCAGTTCTATTCGTGATCCAGTGCATCATAGCACTCAACATCAACATAGTGGCTGAACCTGTCATGCCTGCGATCCGCGCTGCGCATCCTTCGGTCACACATGACTGGGCCGCGATGTTTTATCTCAACCCATTTCACGTCTCGCCTCAGCCTGTCATATGTACAATACAGGAAGCGGCGGGCATCCCCGCAGGTCTGATCGTATATGTTATCGCTATTGCAGCCGTAAGCAGCATGGTAGTCGTGTTATCGAAGAAAATTTTCAGGGAGTCTGTTCTGGACAATACTGACGATGACCTGTAAAACCAAAAGGATGTCTTCATGGAAGACCTCCTTTTGGTTTGTGCAGTTTTAAGTGATTATCATTCGAAATCATATGATTTGCATACAGGTGCATGAGCCTCTGCCGATTCCTTATCGTACCAGATGAGGTTCTTTCCTGTCTCCTTATCGAAGAGCTGGATGAGCTCAGGCATCACATCGAAGTGCACCTTGCTTCCCATCGAAACATCTTCTGCCAGTCCGATGGTCGGGATGACCATTACGACCTCATCATCTCCGCTGCGGGCATGGAGGTTGTACTCGGAACCAAGGAGTTCGGATACTTCGATCACAGCTGTAAGTTCGCCTGAACCGACACGGATGTGCTGCGGACGGATACCCGCAATTATGTCGCATGGCGCCTGACCATTATGCTTAAGCGCTTTCTGCTGGAAGTCCGAGAGTTCAAATTTTACTCCGCGTATCTCCGCATAGTACTTTCCGCCCTCAAGCAGCAGCCTGCATCCTTCGAAGAAATTCATCACAGGCATTCCTATGAATCCCGCAACAAACAGGTTGACCGGCTTGTTGAACACATCACGAGGCGTGCCTATCTGGTTCACATATCCATCCTTCATGATAACGATACGGTCGCCGAGAGTCATGGCTTCTGTCTGGTCATGCGTTACATACATAAACGTGGTGTTGATGCGCTGACGGAGCTTTATGATCTCAGCACGCATCTGGTTTCTCAGCTTAGCGTCGAGATTCGAAAGAGGCTCGTCCATGAGGAACACCTTAGGATCACGTACCATGGCGCGGCCGATAGCAACACGCTGTCCGCGACTTCATTTACTTTCTTATCGATCTCATCCGGTTTAGCCTTTTTCAGCTTCATGGCGAAGGCCATGTTCTCACGGACCGTCATATGCGGATACAGAGCATAGCTCTGGAATACCATTGCGATATCGCGGTCCTTAGGCGAGATATCGTTCATCAGCTTGCCGTCGATATAAAGTTCGCCGCCGCTGATGTCCTCAAGTCCTGCTACCATGCGGAGCGTTGTGGATTTACCACAGCCCGATGGTCCGACCAGTACGATGAACTCCTTGTCCTTGATATCGATGTTGACGTCATGGACTGCAGTTACCTCGTTGTCATATACCTTTTTTAACCCTTTTATGATTACTTCTGCCATATATACAGCCCTGACAAACGGGACTCCTCCCGAGTGCCTCGCGACCGCCCGCAAGGGACGCGCCGCATTACGACAGGTCTCCACACTGCCGCACCGCGAGCCGGCGGATAGTTCCTCCTTTCTTTAGGACGAAAGATCAGATTGTGGAGTGATCAGGCGCCCTTTAGTTGGTAGTTATTCCGGAGCTGTCCGGCCGTAAAGCCGGGTCATTTTTAATATTTCCTCAGCGAGTTCTTCTGTGGCTGCGCCGGGTCTCATCCTCCAGGTCCAGTTACCCATAGGTACTCCCGGTGCGTTTATCCTGGCCTCATCGCCGAGTTCCAGCCAGTCCTGCATCTGTGCGACGAACAGCCTCGCAACGGAACTCATGCCCCCGCGGAGGACTCCCCTGCAGAAGCCTTCCTCTTCGTTCAGACCGAAGTATTGCTTTGCAGTTGACAGTTCCTCCTCGCCAGCTATTGCAAGCCAGCCTGCCAGCGTGTGGTTGTCATGAGTGCCTGTATAGCAAATGCAGTTGCTTACGAAATTATGAGGCCTGAATGCCGTGGTATTCATGGCGTCAAAAGCGGCTACCAGCAGCTTCATGCCCGGGAATCCTGATTCCTTAAGCAGCTGCCTGACCTCAGGTGTTGAATAGCCAAGGTCTTCCGCTATGAAATCAAGCTGCGGGAAACGTTCCTTAAGTGTGTCCACGAGCCGGATCCCGGGTCCCTTGACCCAGTGTCCGTTCTGTGCGGAAGTCTCTCCATATGGAACGGCGAAATAACTCTCGATCCCTCTGAAGTGGTCGATGCGTATCCTGTCGAACAGTTCTCCCGCACCGGCTATCCTGCGGACCCACCAGCTGAAACCGTCTGCCTCCATTGCATCCCAGTCATACAGCGGGTTTCCCCAAAGCTGTCCGTCCGCATTGAACAGATCAGGCGGAACTCCGGCAACCTCTACGGGAATGTTCTTTTCATCCAGCCGGAACCAGTGAGGTTCTGCCCAGACGTCTGCGGAATCAAGCGCAACATATATCGGAAGATCACCGATAATGGAGATGCCGGCATCATTTGCGTATGCCTTCAGCTGTGCCCACTGGCGATAGAACAGGAACTGTATGTATTCATACATTTCCACTTCTTCGCGGAGCTCACTTCTCCATTTTGCGCAGGCCTCAGGTCTGTGCAGCCTTATGTCCTCATCAGGCCACTCGAACCACGGGCGTGAATCGAAGTGCTGTTTCAGCGCCATGAAGAGCGCGTAATCAGGAAGCCACGCTTTCTTTCTGATGAAAGCGGAAAACGCCTCCCTGTCTCTGGCAATGCCTCTCCGGGCTGCCTTTCTGAGCAGTCCGATCCTGTTCTCGTAAAGCTTTCCGTAATCGATCTTTTCAGGATCCTGTCCGAAATCCGGGGAACTTACCTCTTCTTTCGTCAGCAGTCCGTCTTCGATCAGGATATCCGGATCCACATAATACGGACTGCCGGCGTAAGAAGAAAAGCTCTGATACGGAGAGTCTCCGTAGCTTATCGGTCCTACAGGAAGCATCTGCCAGCAGCTCTGTCCCGCGGCGTGCAGAAAGTCGACAAACTTCCTTGCCTCAAGACCGAGAGTCCCGATCCCGTACGGAG
This sequence comes from uncultured Eubacteriales bacterium, assembly GCA_902780815.1. Classification (GTDB taxonomy): domain Bacteria; phylum Bacillota; class Clostridia; order Peptostreptococcales; family Anaerovoracaceae; genus Crickella. Next base: position 3,301 of record CACZGY010000130.1, read on the forward strand.
ACGGGATGGAAAATAGTGGCATAAGTATTCCTGCTGTGCGCTCTGTATTTTTCATAAGATTAACCCTTTACGGCTCCTGCAGCCACACCCTTGATGATGTGCTTCTGGAGCGCCATGTAGAAGATGATGATCGGCAGCATGGAAAGCATGATTACCGCCATCGTAGCGCCGAGGTCTACCGAGCCGTAGCTTCCCTTGAGATACTGTACATGGATAGGGATCGTCATGTATTTGGTCCTGTCGAGTACAAGGTACGGGAGCAGGTAGTCATTCCACACCCACATGGTCTCAAGGATGCCGACTGAAATAAGTGTCGGCTTCAGCATAGGCAGGACTACTGAGAAGAACGTACGTATCGGTCCGCAACCATCTATCGCGGCCGCCTCCTCTATCTCAAGAGGCAGGCCTTTTACGAAGCCCGCAAACATGAATATCGCAAGTCCCGCTCCGAATCCCAGATATACGACCGGGATAGTCCAAGGTGTATTCAGCTTCAGATTATCTGCCGTGAACGTCAGAGTGAACATCACCATCTGGAAAGGAACGATCATGCTGAACAGGCAGAGATAGTAGAAAATGTTGGCAAATTTTGAGTTTACACGGGCAATGTACCATGCAGACATCGATGTGAACAGCAGTATCAGGAATACCGAAGCAATCGTGATGAAAAAGCTGTATCCGACGGACTTCATGAACGGATAATTACCGAAAGTCATACCCTTTATGTAGTTCGCGAATCCTACAAAGCTTTCTGCAGTAGGAAGCGAGAATGCATTTGTATTGATTGATGCATTCGACTTGAACGAGTTTATTACTACCTCGAAGATCGGCATTATCCATGCTATGCACAGCACAACGAATATCGCAGAGACGACCTTGCTGAGCGGAGTAAATTTCTTATAGTGCTTTTTATTCATTGCTGCACCTCCTTACTCCTGGTAGCTCTCTGCTGAGCGAGTGCCAGCACCGCAACAAGAATGAAGAATACCACGGCCTTAGCCTGTGCGGCACCGTGATAATTCTTATTGATGTTGTATGTTGAGAAGATATTCAGCGCGAGCAGCTCTGTCATGTTGACCTTGGTGTTCTCAAGCATGACTGAAGGAGCTCCTCCGGTCAAAGCTAAGTTCTGGTCGAACAGTTTGAATGAATTCGTCAGCGTCAGGAATGTGCAAATGGTGATCGACGGCATCACATTAGGTATGATGACTCTTGTAAGAGTCTGCCAGCCGGTAGCGCCGTCTATCTTTGCAGCTTCCAGCATGTCGCCCGGAACAGCCTGAAGACCTGCGATGTAGATGATCATCATATATCCTATCTGCTGCCATGCCACGAGTATGACCAGTCCCCAGAAACCGTATGTGGCGTTAGCTGTCAGATATGTGTTATAGCCTTTAAGTATGGCATCGAAGATCATCGACCATATGTATCCAAGTACGACGCCTCCGATGAGGTTAGGCATGAAGAACACCGTACGGAACAGGTTTGCTCCTTTAATATGCTGAGTCAGTGCGTAAGCGATGAAAAACGCCAGCACATTAATGAGTATGATCGAAACTACCGCGAATGCCGCCGTATTCCAGAAAGCATGACGGAATCCGACATCAGTAAATGCTCTGACATAGTTCTGAAACCCTACCCACTTTGCATCCCTTGGAGTATTGAAAGTGCAGAAGCTGAGATAAATACCCTGAAGGAAAGGCCATACGAAGCCAATAACAAAGCATGCAAATGTCGGGAGTATGAACAGCGGAAAGCAGCGCTGTATCGGTCTGCGGATCAGAACACTGTTCACGGTGGAGTGATCGTGTTTCTTTTTCTTTTTGCGCAAAACGCTCATCTCCTTTCTCTTTTGATTACCTATAAGCTTTTATAAAAAAGCAGGGGCAGGCGAGTATTGCCCGCCCCTGTCATTTATTAGCTATCAGCTAAAAGGAGTGAGTATTAGTTGTTCTCTACACCGTACTCGTAAGCCCAGCCGTCAACGAACGCCTTAACAACGCCGTCCCAGTTAGCATCGGACGGATCTGCAGAGTAAGCTGCAAGAGCAGTCACGAGTGTAGCACGGAAGCTGTCTACGTTTGGTGT
>CACZGY010000131.1 GCA_902780815.1 uncultured Eubacteriales bacterium
GCATTATCAGCTTCATTTACTATGTTGTCAATAAAAGACTCTGTTTCTATATCCTCTTCCTGGGCTTCTTCTTTGCCACCAGAGGAATAATCCGCAGCAAGGATATTGTACTTCTCATCATAATACAAATTCAGCTCGTATGAATTGTCTCCTATTGCGCATTCGTATGTAACCTTGCCAGCCATGTCTACATCAGAGCTGCTGCGCATAGTTTGAAAGAAAGCCAGTCCGCCACATGTTATCATCACTGGAACAATGATGATAACGGCTAATACAACTCCCAGAACTTTAAACATCCTTCTGGATCTGCGATTTCTGATCGCCATCTGCTCATTCAGACGGGATAGCTGCTCAACTATCGCATTCTCCTCGGCTTCTGTTTCTATCTTTGCCCCAAGCAATTCACTTACAGATACTTCAAGCTCGTCAGCAAGCTTCGACAGCATTTCAGCATCAGGGACTGACAAACCTTTCTCCCATTTGGAAATTGTTTGCCTCGTTACGTGAAGTCTGCTGGCAAGGTCCTCCTGTGTAAACCCTTTATTCTTCCGTACTGTACGTATATTGTCACTCAACATTTTTTTACCTCCCTGCTTTTGATTCGCCTTGAATATATGCCAGGCAAATCATTGCATCAAGCAACGGATGTTAACATTATGTCAGAACTGCTCTGATCCATGATAAGACTGTAATAATCGTGATGACCAGCCATCCCCAGTATGCTATGTTGTATACGTACATGAAGAAACTTGACACCGAGACAGCTGTTATAATCACCAGCAGCAGACGGATAAATGTTCCTTCTTTATTAATACGTCGTGCCAGACGGGTGTTACCATTTTCATCGCAGAGCCTGCTTATAAGAATGTAGTTCATAGCCAGCACAATCATCATTATTATTATCATCACTGCTGATGATATATGCAAAAGCATATCTACGATGTCTGACTCAGCCGGAAATCCTCTGTTTAGCAGTACCCTGCAGATTATAAGCGTTGCAATCGACACTATTATTTCAGCTATCGAAAATACCTGCCATTTGCCGCTGCGTGCAGATTTAAAATCCTTTGACAAGACGTATTGTCCAGCTAATATGATAACAGCGCCAACCAGAACGCCTAAGTATCTGTTTACATCCTGCAAGTCAAGAAGCCCATACTGATAGATCAGACCCTGACTTGGTATGAAGCCATAAAGGTTGCGTATCAGCCTTGTTCCGGCAAAGCCCTGCACAAGTGTCCCGAGGCATATCGCTGACAGCCCTTTTTGTAGTGTACTGGCATTGCGAAGGCCTCTGACCCTGCCGGTCATCATCCTGATTCCCGAAAGACGAGTCTCCTGAGATCCAAGTTCTATCCAGAATTCTATAACTCCCTGCCTTGATTCGTGTTCAGGCCCATCTGAATTATCCTCTATTTCACAGCCGCATCTGCCTCCATGCAGATTGCATATGCTCTTGACCGCCGCCAGCCCGATCCCGCTGCCGGAACCGGCGCGATCTCCTCTATATCCTGCATCCCAGATCAGCTTCAGATCTTCTTCCGGGACTAATTCGCCCTCATTTCTTACTATGATCCTGACCCTGCCATTGTCTGCCATTGCCTTTACAAGGATCTCCGTCCCGTACGCACCATAATTGACAGCATTTGAAATATAGTTAGCAAGAGCCATTGTTATCAGTTTCCTGTCAGCATAGATGCGCAGATCTTCAGGTACTTCCTGTGTGATCACCATTCCCTTCCTGTCGGCGAGAACCTGCAGGCTTTCGCACACCTCGCTGACGGCACTGCTAACACTGAAGTCGCTCAGATCCAAAGGATAAGTGCCTGCATCCATTTTGGAAAGGTCAAGCATTCCGACGATCCTGTCATTCATTCTCAAGCTTTCTTCTATGACCACCGAAGCATATTCTCTGCGCTTCTGCTCATCCGATTCGTTCTCAAGAAGTTCTCCATAACTGCGGATTACGCTAAGCGGCGTCTTCATATCATGTGCAAGAGAATCAGTAAGGAGTCGTCTTCTCCTCTCATATTCAAGTCTTTCACCGATCTCACTGCCCTGAAGGAGAATCAAAGCACTCGCAGCTATTATGAATAACAGAGCAGCCGCAGGATAGAACGTTTTCAGCTTATCTACCGCATATAGCCATGGATTCATCGTAACTGTTACCGCCAGCAAATAATCATTACCATAGATATGATCTATCACGCCAACTGTTCTTAATGATCCAAACCATCGAGAGTCCGCCATATCAGACCACATGTAATTCCCTGAATCAGATATGTTCTCCCCAATGCAGAAGTCCTCTACATATTCTCCCGTCTTCTGCTCAAACTCGCCGGACATTTCATCTTCGAGCCCATATGACCCATGGTGTGAGCCATCAGGAAGATATATCGAATAGTCCTGAGTTTCTGTTTTTGCAATCTTTATCCCGTCTTCAGGGGGATTGCCAATAAAGGTTTTTTTGTCTGTATCGCCGTTATCCAATCCTTTCTCAAATGTGATCCTGTCAGGATAAAAGAACCTGCCCGACTGATAGCCCGAAAGATCTTCGATATACCCAAGATACCCCTCTGACTCAGCAAGTCCGGCTATTTCCTGCACCTGCTTTTCATTGAATGAGTCAGCAAATACAATGTTTCGACCATTGCGTCTGTAAGGTAACCCGATCATCATTGGTGTTACCGGCTTAACAGTTTCCGCGGATATGGCAGTCCCGTTTTCTGTCCCTATCCTGATAAGCCTTATATCGACCTGCCCTTCATATTTTTTGTATCTGTCATAAAGCTGATACCGATAATATCTCATCAACCTGAATGCTTCTGCCTGATTGAATCCATCCACATAAGCTGCACTGTCAGGTTCAACCGTTCTGCATGTCTTAAGATCGCTCAGTATCTCATCATAATTACATACTTCGTGATAGTTCTGAAGCAACGGATATCTGAAAGCCCAGGTCGCCGCAAATATGAGTACCAGATAAAGCGCTAACATCAAAGCTGCTGTTTTGGATGCAAGCGGAAGACCGTTTCTTGTGGTTTCTTTATTTCTAAACATCCTTTTCACCATCTCTCACCTCGAATCTGTATCCGACTTTGATGATCGTATGAATATACCCGGATCTCGCGCCCAGACAATGCCTGAGCTTTTTTATTGTACCGTCTACAGCCCGATCATATATAAAGGCTTCTCTTCCCCATACATGATCAAGAATCTGTTCCCGGGTAAGGATCCTGCCCTGATTCTGCATCAGATAAACCAAGAGGTCATAGACACGCGGCGGCATTTCTGTTGTGACCCCATCAATCCTTACTGATCGTGCATCAGTATCTATATCAATTCCAGGGGCAGATAATTTGGAATCCTGTTTCCTGCCCACATACCTGTGGAGCAGCGCCTCTGTCCTCGCATACAATACCGATAAGGAAAATGGTTTGGTTACATAATCATCTGCACTTACCTCAAATCCGTGCAGCTGATCCTCTTCTGCTGTTCTGGCCGTCAGAAATATGATTGGAATATCCGATGTCTTACGTATATGCTCACAAACCTTGAATCCATCAGTCCCGGGCATCATTACATCCAGGATAGCTATGTCGAATTCCTCAGTATCAGCAAGCATGATTGCTTTATCGCCATTATCTGCATCATGCACCTTAAAACCTTTATTACAAAAGTAATCCTCCAGGGCATGTCTTAAATTATCATCATCTTCAGCAATTAGTATTCTGTACATAATAACGACCTCCATACCCATATTCTACACAAGGATGTGTCCTCTTTATGTCCGTGAAGGCATGATATGCGGCTTATCTTAAAAAGTGAAAAGCCAGGGAATAGTCCCTAGCTAATCATACCTATGATGGTTTTGCATTAAACTGCGCTCTTTTGATTAGTCAATACCGAATTTGACCGTGAAAAGGAACGCATAATCTATGCCTGCCTCCTTAATCCCGCGTATTGTGTCTTCAAGGGATTCAGGTGATTCAGCAATTCCGGGGAAGATGTCACTTTCATCGTCACTGACATATAAAATGCCTAACGGGATCTCTTCACCCCGGGTAGTTCGGAATCTATGTCCATGCCTGTCTCAATACGGGAATCATTGGTGGCCACTATCAGCCTGACCTCATTATCATTCAGAATATCAGGGATCAAAGCAACAATGCCCTCATGTTTCTCACCTTCCATGAAGTGCCTCAGATCGCCTCCGCTTTCTTCACTTTCGACACCATCAATATATTTATGGATACTGATCTCAACGAATGTATGCTTTTTTTCAACATGGAACTGATAGACTGCAGGATATCCATCTGAAAGCATTTCTGCCATCCGGCCTTCTTTTGTGCTGCCATCAACTGATTTCAGGTAATTTGACAGGAAATATCCTTCTTTTTTAATCACAAATCCAAGGGCCGCCGCCAGAATAAGAGTGACTGCCGCAATCGCGATCGCAATTTTCTTGAATCTTCCGCTCTTGGTTTCTCCTTCAATTGCGACACCAAGCAGGTTCTTCTCAGAGCGCTCAGGCACATCTATGGGCTCTATATCCTCGCCGGCAAAGAACTCATTCAAGGTAATGCCGAGTATATCGCACAGCTCTGTATATACGGAAACATCCGGGAGACATACTCCTCGCTCCCACTTGGATACAGCTTTTCGACTCTTGCCGAGTTTCTCGGCAAGCTGTTCCTGCGTCAAGCTCTGAGCTTTCCGCTTATCGGCTATGTATTGTCCTGTCTTGATCTGATCCATTAGGATGTCCTCACTAACGTAATAATAGTATCTTTTATTGGAACAATACCTTTATTATCTGAGAACATACAGCCCTCAGAGGTAGCATTTTCTTTTTTTGAGTAATATGACGATTCTCAGTACAAGATATACTGCGACTGTCATAAGCAGTATCCCGGTAAAGTAGTAACTTGCATTGTATACTTCATCAAATCTTCCGAGCAGGCAGAGAGGAATGCTGACCGTAAAGGCTACTGGTAGCAGAACTGCATTCAGTATCTTTTCCGCGTAATACTTCTTGCGGCAGATCATGTACAGTATGATCCCGGCAATAGACAGAAAGCCGCCTATTATAAGCCAATAGTTGTAGACAAGTCTTGGAAGCGTAACTACGCCTCCGTCTTCCGTAGCGCTTTTGTCACCATAAATCAGAACATCACCGCCATCAGCCGGGTAATAATATACTTCATCTATCTCGTTCTTATTCCCTATTCTCACCAGAATATCACTGCTCTTC
>CACZGY010000132.1 GCA_902780815.1 uncultured Eubacteriales bacterium
CCTACAGTTACCTGCGGCGGACGTTATCCGTCATCCCTGCCCTGCGGAGCCCGGACTTTCCTCATGCTTAAGCACGCGATCGCCTGGTCTGCCCAAAATACTGCTATATTATAATCATGTTTAAAAAGTTTTCAACGCGTTTACCGCTTTTTCCTCAAGTTTTATCAGATAGCCCTGATCCTCTTCTATTTTTTCCAGAACAGCCTTGTGCTCTGTTTCTGATGAGCTGAGATTCGACTTCTGTTCAGCCAGGCTGCCCAGTTTCCATCTTATCCGGTTCAAGGCAAGTTCAGGATCTGCAGCAACAATACCTGCCGGATATTTCCAGCGAATATCATCTTCAGGATAAGCTGCGTCTCTGCCTTCTGATTCAGATGGAACGGCAACAATGATCTCGCAGGCAAACTTGCCTTCTTCGGCGAGGATTTCCCGTTCTATGTCCCATCCGTGAGTATACAGATAGTATCTGAGAGTGCCTGAATGCTTCCTGGGCTGAAGTACCAGCCTTTTGAAACTCCTGCTCTTATTCTCGTCCTCAGCAAGAATGCTCTTAATTGTGTGACCGCCGAGGCCGGCAATAATAAGTTCATCCACCTCATAAGCTTTAATGGTCTGAAGGCCGTCACCAACACGGAAATCTGTATCACTTACTTTGTCTGTTAACTGACATGCCGCAAAGGTTTCTTTTGCTTTAGCAAGAGAGCCTTCGCTGATGTCCGACATTATGACATGAGGTGATCTCCCGTGTTTCATTAAAAGCATAGGGACGTATCCGTGATCCGTCCCTATATCGGCGATGCTGTCGCCGTCGATTACATTGTCTGCCAGTGCGTATATTCTTTTACTTAGTCTCATTACTCCAGGTAATCACGCAGCTTTTTACTGCGGCTTGGGTGTCTGAGTTTGCGAAGAGCTTTTGCCTCGATCTGACGGATTCTTTCACGTGTTACATTGAACTCTCTTCCGACTTCTTCAAGAGTGCGAGGACGCCCATCGTCAAGTCCGAATCTGAGTATCAGTACTTTCTTTTCCCTCTCGCTAAGTGTATCAAGTACTTCGCGGAGCTGTTTCTGCAGCATCGAGTATGCTGCTGCATCAACAGGTGAAGGGATATCTTCATCAGGAATGAAGTCTCCGAGGTGGCTGTCTTCTTCCTCACCGATAGGTGTCTCCAGTGATACAGGATCCTGACTGATTTTCTTGATCTCCCTTACTTTCTCTACCGATATGCCCATTTCCTTGGCGATTTCTTCGCTGGTCGGTTCACGGCCGTACTCCTGCAGCAGCTGTCTGGAGATCCTGATAAGCTTATTTATAGTTTCAACCATATGAACCGGAATACGGATCGTACGGGCCTGATCGGCGATAGATCTGGTGATGGCCTGTCTGATCCACCATGTCGCATATGTTGAGAACTTATATCCTTTTGTATAATCGAACTTTTCTACAGCTTTGATAAGGCCGAGGTTTCCTTCCTGAATGAGGTCGAGGAAAGAGAGTCCCCTGTTGAGATACCTGCGGGCAATACTTACTACAAGCCTGAGGTTTGACTCACATAGTTTTTTCTTAGCCTCTTCGTCACCCTGTTCTATCCTGATGGCAAGTTCTCTTTCTTCATCAGCTGTAAGCAGCGGCACCTTTCCTATTTCTTTAAAATACATTCTGACAGGATCATCTGTAGGAATGTTTTTTGCAGCATCGCTGACCTCTATTTCTCCTGATGACTTTATGATAACTCCGCTCTTCTTCTCGTCTTCTTCGTCATTGAGAAGATCGTCCTCTTCCAGTTCAAGCTCAAGGATCTCGTCATCATCGACATCATCATTTTCCAGTTCACTTGCGTTTGGTTCCCTGGTTTCCAGAATGCTGACGTTCTTGCTTTCAACGAGATCGTATATCTCTTCAAGTGCATCCTTGTCGAAATTTGAATCGGCAAGCAGTGCATTGATCTCATTGTAAGTGATCTCATTGCCCGTCATCTTTGCAGCCTCTACAATAATACCGGCTGCCTCTTCTGTCTTTGATGTCTCAAATGGTTCATCGTTGTCGTCATCGTGATAAACGTCGCTAAACTCATTGATTTTGCTTTTGATGTGTTCAGGCATTACTTTCCTCCATTGTTTTGCTAATGAGTGAATCAAGCTCCATAAGCCTTGTCACCAGTCTTTCAATTTCTTCGGTCTTTCCCATTTTTTCGGCTACCGCAATGTTGTTTGTGACTTCGGCTTTTTCATCCCGGTACTTGCCGGTCAGATACCCTGCCTTTGTTTCTTTGTAAAAGGCCTCATCATCGGGTCCTGTCTGTATTGACTCAAGCTGTTTCGCGAATTCAGCTTCTTCATCCGGATCAAGCGCTTCGAATATTTTTTCCTTACTTATCCCGCGGACCGCTGTCTGTGGGTCATTACACAGCGATTCTTCTACGAGCAATATCTTATCCGCAAGCGCGCTTCCGAAAACTATGCCGTCTTCACGGAAACGCCTGATATATCTTGGATCGTGCATCGCCAGAATCACAAATGCCATCTCAAAACGATCATAATAGCCCTTATTTGCGGCTTTTCTGACTGAATCTCTGACAGCACGTTCACTTCCGGCGAACTTTGCATTGTTGTTGACTAATTTATTATTATCGCCACTAGCTGCAACAGCCATTCTTATGGCGCTGTCGGATATACCAAACTCAGATGAGAGCTTCCGTATGTATATATCCTGTTCTACGGGACCAAGATCCCTGAGTACGGGAACTACTCTGTCTATATACTCAAGTACGTCCCTGTCATTTTTCAGGTTGAATCCACGTCTCGCAAGCTTCAGTTTATAGTCAGTTGCGGGGACTGCATTGTCTGCAAGCTTTAAGAACGCTTCCTTACCGTGGGCTCTTACAAAATCGTCCGGGTCTTTGCCGTCAGTAACGTTCATTACCCTTGGCTTTCCGCCTGCTGCGTTGATCACATCGATTCCTCTCAGCGCCGCATTTATGCCTGCAGAGTCGGAATCATACGACAGAACGATATTCTTTGAATACCTGCACAGCAGTCTGGCCTGATTAAGTGTCAAGGCAGTGCCGAGCGATGCCGCAACATTTCGTATCCCGTTCTGGTAAAGGGATATCATATCCATGTAGCCTTCCACAATGATTGCACGCTGCTCCTTATCTATCTCCTTCTTTGTGAGATTGAGTCCGAAAAGGTTGTTTTTCTTAAGGAATATCTCACTCTCAGGAGAATTAAGGTATTTAGGCTTATAATCACCTATGGCACGTCCGCCGAAGCCGATAACTTTGTCCTGCGTGCTGATGATCGGGAACATGACTCTGTCACGGAACTTGTCATACAGACCGTTTTTGCCATTATTCGCTAGTCCCAGCCTGAGCATATCATCATCAGATACGCCTTCGCTTCTTAGATGATCGACCAGTGCGTGTCCGGATGCGGGAGCATAACCGAGACCGAATGAAGTGATCGTCTCCTTGCTTAGTCCGCGCTTTTTAAGGTATGCCAGCCCTTTGTTCCCTTTTGTTCCCAACGAATTATAGAAGAACCTGGCTGCCTTGGCATTTATGCCGTGATACTTATCGTAATCTATCTTCGGTCCGCTGCTCCGTCTCTCAGGAAGCTTGATACCGTTCTCAGTCGCAAGCTTCTCTACTGCTTCCATAAAAGGCAGTTTATAATACTCCTGAACGAAGCCAATCACATCGCCTGATTTACCGCATCCGAAGCAGTGAAAAAACTGTTTTCCTTCGTTGACGCTGAATGACGGAGTCTTTTCCGAATGAAACGGGCAAAGGCCCATATAGTTTGACCCCGATTTTTTAAGCGTGACTTCACGGCCTATGATGTCAACAATATTAAGCTGAGCTTTGAGTTCATCTGTAAAGTTGTCATAAGCCATGGATCACAATTGCCTCCAGCCCTGCGGAACAAACAGTTTTTCGTAGAGGTTCAGAGCATATCTGTCTGTCATTCCTGAAACAAGGTCTTTGACAGCGACTTCTGTCCCCTCTTCTTCCTCTATCTGCTTATATATACCCGGACTTCAGTGGAATTATATACATTCCTGAACATGAAGGCCCTTAGCCTTCCGAGTGAATCCGCATATTCCGGTGATAATGATATTACTTCTTTTCCTTCGCTATTTTTGCAAAGGTCGATTATCAGGTTGTTTATACGGTCGGAATGCGTGCTTCCCAGTATTTCTATTTCACGCTTAGGGAGCTGGTCAAAAGTGATGACTCCGCTCCTGATAGCATCGTCTATATCGTGATTTACATATGCTATCCTGTCACAGAGCTTTACGATCTGACCTTCAAGAGTCACCGGCATAACACTGCCTCTGTGGTTAAGAATACCGTCTCTGACCTCATAAGTAAGATTAAGGCCTCTTCTTCTTGACGTGTCCTCTATAAGATCTACAGTCCTTAAGCTCTGTTCATTATGAACGAATCCGCCCGGATGGATCTTGTTCAGGACCTTCTCCCCCACATGGCCAAACGGAGTATGTCCAAGATCATGACCAAGTGCTATAGCTTCCGTAAGATCCTCGTTATATGCAAGTATCCTGGCAACGGTACGTGCTATCTGAGAGACTTCAAGAGTATGTGTAAGACGCGTTCTGTAATGATCACCCTCCGGTGCGAGAAAGACCTGTGTTTTATGTATAAGTCTTCTGAACGCCTTTGAATGTACTATGCGGTCTCTGTCCCTCTGAAAGTCCGTCCGGTATTCGCACTTTTCTTCTTCCAGTCGTCTTCCTTTAGATTCGGCAGCTTTACATGCGAGTGGAGAAAGAAGCTCGTATTCCCTTTTTTCGATCGCTTCTCTGTTATTCATTGCCAGATTCGTTCTCCGCTGCGTATGAAGCGCCTATCATATCTGCGATCCTTACATCAAATCCGTCGATATCGTAATCAAGGGCAAGCCTGAAGTCATAGTCGGCGCGCTCTCCCAGCAGTTTTGCGGCTGCAATATCAAAACGGGCATCTCTGACACTTGCTTCCTCGCCTGTAAGCCTGTTGAAAGTGTTGTGATCATGCACATACCATTTGCGGAACCTGGAGATTTCTGA
>CACZGY010000133.1 GCA_902780815.1 uncultured Eubacteriales bacterium
GAGCTGTTTGCCTGAATGCTGTCCGGCAAATCTACTCTATATGCTGCTTCTCGCGCGGTATAAAGCGGACGGCTGCGTAGACAATGATGCAGACCGGCATCCATGCGAGGCTGTATGCGGAAAGCGGCAGGCGGCTGTAAAGGCCTTCTGCCCAGCTCCAGCCCAGACCAAACATCACGCTGTATCTTGATGCCAGTTCTATGACACTTATAGCGAACGTAACTATAAATGACCATTTTGCTGCCCTTAGGTTTGCAACGGAGGCATTGTTTCTGCAGAGGCAGTAATACATGGCGATGACTATCGCTGCCGGATAACAGGCGTCAAGGACCGGCCCCACCACCTTGACTATCGTGTCGAGGTCTGCGAATGAAACGATGCTTGAAAGCACGCATGATACTATGCAGAAGTTCCTGTACGTATAAACTTTGCTGTTTTTATCGTGCATGATCTCTTCCCATATTTCAGAGGTGGACGAGACTGCGCCGACCGCTGTTTTGAGCGCTGCTGCTACCAGAGCAATATTGAACAGAATGCCTCCGGCTTTGCCCCACAGCACCAGCACCATCTCGGTATAGAGAGCTGAAAGAGTCAGGTCGATCGTGCCGCCTGTGTTTGCACCTGCAATCATGTGTCCCAGAATAGTCACCAGCAGGAGCCCCAGTCCTATGATCCCTATTTTTACCAGATTTCTGTTTGTCGCCTTTTCAGATATGCCGGCATTCCTGATTCCCTGCACGACCACAACTCCGAAGAGCAGTGCGCACTGAAGGTCTGCCGTTGCGTATGGATATCGGACTTACGAGACTCTTTACTATGACCGCTGTAACTACGACCAGAAGTACCGGAAACAGTATCTTTCCTATCTTGTCCATCACCTCTCCGGGATTAACAACGAACCAGTAGGTGATCAGATAGTAAATAATAGAGAACAGAACAACCGGGATCATGCTTTCTGTCTCAAATCCTGTGATCTGCACTATCGCTGCCCACGCGGCAGCACTCATCCTCGGCACCATATACAGAGGGCCTATGACAAATATTGTAAGGGCCGCAAAGAAAGTACCGAATTTAGGAGAGATCCGTCTTGTTATGTCCAGGAAAGTGCCATCACCCTTTACAAGAGCCAGATAACCAAAATACGGAAGGAGCACTCCTGAAAGAGCTACACCTGCAAATACAGGCCAGAGAGCTGTGCCTGCATCCTTTCCCCACTGCACAGGAAAAAGCATGCACGCTGCACCGAAGTGCATTGAGAAAAGCGCTCCGCCCATTATTGCCAGTTCCTTAATGCTGAGGTCTCTTTTCATCTCTTTTCCTCTCGCAGTTTCTTTCACTCTTATCTATTATACGCAAAAGCGGAGGACTGTCATACCGAAGCCTCCGTTTTGCCGGCCAATCTTTTATCTATGAATTTTTATTTGTGCTCTGATGGTGTATGTTCTACAACCTTTACGCATATCAGTGTCATGAGTGCTGTGTAAGCCATTGTGATGAGAATATCCATTTTATTACCTCCTCTGTTAGTTTTTTATCTCCATGACCTTGCGGTCTTTCTTTCTGATCACAATATAACGCAGTCAAACCTGACCCAGATGACGAAGTCGTTTGAAGAGGAAATCGGATTCCCTCTCCTGATCAAGACAAAAAAAGGCGTTGAGCCGACACGCGAAGCGCTTCAGCTGCTTCCTACGATGCGGGCAATGCGCGCACAGGAGGAAAAGTTCTTTCAGGAGATAGCAGATATAAGCGGCATAAAGCGCGGCACCATAAGGATAGGTACGTTCGTCAGCACGTCCACATCATGGCTGCCCCAGCTTCTTGATTATTTCCAGGAAAAATATCCGGAGGTGGTTTTTGAGATAGTGGAAAGCGGACAGGATGAAATGGAGACGGGGGTTGCTGACGGTTCCCTTGATATCGCACTTCTCAGCGAGCCAGAGCGGAGAACCATTGACTTTATCCCGCTCCTCGATGATCCCATGCTTGTAGTTTTCTCCGGAAAGCATGATCTCAGCCATTATGACTATGTGCCGGTGGATGTCCTCCGTGACTATCCTCTCATCATGACATATCAGTCATATGACCGCGATGTGCGGAAGGTCTTTGATCAGGCAGGTTTTACACCTGAAGTAAAATACTATTTCAGAGACGACTTCGCTGTGCTGTCAATGGTGCAGCACGGGCTCGGCATAGCTGTCCTTCCGGAACTTATAATCGAAAAGCATCCGGGAGATTACGACAGCCGCATGCTGGAGCCGGAGTCGTACAGGACTCTGGGCATAGGCATCAAGTCAATAAAAGAAGCGGGCCCTTTAGCCCGCTCTGTAATATCATATCTGAAAGAAAACGTCAGGTAAAAGCACGCGCTACCGGACTTCTGCTCCGCCCCATTCAACAACAGTAAAGCCCTTTCTTTCGAAAGGTTCCACCTTCGGGGCGGCGACAGAAACCGGGCCATCAACTCTTTTGAATGCCATGAATACACGAAGGACACTGTCCGGTTCAGGGCTGACTTTGAGTTCAGCCGAGTCTGTATAACATTTTGTTTGGAAGCTTATCAGGTTGTACTCGTTCTTCTCAAGACGCGGCAGCCAGTATTCTATGAATTCAGTATACTCATTCCTGTTCAGTCCCATCTTTGGCAGGATACGGAGCAGGAAAGCTTCAGCCTCGCAGCCTTTTACTACATATCCCTGTGACCAGTCATATACGGTATTGTCCGCCGACTCCCAGAATATATAGTCATATGTTTTTCCGGTCGCTTTGTCAGTCAGCTTACCGTCAGGTGCGGCAGTAACATTCCACTCTCCGTTGCCTTCCGGAATACACTGTGTAAACCTTCCGTCGGTCAGTCTGATCCTGACCGTGACGTCCGTAGTCATTGTAGGATACAGGTAGATCACCGGCTTCTCTTTGCCGCCTTCAAGTGTGAAATAATGAGCACTGATCCATCCGTAGTTGTTTTTATACTTAACGTATACCCAGCCGTCTTCCCATCCCAGCTCAGTCAGTTCCGTCTTGTCCGGAACAACATCAATGACGCTGAATTTTTCTCCCGGGCCGTAACGCAGATTAAGGCCTTCCGGAGAATCCACGTAGCCATGATATCCCTCTACCGAAGTGTTGGTTGGCTCCACCAGCTTATTTGGATCAGCGTTGGAGGATGAACTCTTTTCCTCGGTTTTGACTTTGTTTTCCGACAGATATTCCATTGAGCACCAGCCGGAATTGCCGTCTACCGTCGTATAAGCCCATCCATGATCCGTCTTCTCCACCTGTATTTCCTGACCGTGGCTGAGAACACTTACTACGTCGTTTTTCTTGCCCGGTCCTTTTCTCAGGAGCAGTCCTTCCTCCGAGTTTACGTACACTGTTTTCGGAAATTCTTTCTCTGCTTCAGGTTCCTGCACAGGATCAGGTTCTTCGACTGCTGCCGTCTCTTCCTCCGCCTCCGCAGGTTTTTTACCAGCACCGCAGGCTGTTATCGATACAGTCATGCAAACCGTTACACATATTAGTAATAGTAATGTGATCACTCGTTTTCTGCTCACATCCAACTCCTCTCCCGCTTAATGGGTCAGCACTTCTTTCAGTTACACATCGCCCGCTTCTTCTCTATCCGGTTCCTGACCGCCTGATTCTGCATTGTCCGGATCTTTCTTTCTGTAATAGCGATATTCAATAATAATTATTATTGCTACAAGCCCAATCAGAAGTTTCCACCAATTGTATGCTATCCACGTCGCAAGTAAAATCAACATCTTATCACCACCTTGCAGTTCAATGTAAAAATTATACTACAGAAGACCTAATGCAACCATATATAACAGAAATCGCTAAAATGTGTTATCTGCGGTTGGTAGAAGCCGGGGCAACCTCATATTACAATAATCATATCAATCATACATATCATACATTTTGGATATGGAGGACCAATATGAGCATTGCAGAAGTAAGCAATCTGAGAAAGGAATACCCGGCGTTTACGCTGAAGGATGTATCCTTTTCCATTGAACAGGGAAGGATCACCGGATTCATTGGACGCAACGGCGCCGGCAAGACAACTACCATAAAAACAATGTTAAACCTGGTTCACCCTGACAGCGGAGAGATAAAGTATTTCGGAATGCTGCTTGAAGGGCACGAAGCTGAGATCAAAAGACGGATAGGCTATTCGACCGGAACAGTCAGCTGGTATCCGAGAAAAAAGATAAGGGATATCGTTAGCATAATCAGGAATTTTTACACAACATGGGATGATGATGCATACAGGAAATATCTTGAAATGTTCAATCTGGACGAAAATAAGGCTCCTAAAGAGCTTTCCGAAGGCATGAAGGTGAAGTTCAACCTGCTGACCGCACTTTCGCACGGAGCTGAAATACTGATTCTCGACGAGCCGACCAGCGGACTCGATCCTTTCTCCAGAGATGAGCTTCTGGATGTCTTTATCGAGCTGAAGAGGCACGGAGTAGCCATTTTTTTCTCAACGCACATAACATCCGATCTTGAGAAGTGCGCAGATGACATCGTCTACATTTCAAACGGAAAGATCTCAGCAGCCATGCCAAAAGACGGATTTATGGCAGAGTACTCGCAGGACGGCGAAAGCCTTGAGGAAACCATCTTGCGTATGGAAAGGAGTGCGAAAAATGCGTAAGTACTCGCAGGACGGCGAAAGCCTTGAGGAAACCATCTTGCGTATGGAAAGGAGTGCGAAAAATGCGTAACATTATGCTTAAGGAGATGAAGCTCAGCGCATCGCCGCTTTCATACTTTTTCATTCTCTTCGGTCTCATGTTCTTCCTGCCGGGATATCCGGTACTCTGCGGAGCCTTCTTTACGACGCTGGGAATCTACCAGGGATTCCTGTATGCCCGCGAAGCGAATGACATAGAGTTTTCGGTTCTGCTCCCGGTCAGCAAGCAAGACGTAGTAAAGGGAAAGTATCTCTTCGTATGTTTCATAGAGTCCTGCAGTCTGGCGCTGATGCTGGCCGTGATCCTGATACGTATGACTGTTCTTTCGGATTCTGCTGTATACCGGGCGAACGCCCTGATGAATGCAAACCTGTTTTCAGCCGGCTGCGCGCTGGTTGCCTTCGGACTGTTCAACGTGATCTTCCTTGGAGGTTTTTTCAGAACGGCTTATAATATGGGTAAACCATTCATTATTTACATCATAGCGGTCTTTCTCGTCATCACTTTATTTGAAGCGCTGCACCACATCCCGGGTCTTGAAGCCCTGAACGCATTCGGCTTTGAACATATCGGACTGCAGCTCGTTCTGCTGATCGCCGGCTTCACCGCTTTCGCGGTAATGACTCTGCTTTCATTCAAATCAGCATGCGCAAGATTCGAGAGGATCGACCTGTAACACATGCAAACACCGATCCTGATGGAGGACTTATAAATGTTAAAGGAAAACCTTATCATGCTGCGCAGCATCCACGGATACTCGCAGGAGCAGATAGCAGAAAAGATCAATATTTCCAGGCAGGCATATGCCAAGTGGGAGAGCGGAGCGACCATCCCGGACATAGAAAAGTGCAGTCTTCTTGCCGGGGTGTACGGCGTTACCCTGGACAGTCTGATAAAAGATGAAAATGTCGACGGTATAGGAACCATTCCCCCCGCCCCCGTCGGCAAAAGCATCTGGGGAACAGTTACCGTCAGTGACAGGGGTCAGATAGTGATCCCGAAGGCCGCAAGGGATAAGTTCGGCTTAACAGGCGGGGCACGGCTGATAGTTGTGGCAGATGAAAAAGGCATAGCGCTGGTCCCTATCGAGACCTTCGAGGAAGGTCTGCGTAGAGTAATGGACCGGGCTTATGCCAATGCAGATAAGGATGAGTAAAAAAAGAGCAGTTCAGTGAACTGCTCTTTTTATGTTTATTCTACCGTTACCGATTTTGCGAGGTTGCGCGGTTTGTCAACATCCAGACCCTTTGCAACGCTTATATAGTATCCAAGCAGCTGCAGAGGAATGACCGCCAGGCTTCCTACGAAATGCTCGTCCGCTCTCGGAACATAGATGGTGAAGTTGACAGAGTCCTCAACGTTGTATCTGCCCTCTGTAGTTACACCGAACAGGTACGCTCCGCGCGCCTTGCATTCTGCCATGTTGCTTACAGTCTTCTCCAGCAGCTCATCCTGTGTCAGAAGTCCGATCACAAGAATGCCGTTCTCAACGAGACTGATAGTACCGTGCTTGAGTTCTCCTGCTGCATATGCCTCGCTATGGATGTAGCTTATCTCCTTCATTTTGAGACTTCCTTCGAGGCTTATCGCATAATCCAGACCCCTTCCGAGGAAGAACACATCGCGAGCATTCGCATACTTAGCCGAGAACCACTGGATCCTCTCTTTGGACTCAAGCGTTTTTTCTATTTTGTCAGGCAGTGCCTGCAGCTCTTCAATGTAATACTTGCAGTCTTTGTCGCTGATTTTACCCTTGGCCTCTGCCATGGCAACAGCTATTGTGTACAGAGCAGCGAGCTGCGCGCTGTACGCCTTTGTGGTGGCAACAGCTATCTCAGGGCCGGCCAGAGTATACAGCACATTGTCAGCTTCTCTTGCTATGGTTGATCCCACAACATTGACTATTCCCAGAGTGCGTACGCCTTTAGACTTGGCAGCTCTGAGCGCAGCAAGTGTATCCGCTGTCTCTCCGGACTGTGAGATGATGATCACAAGCGCGTTCTTGTCAATCAGCATCTTCTTATACCTGAATTCCGAGGCTATCTCAGTAGTTACAGGGACCTCCGCGAGATCCTCGATAACATATTTGCCCACCATTCCCGCATGCCATGCAGAACCGCATGCAACTATATGTATCTCACTGATACCCTTCAGCACATCTTTCGTAAGTCCGGATGCAGACAGATCGAGTTTTCCGTCGTGTATTACACTGTTAAGAGTGTCACGTATGGCTTTTGGCTGCTCATGGATCTCCTTGATCATGAAATGCTCATAGCCGCCCTTTTCTGCCGCTCCTGCATCCCATGTGATATGGGTCTGTTCCATCTCGACCTCGTCTCCGTTGAGGTCATAGAAATGCTATGAACGACTCACCATCCGCGACTCCGATGACCATAGGGCTGTCCTTGCGGGCAGCATATATCTCACCCGGATAGTCCTTGAACATCAGGGCAAGAGCATAGGAACCTCTGACGCGAACCATCATTCTGTTGATGGCATCAATAGGTCCGATCTTGTATTTTTTGTAGTAGTAATCGACCAGCTTTATGGCGACTTCGGTATCAGTAGTGCTGTAAAAGCTATAACCATTGCTCAGCAGCTTGTCCCTGAGCTCCTCATAGTTCTCTATGATACCATTGTGAACTCCCACAACATCCGATTCGACCGGTCCTGATGCGGATCCCTGCGCATTGCCGCTGACATGAGGATGCGCGTTGTTCTGGGAAGGCTCTCCATGGGTAGCCCACCTCGTATGACCTATACCGCAGGTCCCGCAAGATTCTTCAGCTTGCCGGTTGCCTTTACTACCTCGGCAAGCGACTCCCCGTCGCGGACGGCAAGTCCCGCGGAATCATATCCTCTGTATTCCAGTTTTGACAGACCGCTGAGCAGTACAGGCGCTGCCTGCTGGCTCCCGGTAAAACCTACTATTCCACACATGTTTTAAACACTCCTTTTCTGTGCTTTAGCCACAGCTATGAACTCCCTGAAGAGAGGATGCGGCCTGTCCGGCCTGCTCTTGAACTCAGGATGGAACTGCACCCCGATATAGAATGGCTTATCGCTTATCTCTACTGTTTCGACAAGCCTGCCGTCAGGCGATATGCCGCTCAGCGTAAGCCCTGCATCCGTAAATCTTTCACGGTAATCATTGTTGAATTCATAACGATGGCGATGGCGCTCACTTATAGTCATTATACCATAGCAGGATGCAATCTTTGTACCTTCACCGAGAATACATGGGTACGCTCCCAGCCTGAGTGTTCCGCCTTTGTCTATATGTTCGCTCTGACCGGGGATAAAATGTATGACCTTATTTGCGCATTGCTCATCGAACTCGCCCGAGTTGGCATCAGCAATGCCGAGCACATTTCTCGCATACTCTATTACTGCTATCTGCATACCGAGGCACAGACCCAGATACGGAACGTCATGTGTCCTCGCGTATTCAGCCGCAGCTATCATGCCTTCGATGCCGCGGTTTCCGAAGCCGCCCGGTACGATAATGCCGTCCACGTCTCCGAGTTCTTTTTCAGGGTCTCTTTCCTCCAGCCCCTCTGAATCGATCCATTTCACATCCACATGGACACCGTTGCTGCTTCCCGCATGATTGAGCGCTTCGAGCACAGAAAGATACGCATCATGCAGACCTGTATACTTGCCGACAAGGCCAATCCTGACGCTGTCCCTGCAGCTTTTTATCCTGTCAACCATCTCGATCCAGTGCGCCATGTTCGGTTCAGGAGTCTCTATGCCGAGTTCCCTGCAGACTATGCCTGAGAAGTTTGATTTCTCGAGCATGAGCGGCGCCTCATAAAGTACCGGGAGAGTCTTGTTCTCGATCACGCAGTCTTCCTTAACGTTGCAGAACAGAGCTATCTTTCTGAATACATCTTCTTCGAGATCCTCATCGCATCTCAGAACGATGATGTCAGGCTTTACTCCGGCGCCCTGCAGTTCCTTTACGGAGTGCTGGGTCGGCTTTGTCTTGTGCTCATCTGAGCCCCGCAGGAAAGGAACCAGAGTAACATGTATGAACAGACTGTTTTCTCTGCCCACTTCAAGCGATATCTGTCTCGCCGCCTCAATGAACGGCTGGGATTCGATATCCCCGATAGTGCCCCCGATCTCAGTGATGACTACATCGGCATCCGTCCTTCTGCCTACGCTGTATACAAATTCCTTTATCTCGTTGGTTATGTGCGGGATCACCTGTACGGTCGATCCCAGATACTCACCTCTGCGCTCCTTGTTGAGCACGTTCCAGTAAACCTTGCCGGTGGTAAGGTTCGAATATTTGTTGAGATCCTCGTCAAT
>CACZGY010000134.1 GCA_902780815.1 uncultured Eubacteriales bacterium
GCTCTCACAGCCTCGCTGCTCAGATTCAGATCGGGCATCTCCGACCAGAACCCCGCCTCGTAGTACCATTCAGTACCTTCAAGATGAGTGTATCCATCCTGCGCATCTCTTGAAAAATTATAATAGTCGTAATATTTACAGTAAGATGTATCCGGCTCCCATCCCGGCGGAAGTTCATGCAGGTAGTCTGATGCAGCCCTGAACCATTCATGTTCTTCTGAAGTGTGATTAAGCACCAGATCCAGATAAACACTCATGCCTCTGCTGTGGCATTCTTTCAGAAGCGCCTCATAGTCTTCCATGGTGCCAAACTCGGGATCTATTGCGTAATAATTATCAACATCATATTTGTGATACGTTGAGGACGGGTGCACAGGTGTAAGCCATATCGCATCAAATCCGAGGTCTTCTATGTAATCCAGCCTGGAGCGAATACCGTTCAGATCGCCGATCCCGTCTCCGTCCGAATCACAGAACGAATAAACAAAAATCTCATATGCAGTGTGACGATCATCATTTCTGCCGTCTGCGCTGCTGCTCTTCCTGCACCCGGGCAGAAATATCAGCAGGCATATTATTATACAGACAGCTGCCCTGGATCTGTTTTTCCTGTTACAACGATTCGCTGACATAATATGCCCTCACGACGCCTTCGGTTATCAGCACTGATTCCTGATGGAAGAAGGAGCACAGATCCTTTGCGATCTCATTTACAATATTCTTATCTGCATCGATAAGTGTAAGGACCAGCGTCGTCTCTCTTGTATAATCGCCGTTCTCGTGAATATAGCCCCCTTCTTCTACGCCGAAGGAGAACGGAATGCTGTATGCATAGCATACATTCCTCAGAACGCTGATGTATTTTTCAGTCTCCATCAGCTGTCTTTTCTCTACAGAGTCGTTAAGGCCTACATATATCTTTGTCTCAGTCATCTCACTTTTCCTTAAATATCTCTCGTAAACATGTCTTTCGGTTTTATGCCGTTCTTTCTGGATGTACGGTTCCAGTTGGTGTTCGCTATCCACACGTACAGCCACCTCGGAAATGCAAACGGCTCTGCGTAAATATCATCCATTTCTTCAGCGCTGTCGATGGATCTGACCATCCGGTCCATTCCCAGTGATGCCCTTTTTGTAGTTCCTCTTCTGAAAGGGATCACCTCCATCAGAGTGCCCATCAGTTCTCCTGCGCTTATGCCGAGTCCGCCGCAGTATCTGAGTCCTGCCTTTGAGCACCACTGCTTCACAGCACCGAACAGGTTGTCCAGCTGACTGCTTTCGTACAGTCCCATATTGGCAAGCAGGTAGATCCTCTTCGGACTGATGCGGCTGCGCTCGATCTTTTCCATCAGCTTTATGACCTGCGACGGCAGCCCGTCTACATACAGCGGAACGCAGAGGACTATCGCCTGTGCCTCATCCATTATTCTTACAAGACCATCCAGGTCTTTTATAAACGTCCTGAGGTCCATGATCTCCGCGTCGCTTTTAAGTCTTCCGGCCAGTGTACGCGCCAGCTTGGCAGAATTACCATTTACATTGCGCATGCTTCCGTTGATAAGCAGCACCTTTCCCGGATTACAATTCACAGTTTTTTCGCTCAGCCCCTGTTCACGTGCAGAAGCATCATTATCGCATATACGGAAGAAAACATCCTTCACATACCCGCGGATATTTGTGCATACTGCATTCACATACCGCGCTGCGCTCTTCTTTTCTTCATCCGTAAATGCAGGACCATAAAAAATGAAGGTAAATGGCTTTTCTTCATCAAAGCGTTTTTTATGATGTGTTTCACCCTTTGTGACTTCAAACTGAGGAAGTACATATCCAAGGCAGCGGTCAAAAACTCCTTTTACAGAACCGGAGAAGCCGCCGTAAGTATATCTGCTTATAACCACAACTTCTTCTGCCTGATGAATAAGACGTCCCATATTCTCATAACCATCGTGAATGGCGCATCTGCCGGGCGTTCTGTTCCAGCACGAAAAGCATCCGATGCACGGATGTATACTGCCGTTATCAGTTACGACATTCCAGTTTATGTATTTATCGCTGATCTTCTCCCATTCCTCCGGACATAGATCGTGTATGATCAGATTCTTTTTCTCCATATCCCTGTTTCCAAAAAAGCCCGCCCGAAAGGGCGGGTCCTCACCATATGCTATTTATAAAACTCTTCAAAGAACTGTATGTTAGCAAGCATCGGCTTCAGCTCTTTATTCTGCTCTTTCTTTATCACCTCAACGATCCTGTCGTTGACCGGCGTAGGAACCCCGTATTTTTTGCCCCACTCACACACGACTCCGTTGATGGCATCCACCTCGCAAGGCTTTCCTTTCTGAAGATCCTGCAGCATCGACGGTACGATACCGAAATGCTTTTTCATCGCTATCGGCACCAGTATCTCTGCAAATTTCTGCTTTGCTTTGTTATTGTAATCGAACAGTTTGGTGATATCCTTTCCCTGTACCGGCGCAAATTCGACACCGCCAGCGCGTGCCACATCGATGCACTCTTTCATGCATTTTACAGCGACTTTCCTGGCAGGCTTCCAGCCTGCTACATCACCAAAGGTGCCTCCTATGACCGTTCCAAGGCCCGAATAGGTCGCATTGATAAGAAGCTTTGACCAGCGCGCACCCAGCAGATTATCCTCAATGTCTACAGGGCACATGTGCTCGAGCACTTCCTTTACCTTATTGAGGCTTTCTTCGGATATGCCATCCATACCACCCATGTGGAATGAAAGGCTGTCAGGATCACTGGTCAGTTCGCAGCTGCCCGGTTCCGTCATTGTAGCGCCCCACTCAACTGTGCATCCGATGGTTCTGTCCTCACCTACGATTTCGGCGATGCCCGGTTCAGGAATACCGTTCTGAAGTGTTACGATAACACCATCTTCCGCCAGCATAGGCCTGAGCATTGTAACGACTTCCGGATTGTGAAGCTGCTTTGTCATCAGGAATATGATGTCATATGGTCCCTTCATCCGGTCAGGAAGTATGGCATTCACCGGTGTTGTGAAATCGACTGTTCCTGAAATATGGGCTCCGTTTTTCTGCAGTGCTTCAACATGCTTAACATTGCGGTTCACGAGTTCGATCGGGAATCCGCTCTTTGTAAGATACGCTCCGAGAATAGTGCCCAGTGATCCGGCACCGTAAATTGCGCATTTCATATCCGCCTACCTCCTGTCCCCTTGAGATTTTTTACTGATCCTCCTGCAGACCGTTAAACCTGAAGCCTATCATTGTTATATCATCGAACTGATCCGCCTCTCCGGCAAAATCGTCCAGATCGCTCTTGACAGCCCTCAGCAGTCCTTCCATGGAAGCATCACTATATATATTCAGAGCTTTAAGCATGCGTTCAATGCCGTACTGCTCCTCATTAATGTTTATCGCATCAGGAACACCGTCAGTATATACATACAGGCAGTCGCCCGGATCAAGTTGCAGATCATAGCCGGTGTATGTCATGTCCTTCATCGCCCCGAGAGGGAGACGATGCTTATCCTTTAAGATTTCATAATCTCCGTTTTTACGCTTCAGCGTCGGATATTCGTGACCGGCATTCAGGCATCTCATGTCACCGGTATTCAGATCGATGATCCCCATCCATACCGTAACGAACATGTTCAGCTCATTTCCTTCACACAGTTCGTTGTTGACTCTGTAGAATATTTCTTCAGGCTTAACTCCGGCTTCGGCCAGACCTCTTATTGCAGTCTTGCTCCGCATCATGAACAATGATGCCGGCACGCCCTTGTCCGATACATCGGCGATCACCAGCGCTATTTTGTTTTTATCTACAAAGAAGAAATCGTAGAAATCACCGCCGACTTCCCTTGCCGGGTTCATGGTAGCAAAAATTTCGAACCCTGTATGACTGAAGGTGAAGTTTTTCGGAAGAGCTGCGTCCTGTATGTTATGCGCAAGCAGCAGTTCCTGCTCCATGCGCTTTTCTGCTGCATCTATATAGCCCTTCAGCACGTCTACAGTCAGATTGATATCGTCAGAAAGCGAGGGAGGTCTCCGTCTGTGATCCTGTTGAGTGATTTGTTGACCCGCAGCAGGTTATCCACGACCATTCTCTGCACCAGAAGTGAAATCAGTACGTAGATAACTGTAAAGAACAGTATGTCCGCAAGCATCGTCTCATAAGCCTGTATGTCCCTGCTCTCGTATACCTCTCTTTTCGGTATCTGAGTAAAGACCGTGAGACCACTTTTTGTTTTCCTGGTCATGCAAAGTGCCTCTTCTCCATATAGATTGGCAAAGAAGAACTCTTTTAAAACATGCGCATTTATCAGTTCTTCAATTTCTTTATTGTAGTATTTATCAAACTGGGAGCCCGCGATCAGTTTTCCGTTCTCATCAAGCACTGCAAACGTTCCGTTCAGCCCCACAAAATGCGAATAGTTGTCTGTATGGCCGCCGCGATCGCGTATCCAGGTAACAGAATTGCCTATGTCACGGGAAGCTGAAGCAAGGTCGACCTTTCCCTCCTGCAGCGCAGCAGCGGACTGCATGGCGTAATTAAAGCCGAAACTTGTCAGCAGTACAAAGACCGTGACACCAAACAGCCATGTCTGGAATTTGTTTGATACAGGTACTTCTTCGGCCGGAATGGCGGTAAACGGACTGTGCAGTTCACCGAGACTCTTTTTTATTGCAACAGAGCACAGCATTAATCCGAGACCGCTGAAAAGGATCATAGGAACAGAGCATATCCTTACGACCTGAAACGCCATTCTCATATCGTCTCTGTGTGTAAGGAACACGACATACATATGGAAAACTTCGATCACCGCCCCCATAAAGAAAGCATAGGCGATCGAAGGCTTTTTTCCATTGAAAATGAATCTGTAAAGGAATGCCGCAAAAAATCCGGCGAGGCAGGTAGATACGCTGCAGGCGACGCGGGTGTAGGCACCCACATCAAAATAGGTTCCGGCTATATAGCGCTCGATTCCGCCAATCAGACCTGCGATGATACCGGACAGCGGGTTGAAGAACAAGCCTGCCGCCATTGGTCCGAGGTCGCGCACATTGAGCACCATGCTCCCGTAATCGATCCCGAAATGCGTAGAAAATACCGACAGGATACCATAGAGGCAGCCCAGAGCTATCTTGTCGCCCAAACTGATTTTTCTGTCTTTTATTGCTTTCCATAGCAAAAATGTCACTGCCACATAAGCAAGTGTGATCAATGACATTTTTCCAACCATACCTAACGTTCCTGTCAGCATTCTCTGTCTATGTACCTGCCCTCTTTCAGCTTTCGAGGATACGGACTTCCCTTATGAAGAAGTCCGTGCCCTCAATTATGTCTTTGTCGAAACTTCCGCACTCCGGGCACAGGCCTTTATTTACCACTATAGGAAACTCCGTTCCGCAGCGGCGGCAGAGCCCGATGGCTTTTACCCTTTCAATGATGAGTTCCGATCCCCTGAGGAAATCATAATCATCAGAGATGACTTCGTATCCGTCCTGCAGAAACTCCGGGATCACGGAAGTTGCTTCGCCGACCTCGACCACTATCGCATCGACATGATCGAGGCCGTTTTCTTCTACTACTTTTCCGACTTTATCTACGACACCGTAAAGAAGCGTTAATTCATGCATCTGTCAGAGTTCCTTTAGCGCTTTCTGTTGTCTTCCTTGATGAATTTCTTTACAGCGATCTTCATCTCACGGTTCTTGCGGTAATTCTCAACGTATTTCTGGCGGAAACGGATCGAATGTACCGGCTCGTCGAACTTTTTGATGAGATGGATGGCGTCGAACTTGCATCTTGTTGTGCATACACCGCATCCGATGCACCTGTTCTGATCAACCTTTGTAGCTCCGCATCCGAGGCAGCGGGCTGTCTCAGCCTTGAGCTGTTCTTCGGTGAATGTCAGGCTCTCGTTGCGCTTCGTTCCGGCCTTAGATGCGTCGACTTTAGGTATCTGACGCTTGATGTTGTCCCAGCTGATGTGATTGAAGTCGAGATCGGACTTATCGAGCGCCTTGTACTCTCTTCTGTCTCTTGCAAGAGTAAGGCTGTGGCCAGGCCATACGAAACGGTTGATTGAAATGGAAGCCTCTTTGCCTGCCGCAATGGCATCGATGCAGAACTTCTGCCCTGTGTAGATGTCTCCGCCGGCAAAGATATCAGGCTCGCTTGTCTGGTATGTCAGAGGGTCTGCAATAACAAGTCCCCTCTTGTCTGTCTCAACATTTACGCCTGTGAGCAGCTTGCCCCAGTCAGGTCTCTGCCCTATGCAGTAAAGCACCATCTGGCATCTGGCTTCTTCCGTAACGCTGTCGTCGAACTTAGGATCGAATCTGCCTTCCTCGTTCTTGACGCTCGTGCACTTACGGAATTTGATTCCCTTGACCCTTCCGTCCTTTGTTGTGGCGATCTCAGTCTGTCCCCATCCGTCGTGGATGGTGATTCCGTCTTCCTTGCAGTATGCCTGGTCTTCTTCGCCCATAGGCATCTCATCATAAGACTCAAGGCAGTAGAGGTCTACCTTCTTAGCGCCGTATCTCTTTGCTGTACGTGCTACGTCAGCTCCAATGCTTCCGCCGCCGATGACTACAACATTGCCGCTGAGTTCAACATCGTTGCCGCGGTTGATATCCTTCAGGAACTCAACACCTGCGACGACGCCCTTTGCGTCATCTCCAGGTATACCGAGCTTTCCGCAGTTCTGGAGTCCGATGCCAAGGTAGAACGCTTCGAATCCCTGCTCGCGGAGTTCAGGAATAGTCACGTCTGTGCCGACTTCCACTCCGCACTTAAATTCAACTCCAAGCGCTCTGAGCACGTCGATCTCAGCATCAACTACATCCTTCTCGAGTCTGAATGCAGGAATGCCGTTGACGAGCATTCCGCCAGGTCTCTTTTCCTTTTCAAATACAGTTACTTTATATCCGCCTGCTGCCAGATAGTAAGCACAGGAGATTCCCGCCGGTCCGGAACCGATTACAGCGATCTTCTTGTCGTGCTCCCAAAGCTTTCTTGGGATGAATCTCTTCGAAGCTTCGATCTCTCTGTCAGCGATGAATCTCTTGACCTCATCGATCGCGACAGCCTGGTCGATCTCTCCTCTTGTGCACTCGTTCTCGCAGTTGTGCGGGCAGATACGTCCGCAGACTGCAGGCAGCGGGTTCTCTTTCTTAATGAGCTCGAGGGCTTCCATGTATTTGCCCTGAGCAGCCAGTCTTATATATCCCTGAATAGCAATGTGTGCAGGACATGTTGTCTTGCATGGCGATGTGCCGGTCTCGACCACATTCTTTCTGTGATCTCTGTAGTCGGCATCGTATCTTTCCGGACCCCACTCCTGCTCATCAGGAAGTTCTGTCGGGATCTGAACGATAGGTGTCTTTGAGCATATCTTCTGACCGAGTTTCAGCGCATTGTTTGCGCATGTCTCCACGCACTGTCCGCATGCTACGCACTTTGATTCATCTATCTCAGCTACATAGTTGCTGCGGACCATGTTAGGCGCACCGTAGTATGTTGCGCTTCCGATAGCCATGCAGCTCTGAGGCTGGCAGTTGCAGATAGCGAATGAAATGCCGCTCTCGAGTGTTGTTATCTGATGAACGCAGCCCATTGCTTCGGTTCTCTCGAGGTGCTCATAGACCTGCTCCTTCGTGAGCTTCTCTCCGCGGCCATGTCTGATCATGGACTCTGCAAGCAGACCCATATATATGCACATTCCGTCTTCGAGATCGCCGGTTCCTTCGCCCATGATACGGCGGACCCTGCGGCACTGGCACGGAACTCTGCAGAAAGCACCTCCGACCGTTGTCTCGATCAGTGTGCTGAGTCTCTCCATTGTCATGACCTTTGTG
>CACZGY010000135.1 GCA_902780815.1 uncultured Eubacteriales bacterium
AAATAAAAGCATATGGATTATAAACTGAACATACCTGAAGAAATCAACATACAAGGGCTGTTTGGCAATTATGATGCCAACATCCGCTCGGTTGAAAAGTTTACGGGAACCGACATGTCTCTTCGTGATAACGTGCTTACAATAAGAGGCAGAGACCCGGAACTTGCTGCGCGTATTATCGCCAGACTCATCGAAGCTTTAAGCATTGAACCGGAGCTGGACTCACAGAAGCTGAATTATCTCATCGAGATGGAAGCAGGGGGCAAGAGCTTTGACGAGCAGAAGGCCTCAAAGGATATCATATGCTATACGCACACCGGAAGACCATTAAAGCCTAAGACACAGGCTCAGAAGGATTATGTGGACAACATCCGTGCAGCGGATATGGTGTTCGGCATCGGACCGGCAGGAACAGGCAAGACATATCTGGCCTGCGCAATGGCTATAAATGCTTATAAAAACAAGGAAGTGGAAAGGATAATCCTTACAAGACCTGCCGTAGAGGCGGGTGAACGGCTCGGATTCCTTCCCGGTGACATGCAGGAAAAAGTCGATCCTTATTTAAGACCTCTTTATGACGCTCTTTACGATGTGCTGGGTATAGAAGCAGCCGCAAGGCTCAGGGAGAAGGGCGTGATCGAGGTAGTCCCGCTGGCCTACATGAGAGGCCGCACTCTCGACAATGCTTTTATAATCCTTGATGAGGCACAGAACACAACGCGTGAGCAGATGAAGATGTTCCTTACGCGTATGGGATTTAACTCGAAAGTCGTAGTGACCGGAGATATCACCCAGATAGACCTCCCAAGCGGTACTGTTTCCGGACTCAAGGAGGCACGCAGGGTGCTGAACGGTGTTGAAGGCATAAGATTCAACACTTTCTCAGAGGTCGACGTAGTAAGGCATGAGCTGGTAAAGCGCATAATCAGGGCGTACGATTCATACGACAATAAAAACAGAGTCAGAGCAACCACTTCAAAGGGCAACAAAGTAAGTGACAGGTGATATATGCATATAGTATTCAGCGACGAATTCGACAAACTTACGCCGGAAATGTGGGATCTCATGGAGAGAGCCGCAGATATCGCGCTCAGGACTGAGTTCGGCGAACTTGAGAACATTGAACTTGATAATGAGCCGGAACTGGGCGTAACAGTGGTTGACGACAGTGAGATACTGGAGCTCAACCGCGAATACAGAGAAAAGGACAGTGTCACGGACGTTCTGAGCTTTCCTCAGTTTGAGGGCCATGAAGATCTTCTTGAAGACCTGCTCGATGATGAAGCAGAGACTCTTATAGGAGATGTGGTTATATGTTTTGAGCAGGCTGAGAGGCAGGCAGACGAATACGGGACCGGGCTTACGAGGGAAATGCTTTATCTCTTTGTTCACAGCGTGATGCACCTGTTTGGTTATGATCACATGAATGAAGAGGAGAAAGCGGTGATGCGCGCCCGTGAAGAGGAAGTGCTGTCGGCAATAGGAGTCAAAAGAAAGAAGTGAAATCAGGATTTATAGGAATAGCAGGCAGACCGAATGTAGGCAAGTCCACTCTGATGAACAGGATGCTGGGTGAAAAGATCGCCATCACATCGGCCAAGCCGCAGACAACGTTAAACAGGATAACAGGCATTTATACCGACCTTGGATATGAAAACGGCGGTGGTCTTCAGATGGTATTCCTCGACACGCCGGGGATACATAAACCGCACAACAAGCTCGGTCAGGCCATTAACGAAACTGCTGTCAACACCCTGGGCGGTGTTGACGTTATTTTGCTTATTGTAGACGGGACACTTGATTTCGGAAGAGGTGATGAAGCAATAATAAAATTGCTCGAAAACATCTCTGCACCGAAGATCCTGGCTATCAATAAGACGGATCTGATAGGTCCGGAGAAATATCTGGAGCTTTACAACAGATATGACAGGACAGGCCTCTTCGACGACATATACGGTGTTTCAGCACTGAAGGGCGACAACATCGAAATGCTTCGTGACAGACTGGCAGGCTATATGAACGAAGGACCGATGTACTATCCTGACGATATAGCTACAGAAGATCCGGTAAGATTCATAGTGAGTGAGATCATACGCGAGAAACTCATGAACTATCTTGATGATGAAGTCCCGCATGGTGTTTTTGTGGAGATCGAATCGTTCGTGGAGCCTGAAGATCCGCATGCTGCAGTTGAAATATCTGCAGTGATCTACTGTGAAAAGAAGTCACACAAGGGTATTATCATCGGCAAGGGAGGCAGCAAGCTTAAAGGGGTAGGAAAGGCTGCTCGCCTCGAGATCGAAGAACTGCTGGGATGCAAGGTCTTCCTGAGCCTTTTTGTAAAAGTGAAGGAAGGCTGGCGTGATTCCGAACGGACAATACGGAACTGGGGCTATAAGGACGAATGATAATAACTACTGAGGGCATAGTATTACGTCAGCGAAAGATCGCTAACAACAGGCGCATGATAGTGCTTTTTACGAAGCAGTACGGCAAGCTGTCAGCGGGGACCTCTGCAAACGAGAAGTCCCGGAGCAAGGCAGCGCTGGCGCTTCGTCCTTTTACGTATGCCGAATATGACATTTTTAAAGGCAGAGAAGCATACAGCATCAATTCAGCACAGGTCAACAAAAGTTTTTACTCCATCGGTGAAGATATAGACCGCTTCATGAATGCGTCAGCATTCATTGAATATCTTGACAGGGTGCTGGAAGAAGGTGTTCCGGCGCCAAAGCTGTTCGACCTGAGTCTGGAATTCCTGAAATCGGTATCAGAGTGCAGGTCCGGAAGTGATACTCTGCTGTATGCATTCATAGTCAAATCGCTCAGGCTGCTTGGTGTTGCGCCTGAACTCGGCTGCTGCGTCAACTGCGGCAAGGCGCCGGAAAACTTCGGAGAAGGCTTCAAAATCTTCTCGGTTTCCGGCGGAGGAATCATATGCACTGAGTGCGCTGCAGAAGAGAAAAGGGAGGCCGATTCATTGATTTACAGGCCGGATTTCGATATAATCTCTATGTTTAGGTACTTTGAATCTAAACCTTTGAAAACGTTCGAAAAAGTAGACCTTAAGCCCGGAGTGCGCAATGAGGTCAGGGAAATAATCTCTGAGTATACAGACCGTTATCTCGGTGTAGATGTGCTCAGATCATCCAGAGGATTGGAGGTAAAATAATGGAGATCACACTGGAAAAAATCGAACTTGTTAAGGACAGAACAGGTTCAACTTACGCTGAAGCAAAAGCAGCTCTTGAAGCAGCTGACGGCAGCGTTGTGGATGCCATCATCGCTCTTGAGGAAGCTATCAACAAAGAACATGACAGGGTTGACGGAGGAAGCCTCAAGGACAGCCCGCTGTTTGCCAAGCTTAAGGAGATCGTAGACAAGGGCAATGTTTCGAGGATCCTTGTAAGCAAGGGTGAAAAGACAATCGTAAACTTCCCGGTAACAGCAGGTGTCATCGGTGCAGTTCTTGTTCCATGGGGAGCTATTCTCGGAATAGTAGCTGCTATGGGTACACAGTGCAGCATCGACTTTGTTGATGAAAATGGCAATGTCATAGATATCGACGGTAAGGTAGTGGGTATTTATGACAAGGCAAGGGGCGCTGTTGTAAAAGGTATGGACAAGGCCCAGGATGCTATCAACAAAGAGACTCTCGATGATCTGATGAACACTATCGACAGTTTCGCAAAGAAAGCCGGAAAAACCGTTAAAGAACTTATCAAGGACGCTTCCGAAGCTTATAAGCAGAGCGATGCCGAAGATATAATCGAAGAAGAATTCAAGGACGAGGAGCTGTAAGTATATGCCAATCGATAAAAAAGATATCCCTGTAACTGACAGAGCCGTAACGATGGAGAAGATTATTGCTCTCTGTAAAAACAGAGGCTACATCTTCCCGGGATCGGAGATCTACGGCGGACTGGCGAACACCTGGGACTTCGGCCCTCTGGGCGTGGAGTTCAAGAACAATATCAAGGATGCGTGGAGACAGAAGTTCGTAAGAGAGTCTGAACCCGCAGACATGGGTCGCTTCAGGACACGTAGGAGGTTTCAGCGATCCGCTGATCGACTGCAGATCATGCAAAACCAGATACAGAGCAGACCAGCTGATAGAGGACTGGTACAAAGAGAACGAGCCTGACGAGGAAGTCGTAGTTGACGGATGGTCCAGAGAAGAGATGGAGAGCTTCATCTCTGACAAGGCCATCAAATGTCCGAACTGCGGAAAGAGCGATTTCACCGGGATCAGACAGTTCAACCTGATGTTCAAGACT
>CACZGY010000136.1 GCA_902780815.1 uncultured Eubacteriales bacterium
ATCAATTTCTGCAGGGAGCTTATAAAACCTGCAAATGAGAAATAAGAGGATGTTCAAATGAACAATGAAACAAGAAACATTCTGGTGGCTCTGGAAAAGGGCGAGATAAGCGTCGACGAGGCGCTGACGCGCATCAAGACCGAGCCTTTTGAAAATATAGGATATGCTATGGTGGACCTTCACCGTAAGGTGATGCAGGGTACTCCTGAAGTCATCTATGGTGAGAGCAAAACAGCTGAACAGATCACCGGCATCGTTGACGTTATGGTGGAGAAAGGGCAGCTGCCTATTCTCGTAACAAGAATCGACGCTGCGAAGGCCGAAGTCCTGGCTGAGCACCATGAGATCTTTTACAGCAAAGAAGCACGCATCGCTGTCATAGGTGATAAGCCTGAACCGGATGGCATCGGCCCTATCGTCATTGCGACAGGGGGCACGAGCGACATCCCTGTAGCTGAGGAGGCTGCGATAACTGCGGAATTCCTCGGAAACGAAGTCGTACGCCTTTACGATGTCGGAGTCGCTGGAATACACAGACTTCTTGCACATAAGGAGTACATCACCCGGGCTTCCGTTATTATCGCTATTGCGGGTATGGAGGGAGCTCTCGCGAGTGTTGCCGGGGGACTCGCTGACTGCCCGGTTATCGCTGTTCCTACAAGCGTTGGCTACGGCGCGGCTTTTGAGGGCCTGTCGGCGCTGCTTTCCATGCTGAATTCATGCGCGAGCGGAGTTGCCTGTGTAAACATAGATAACGGATTCGGTGCCGGCTACATAGCCAGCCGCATCAATCACATGGAGGCAAAAAAATGAAGCTGATGTATATTGACTGCAGCATGGGAGCCGCGGGCGATATGCTGACTGCCGCGCTTCTCGAACTGCTCGATAAGGATGCCCGCGCCGGATTCATTGAAGAATTCAACGGCCTCGGCCTGCCGGGAGTGGTAATGAAGGCGGAGCCTTCCGTCAAATGCGGTGTTGAAGGCACGCACATACATATGCTGATCAACGGCATTGA
The DNA here is from genome assembly GCA_902780815.1 of uncultured Eubacteriales bacterium. GTDB lineage: Bacteria > Bacillota > Clostridia > Peptostreptococcales > Anaerovoracaceae > Crickella. The sequence continues at coordinate 1,019 of CACZGY010000136.1, forward strand.
GGAAGACGGCCACATGCATGACCACTATCACATGGACCACCATCACACGCATGCCGGTTCTTCTCATACACATACACATAACGGAGTCGCCGAAATAAGGCACATAGTAAGTGATCACCTCGCTCTCCCGGAGAACGTAAGGAAAGACATTCTTGAAGTGTACGATATCATTGCCGATGCGGAGAGCAAGGCGCACGGCGTTCCGATAACTGAAGTCCACTTCCATGAGGTAGGGACCATGGACGCAATAGCCGATGTGACGGCAGTCTGCCTGCTGATCGACCGCATAAAACCGCAAAAAATCGCAGCTTCAGGTGTCAACGTAGGAGGCGGCACTGTTAAATGTGCGCATGGCATTCTTCCGGTTCCGGCTCCGGCTACTGCAAATATTCTCGAAGGCATCCCGTCTTATTCCGGCGATATCAGGAGCGAGCTCTGTACACCTACGGGAGCGGCTCTCCTTAAACACTTCGTTGATGAATTCACGGATATGCCTGAAATGAGCATTGAGCGCTGCGGCTTCGGCATGGGAACAAAGGATTTTGAGCGTCCGAACTGCGTCAGGATAACTATTGGTGAAACCGAATAGTTCACAATTTGCAATTGACCACATGGAAAGCCAGGGAATATAATTGATTCGTAAAATAATGCCAGCAGGCCTTACGGCCGCGTAGACAAGAAAAGAGGTGCAGAATGGGATTATTTGATAAGTTTAAAAGCAAAGAGGCTAAAGCCAAAGAAGAAGCTGAAGCTAAAGCAGCAGAGTTAAAGAAAGAGACTGAAGCTAAGGCAGCTGAGGCAAAGGCAAAAGCAGAAGAAGCTGCAAAAAAGGCAAAAGAGGCAGCAGCAAAGGCAGCTGAGGAAGCCAGGATCGCAGAAGCCAAGGCAAAAGAAGAAGCTGAGGCACTGAAGGCAGAAGCTGTTAAAAAGGCAGAAGAACTGAAGATCGCTGAGGCAAAGAAGGAAGCAAACAAGGCATTCAAGCTTAAAGTAGACGGTGACTTCGGTCCTGCTTCGATCAAGGCAGTACAGCATGTACTTGGCTGCAAAGAGGACGGTATCTGCGGAACACAGACTATAAAGGCTATCCAGAAGCTGGTTGGCGCAGATGTTGACGGAATCTGGGGAACACAGACTTCAAAGAAACTTCAGAAGTTCCTCGGCGTAACAGTCGACGGAGTTGCAGGCCCAGAGACATTCAAAGCATTCCAGAAATGGGTCAACAAGGAGCTCGGCTTCTAAAGCATACCTGAAATATGACGAAAAAGTTCCTGCATCAATGCGGGGACTTTTTTTAGCGCTGAAAGCTGTGATAGAATACGAAGGATGTTTGATAGAAAAGGGAGGTGTCATTTGAGAGTTGTAGTGGGACTCTCCGGAGGAGTCGACAGCGCAGCAGCTGCATATTTGCTGAAGAAGCAGGGCTATCAGGTGATAGGCGTGACTCTGAGGACGTGGGAGGCCGGAAGCGGTGCTTACAGCCGGTGCTGCGACATCAGTGATGCACGCGCTGTTGCGATGCAGCTCGAGATACCGTTTTACAACATAAACTGCCTTCCAGAGTTCAGAGAACATGTAACTGAACCTTTTATAGATGCTTACATGAACGGTCTTACTCCGAATCCGTGCGTTGCGTGCAACAGGCACATAAAGTGGGAAAGACTGCTCAGATTTGCTGATGAAATCAATGCAGAATATGTTGCGACCGGACATTATGCACGCATAGTACAGGCTGAAAACGGAAGATATACAGTAAAGCAGTCTGCTGCAGCAGCCAAGGATCAGACATATATGCTGTATCAGCTGACGCAGGAACAGCTCGCCCGCACTTTGATGCCTCTGTCCGAACTGACAAAGGACGAGGTCCGGAAAATAGCCGCAGACGCAGGACTTGCTGTAGCAGGGAAGCACGACTCTCAGGAGATCTGTTTTGTGCTTGAAGGAGGATATGCTGAGTACATCGAAGCTCATTCTGACAAAGCCATGCCGCCACCGGGAGACTTCGTGGATGAAAACGGCAGAGTCCTTGGGAAACATAAAGGCATTGTGAATTATACAGTCGGACAGAGGAAGGGCCTGGGCCTTGCGCTGGGGTATCCGGCCTATGTAAATAAGATCGATGCCGCAGCCAATACAGTGGTGATCGGGGATCTGGATTCCGTGTTTGAAAGCCGTATTCTGTGCAGAGATGTATGCTTTATGGCCATAGAAGACATAAAGCAGGGTGAAAAAGTACGGGCTTTCGTAAAAATAAGGTATCATCATGCCGCAGAACCGGCGATTCTGGAACGTGTTGACAATAACACTATATCAGTGACGTTTGATGAGCCGGTAAAAGCGCCTGCACCGGGCCAGTCCGCGGTCTTCTACGACAGTGAAAACCGTGTCATTGGCGGAGGAATAATACAGCAAATCAAGTAATAATGGAGGTTACTATGGATATATACGAAGAGATAGAACTGATGGGTTGTCCGTACTGCGGAGGAGCAGGTTTTCTTGATGACGGAAACGGTTGGTGCTGGACTGTCACATGCATGGACTGCGGCTCACAGACGGGAGAATTTGCTTACAACAACCCAGAGGAGAGAGCCGTAGCTGCACGCAGAGCGGCATATGTGTGGAATATTGGCAAGGTGATCAGGAGCGACCTGGGCGAATAAAGAATTTATTTACTTTATTTAGTACTTGTCGTTGTGAACCGCGCCTTATAATGGTAAAATGAAACCGTAAATGTGCCTAATACGAGGCGCACTAACAACGGAGATTAATATGTTGTTTAAACTGGCGGTCGGAAGATCGCAGGGGATCGAAAAGATCCAGAGGAGGAATTACTAATGAAAGTAGCTATTAACGGATTTGGACGTATCGGAAGACTCGCATTCAGAAAGATCTATGCTGACAAGGACATCGACATCGTAGCAATCAATGACCTTACAAGCCCTAAGATGCTCAAGTATGACAGCGTTCAGAAGAGATTCGACGCTGCAGTAGAAGCAGCTGAGGACGGCATCGTAGTAGACGGAAAGTTCATTAAGATCTACGCTGAAGCAGATGCATCCAAGCTTCCTTGGGGCGATCTCGATGTAGATATCGTCCTTGAGTGCACAGGATTCTATACATCGAAGGCTAAGAGCCAGGCTCACATTGATGCCGGCGCTAAGAAGGTTCTCATTTCGGCTCCTGCAGGCAACGATCTTCCAACCATCGTATTCGGA
>CACZGY010000137.1 GCA_902780815.1 uncultured Eubacteriales bacterium
CAGATAATGTTGAAAGTATTCAGCTGCAGTTTTGCGATGATTCCTGCACAGTTTCTGAGATCGTAGATATCACCGATGATAATAAGAATGTGATAACAGAACTGATCGAATCATCTTGCGGAAATTGGAGCGAATCGGTGAACGACAACCCACAGGAAGTCCCGTATGTCGTTGTCAATATTCGTACGGAAAACCCGGAGGAAGACAGAACAGTGTTTATCTATGAAAAAAGTAAACACTATTATGTTGAACAGCCATATGCAGGCGTCTGGAAGTCTACTGAGGAGCTCTACGATACGGTATACAACTATGCTGAGCCGGAGGAATAGCTCGCCAGGAGGATCGCATCACTCGTGTGATTTTTGTGTGATCTGAATCGTATACAATATATATACAAGGTAGCGGGGGCTGGATACAGGCACTGTTCCCTTTTTCTGTAAATGTATGATGATTATAAGGAGGCGTTGTGATGTTCAGGAAGAGTGTATCGGTAAAGCTGTTGGTCATGGTTCTGGTCCTGATCCTGGCTGCCGGGATGAGTGCATGCAGCGAAGACAGCGGAGCAAGGCGTGCAGAGAATGAGGAGAAACTCATCAAAGCGATGACTGAATATCCGGGCGACGGGCTGTATGATCCTGTAGTCACAGTAATAGGCATCGATGCACCGGAACCTACTGAAGAAGAGCGCGCTGAGGCTGAGCAGAAAGCTGCCGAAGAAAAGGATGCCTGGGAGGCCGCAGTCGGAGACTGCTTTGCTGAGGGAATGTTTGATACATTCTACGGCAAATGGTACAGAACCGAAGTTCTCGGAGTAGCTATGTCTAAAGAACTTACAACTACGCTTACGAGCTTTGAGGTAGCTGAAGATAATGATAAATCGGATAATATAGAGCATGCACTTGCCACTGTTACAGCAGCGGATGCTGATGGCGAAGAGAAGACATATGAAATGGACTGGATGGTGACCTTCGACAAGGATGACCCTGCGCTGATCCAGAGAATAGAACTTACCGATGACGGCGGCTTGTGGGAAGAATATCAGGATAAAGGCTCTGAATTATCATCCGGTCTCACTGTTGTTGAAGATGAAGAGAATGGAACAAGAACGCTTGATACGGATTACTTCACTCTGACGCTCGGGAATTATAAAACCTGGTGGTACGAAATAAATGAGTCAGGCGGGATCACCATATTTAATACTGCGGCACGTGATGAGGGACTCGGTGGACGTGTAATGTCTGTTGAAGTATGGAATGAACCGGACACAGAACCATATGACGGAATGATCCCTTATAAGGAAATCGGAACAGTTTACAATCACAGGATCATAGTGACCTATGCATCAGATGTACAATATGACTTCAATGACGAAGCGGAGGCAGCAGATTACATGGCTGTCAGGAATGAAGCAGAGAAAATCACTGAAGGCGGTACTGAAGGCCCGCTGATTCTAAAATAGAATTCATAGAATAAGCATCTGCACCGGATACTTCCGAGACAGGTGCTTTTCTTTATAAGCGGTAGATCATTTTGCAAGATAATTGCTTTATTGTTGCTGATGTGCATTTGCAATATAATCCCTCTTAAGTGATGACAGCAGAGCGCTGACATTGAAAGCATCGGGAAAGAGAGAAATGGCAGACAGAACCGGCACGGGAAGCAGAATATATATCAGCAGCTTGCAGAAGCAGATGTTCCTGCGGGCATTTGTTATTTCATTTGCTTGCTATTTCGGCAATCACTTTCAAGAACATATTTGAGAAGTAAGGCTCGCTTTTATGATTACAATAATCGAATGCGGTTGCTTTTTCAAGCATTTATGATTAACCCCGAAATAATGCTTGTTGCGCAGTCAGTTCTACTTTGAAGGGCTGTTGTTTTTTGCGTGAGGAAGTATCATGGAATAAAGCAATTATTATAGGAGGTTTATCCATGGATCAGAGAAAAATAGGTGGTTATATTGCTGAAAAGCGTAGAGCATTAGATATGACACAGATGCAGCTCGCAGAAAAACTTGGTATGAGCAATAAGTCTGTCTCAAAGTGGGAACGTGGTGTCTGCCTGCCGGATGTGTCTGTATATGAGGAATTATGTTCTGTACTGAACATCTCTCTGAATGAATTCCTTGCAGGAGAGGATCTTAAGCCAGAAGAAGTCATTGTGCAGTCCGAAAAGAATATTCTTAAAGTTTCTCATGACGGTAAGGCTAAAGGACGCCGTCTCAAAACAATAATATTGATTCTTGCTATCCTGTTGGTCGGAATGATCTTCTGGTTCTTAAATAGTCAGGGATTCTTCCGCAACAACTATCTTGAACCATATGACAAGTCATCTGATGAATATAATACGGCAACTATTCTTTTGGAGCCTGGGCAGGCGAGCCCCTTTCATTATTCTGTAGACAACAGTTTCAAGAGAGTCATACTTACCACATATGAATTCAAGGACGGAAAGCAAATATCAGAAGCTCAAACACTGGATACTGAGCTTATATCGTTTGATGAAAATGGCAAAGAAATCCATGAAGGTAAAGGCACGATTGCTGTTATAATGGATTATAGGAATCACAAAGTTAAACTCATTGTTACTAACGCCTCAAGCAAATGTAGTGCCGAACAGGAAATGGGATCAGATATCCCGGACTTTGATGAATATGGCATGGCAAAATCTGAGACCGAACTTGAGGAGAACATCAGGCCAGGCCGTGAGTATGCTATTTGCGGCTATTATTTTGGTAAAGGTGAGATAAGCGGAATAGATCCTATAGATGCATTGATTAACCACGAAGACAATCCATCAAAGGCTGATTATAGCGTTGTAATCACTGTGCGTTTTGACCAAGAGGGAGAAGATATGGTTAAGGCCCCGGATTTAAGTGGCATGTCACGGGATGAGGCGGTGTCTGCCTTGAAAAATGCAAATCTTACGCTTGGCAACGTCCAGTATTATGACACTACAAATGAGAAAGAAGCGGTTGTTTATTATCAGAGTATTGCAGCGGGAGAAGAGCTTCCTGCAGGGACATCAATAGATGTTTCTTTGCGGAAGAAATAATTTCACTGCAGATAATGTCAATAAAAACATCAAGAGTACAGACTGAAACAATAAGATTAAGGAAACGATATACGAAGTACAGAAATATGAGAAGAGGATACATAATAATCGCAGCAGTTATAACGATGCTGATCTGTGCCGGGTGCTCTTTCGGAGAGCTTGAATATGATATGAACCTGGGCTATGACCTGAATAAGGTCAAAAGCAAAGACATTACATTCAATGTATATCATGTAAACCCGGAAGACCATTCGTGGGAGCGGATCGCAAGTTTTCCATGCACTCCGGAGCCAGGGCATTATAACGATGTCAAGATTGAAGGCGAGAAAGGCAAAATCAAAGCTGTACTGAGTGATAATACCTATACTGAGTCAGATGACGGCAATTCGGCGGCGTATGACGGAGTTGTAGTATCTTCATTTGAATATGATGTTGACGGGTTCAAGGGTGATTTTCCTGGATGGAAATCGTTTGCTGTGAGGGATGAGGAAGGCGAGCAGATGGTCCGGCTGTATCCGATCTCAAATAGCGGTTCGGTATCATTTTTAGAGGATATCAGCCTAGATAAGCCGTATGATCTCGAGGAAACAGGCGGTGAGACCCTGGATAATATCCTGATTACCATCGTGATGAAGTAAGGGCGTTCGCGCCGAATAGGAGTGCAAACTGTGTCAAAGTCATGGAGCAGTATAAGAAAACGATTTGCCAGAAGCAGCCAGTATTGAAAGTATTCAACTGAAGTTTTGTGATGATTCATGCACAGTTACCGATATCGTAGATATCAAAGATGATAATAAAAACGTGATAACAGATGATCTAATCAAATCATCATGTGGAAAGTGGGACGAATCAGTGAATGATAATCCGCAGGAAGTCCCATATGTTGTCATCAACATTCATACGGAAAACCAA
>CACZGY010000138.1 GCA_902780815.1 uncultured Eubacteriales bacterium
AAACAAACTTTCCTCGAAGCTGAACTGCCCTGTATTTGAGACAGTATCTACAGAGAACAAAGGGCTCGCTGAGATGATCGCCAAAGCGATCTCACTTGCAGGAACCACACAGAAGGCCCCATACCTTCAGGCAGACATCGACCTGCATGACAAAAATGCGGTAGATGCCGAAGACCGCAAGCGTTACAGCTTTGTTAACGGAATAGTATCAGATGTTGAGACAAGAAAGACTCTGTCTGCAGAGACGACTTCTGCAGATAAAGTTGACGGAGTTCTGACAAACCCTATCGCGGGAATCCTGGTATTCGCCGTGGTCATGTGGGGAGTATTCTGGGTATCACAGGCATGGCTCGGACCTCTTGTAGCTGACTGGCTGGTAGGATGGATCGAGACTTTCCAGGAATGGGTCGCAGGACAACTCGAAAACAGCCCGGCTATATTATCAGCCCTTCTCGCTGACGGAATCGTCGGCGGTGTTGGCGCCGTAGTCGGATTCCTGCCTCTCGTAATGGTAATGTACTTCCTGATCGCTCTGCTGGAAGACTGCGGATACATGGCACGTGTAAGTGCAGTAATGGACCCTATCTTCAAGAGAGTGGGTCTGTCAGGCAAGTCAGTTATCCCTGTGGTCATCGGAACAGGCTGCGGAATACCTGCCATCATGGCGTGCCGTACCATCCGCGATGAAAGGGAGCGGAGAGCTACATCGATGCTCACAACATTTATCCCTTGCGGAGCAAAGATCCCGGTAATTGCACTCTTTGCCGGCGCTTTCTTCAACGGCGCAGGCTGGGTAAGTACGATCTCATATTTCCTGGGACTAGTGCTGATCTTCCTCGGGGCTCTGCTTATTAAGGGAATCACAGGTTACAAATACAGAAAGTCATTCTTCATCATGGAACTCCCGAAGTGGAAAGCACCAAGCCTTAAGTTCGCTTTCAAGTCCATGATGGAAAGAGCAAAAGCATATATCATAAAGGCGGCTACGATCATCCTCGTCTGCAATACTGTTGTACAGATCATGCAGACTTTCGACTGGCACTTCCAGGTCGTCGAAGAAGGCGCAGAGAACACTTCGATTCTTGCCTCGATCGCTTCGCCGTTCGCAATACTGCTCATTCCTCTGGGCTTCGGAGTGTGGCAGCTTGCAGCAGCGGCCATCACGGGCTTCATCGCAAAAGAGAATGTTGTCGGAACACTTGCAGTTGTATATGCGCTGACATCGTTCATCGATACAGAGGAACTTGCAATGACAGGAGGCGCAAACACAGTAGCAGCAACAATAGGCCTTACATCTGTAACAGCTCTTGCATATCTGTTCTTCAACCTGTACACACCTCCTTGCTTCGCAGCTATCGGAGCCATGAATTCTGAGATGAAGAGCAGAGGCTGGCTCTGGGGCGCAATCGGACTGCAGCTCGGAACAGGATACACGATCGCATTCCTGATCAACCAGTTCGGAACACTGTTTACTGAGGGACATTTTGCAGCTGGTTTTGTACCGGGACTGATTGCAGAAGCGTGCATGGTCGCAGCGCTTGTTCTTATCAGCAGAAGGGTAAGAGCACACTTCGATGAGCAGTATGAACTCCACAGAGCTTCGAATGCTGCCAAGGCAACAGCATAACTTCCCTATATTAGGGTTCTTAACTAAGCGTGGTGCGCGGCGTGTTTTCGCCGCGCATCGTGCTGATTAAAAAACGAAAGGAGGCAGGCACGGTGAATGCAGCTACGATAACAGCGATAATAGTAATAGCAGCGATACTGTTCTTTGCCATCAGATATATCTATAAAGAAAAGAAAAAAGGCAACGCATGCATAGGCTGTCCATACGCGGACTCCTGTCCGAAACACAGGCAAAACGGAGCAGCAGGCTGCGGAAGCCCTGAACAGTACAAATCAAATCTTAACTGAAGACGATTGCAGTGACCTGCAGTCGTTTTTTATAGTACAATAATCTGACAATGACAGTGTTGGTATCTGTAAGGGGTTAAGAGATGGTTTTGACAACAGACAGGCTGATCTTGCGGCCATGGGAAGAAACGGACGCGGAAGATCTTTATGAATATGCAAAAGATGAGCGCATAGGACCGGCCGCCGGATGGCCGGTGCACACAAGCGTTGCAGACAGCCGCGGAATAATCAGTACTGTTTTGTCAGCACCGGAGACGTACGCTGTATGCCTGAAAGAGGACGGCAAAGCAATAGGAAGCGTAGGACTGATGGTAGGCATGCAAAGCAACATCGGGCTGCCGGATACAGAAGCGGAGATCGGTTACTGGATCGGCGTACCGTTCTGGGGCCGCGGGCTCATACCTGAAGCGGTTTGCGAGGTGATACGCTATGCATTTGAAGACCTGCATCTGGAAACACTCTGGTGTGGTTATTTCGAGGGAAATGACAAATCTAGGCGTGTGCAGGAAAAATGCGGGTTTATTTATCAATATACGAATGAAGATGCCGAGTGGGTCAAGATGATGGACAGACGCACCGAGCACATATCGAGGCTAACCCGGGAAGACTGGATGCGCAGAGAAAGATGACAAAGCAGCATCTTTAGCATGACTCCGGAGAAGCATACAAAACTTATTGTAAGAAAACAGAAAAGCTGATACCGTATATCTGATAATAAAAAGCAGGGTATAGAGGTAAATATGGACGAAAGATTTGATTTGCAGAGATACCTGACTGAAGGGGTCGAGCAGGTAATAAGGGATGCGCTCAAAGCGACTTTAAAGGATCCGCGGGAAAGCGCGTTTCTGGTAAAGTTTGCCGCTTCATGCGCGGCAGCTGACAAAAGAAGAGATAAAAACGAAAAGGAAGGCCTTCATGTGCCTTCTTATCTCATTGCGAGTATTACTTCGAGCTGTAATCTTCACTGCGAAGGCTGTTATTCCCGTGCAAATGAAGCAACGATTGACTGTGAACCGTCGATGCAGCTCACTGAAGAAGAGTGGGTGAAGATATTCAGGGAGGCAGAAGATCTCGGCGTCAGCTTCATACTTCTCGCCGGCGGTGAGCCGATGCTAAGATGGGATGTCATAGAATCAGCGGGAAAAATGAAGAACATCATGTTTCCGGTTTTTACCAACGGCACATTCATGACAGACAAGCACCTTGGACTTCTTGAAAAGTGCCGTAACATCGTGCCTGTAATAAGCATAGAGGGCGAACGCGAGGAGACCGATATAAGAAGAGGCAAAGGCGTTTACGACACTATAATGGAGAAGATGGACAAGCTCCATGAAATGGGCATCATTTACGGTGTCTCTGTTACGGTTACGAAAGAAAACATGGAAAAAGTCTATTCAGACAGCTTCCTTGACAGCCTGAGATCACGCGGATGCAAGGCGGTATTCTACATAGAATTTACTCCGGTTTCAGATGAAGGAGCGCATCTTGCGCCGGATGATGATGACCGTGAGTTTATGGCCGTCAGGGTCGACGATCTGCGGATGAACAAGCAGGATATGATATACATTTCATTCCCGGGCGATGAGAAAAGCTCCGGCGGATGTCTGGCTGCGGGACGAGGCTTCTTTCATATCAATTCGCATGGAGGAGCAGAACCTTGCCCGTTCTCTCCGTATTCCGACATAAATGTGAAAGACACATCGCTCAAGGAAGCGCTGAGATCAAAGCTGTTCACTGCACTCAGAAGCAGCGATATCCTTGCAGACGATCATAAGGGCGGATGTGTTCTGAATGAGAAGAGAGATCAGGTAGAAGCGCTCCTTGGACTATAAAACATATGGAATACTATAAAACGATAAAACTGAATGACGGCAGGACGTGTATACTTCGAAACTGCACTTCGAATGACGGCAAAGCTGTGCTTGAAGTCTTCG
>CACZGY010000139.1 GCA_902780815.1 uncultured Eubacteriales bacterium
TGTCGGAGTGGAGAGATCTTTTCTTTCCTCCGCCTTTTCCCAGTCCATCTTTCCCCTGTGTATGTTACGGCTGTCTGCCCATCTGCCCGGATCATCATGGTATCCGTAGTCGTTCAGCATTCCCAGCTCATCGCCGCTGTAGAAAACAGGTATGCCGCGAAGTGTAAGCATGCATGCGTGGAGCATGACGACAGCGTCGATGGACCTCTGCACTAATTCTTCATTATTCTCATACAGGGCAGCTTCGAGCCCGCAGAGAGAAGCTGTTGTACCACAGAGTCTGGCATCGCGGAGCCACTCCGAGTCGTTATACAGCTCGCCCCTTGCAGGACTTCCGTAATACTTTCCCGTGAACCAGTCATTAAGGTATTTCTTGTGTGAAGCCTCGCCCATGCCGTACTGTGAAAGGATCCCGTAATCCAGTCCCCATCCGATATCATCGTGGCATCTGAGATAGTTCTGGAATATGCAGTTTGAAGGCAGGTTCTCTATCTGCTGCAGCTGATGTCTGAGCAGTCTTACGTCGCGTGTAGCCATGGTGTGCCATATGGAAGCCATGGTCGTGACATTATAGAGCATATCACATTCAGGCTTCTCTTCCGTGCCGAAGTACGGAAGCACCTTGCTCGGCTCCATGACAACTTCACCCAGGAGAAGTACGCTCGGACAAACCACCCTGCAGGATATGTTCATCATACGGACAAGCGTGTGCACCTGAGGCAGGTTGCGGCAGTTAGTGCCCAGTTCTTTCCAGATATACGGAACGGCATCAAGCCTTATAATATCTACTCCCCTGTTCGCCAGGTAGAGCAGGTTTTCTGTCATGTCGTTGAAGACTGTAGGGTTTCTATAATTGAGATCCCACTGGAACGGGTAGAAAGTCGTCATGACAATCTTTCCCATATCATCGAAATATGTGAAGTTTCCAGGAGCTGTCTCAGGGAACACCTGCGGCATCGTCTCCTCATACTGCCTTGGAATGTCCCAGTTATCATAGAAGAAGTATCTGCTCTGAGCCTCAGGATCTCCGGCTCTTGCAGCTTTCGCCCATGCATGCTCGTCACTCGTATGGTTCATCACGAAATCGAGGCAGACCCTTATCCCCCTCTTGTGGCAGTCGCCCGCGAGTTTTTCGAGATCCTCCATGGTACCGAGATCAGATCTTACTTTTCTGAAATCAGAAACAGCATATCCGCCGTCGCTTCTTGCACTGTCTGCAGGTGTGTCCAGAAGCGGCATCAGGTGAAGGTATTTGACTCCGCATTCCCTGAGGTAATCAAGTTTTTCTCTGACGCCCGGCAGATTTCCCGCGAAATTTTCAGTATAAAGCATCATGCCCATCATCTTGTTGGAATGATGCATGTCAGGATGGGCAGAGCGTCTGGCATCTACACTGCGAAGTGACGATTTGCGCTCTCTGAAGCTCTTGCGAAGCATATTCAGAAAGTACTCAAAGGCTTCCTCATCATTGTACAGTTCCATGTAGAGCCATTTGAGCTCATCATAGTATTTCTCGAGCCTAATGTCGAAACTGCTCTTTTTCTTTCCGGATTCGTTACTCATTGAATTCCTTCTCCATTTCAGCAAGTGAAGGCATAGCCGGGATCGCACCGTGACGTGAGCATGTCAGTGACGCAGCTTTGTTTGCATAACGCACCATGCCCAGCATCTGTGTCCATACATCTTCGGATGCAGCTACACCTTTCGCGATCTGCATAAGCATTGCTCCGAGGAATGTGTCACCTGCGCCATTAGTATCAGCTACTTCAACGCTGAAACCAGGCACAGTTGCCGTGTGGCTTCCCATGCGGACGAATACGCCGTCCGACCCGAGAGTAACCATCACAAGACCGCAGCCGTACTCTGCAAGTATGCGGCTTCCCTCTTCGAAATCGTCTGTTCCTGTAAGCATCACCATCTCTTCGTCTGATACCTTAAGAATATCAGCGTAAGGGAGCAGTACTTTCATCATCTCTATGGCATGCTCTTCACTGTCCCAGAGCGCCGCCCTGTAGTTAGGGTCGTAGCTGATTACAGATCCGTTATCTTTAGCATATTTGACGGCCTCCACACAGGCTTCTTTTCCCGGTGAAGTAGTCATCGACAGTGAACCTACGTGCAGTATCTTCGGAAGATCTGCAGACAGGGCTCCCACAGCCTCATCAACAGTCAGCTGTGTGTCTGCGCCAGGTTTTCTGTAGAATGAGAAATCGCGCTCACCGCTTTCATCTACCGAAACGATTGCCATGGTTGTCGGCTGATAATCATCATAAAACAGTCCGCTGATATCTACATTATCTTTTTTCAGTGTATCCGCGAGGCTGCGCCCGAAAGCATCGTCACCGACCTTGCCGATAAATCCTGTTGAAGCCCCGAGTCTTGAAGCTGCAACTGCTACATTCGCCGGAGCACCGCCCGGATATGCAGTGAATTCTCCGTTTCCGTTTTCATCAGAACCTCTCTGAGTAAGATCTATCAGAAGTTCTCCGAGTGTAATTATATCTGTCATATTAATTCCCCTTATCCTTCCGCAGGTACGTTATGTGCGACACTTAATTATACATTGAAACGCTTCTTTTTTCATCTCCCGATATTATATGCAACAATATCCATTGCCACACTGCCGTCAGCCGAGAAAGTGATACCGTCTGCATCGGCAGGAGTGTAGTAAGTAAGCGACAATACCTGTTCGCCTCCGTTTACAAATACTTCAGCGCTCCATTTGTCTATCAGTATCCTAAGGCTGAGGCAGCCATCTGAATACGTCGCCCTGTAGCTTCTTCTCGCAATTATCTCACTGCACTGGCCACTGTGGCTCCTGTCAATAGTGATCAGCGATCTGGCCGGTTTGTAACTGAGCCTGATGAAGTGATCGTCATCCTTCGCGAAGTCTATAGTGAACTCCCTGTAGAATGCAGCGCCTACCTCGTGCGGAGCAATTTCCACTTCCAGCTCTATTGACCTGCCGGATATGCCTTCAAAGCTGCGCTCTTCATCCTTAAGCAATACACCGTCATAATCCACTCTGTTCTTTCTGTATTCACAGAGTTCCCTGACCGGCCACTGATAAAGCTTTCCGTCCCTGTAACTCAGCTCTCTCGGAATGGTCATCTGCCCGAAAATATGTGAATCCTCTGGGCCGTGAACATACCCGTCAGGATAGTCCATAGGAACAGCATACAGAAGTCCCGGCCTTGATAGGTTTTCCTGTGCATCAGCAAAGTTTCCGTTCTTCGGATCCTGCATCCAGCCAATCATTATGCATCTTCCGTCAGGAGCTTTCATCACCTGAGGAGCATAGAAATCGAGGCCAATGTCTACCGGCTCATAACCTCCATCCGGAGAGAAGGTCTCAGTATCTTCATCATACTCGCCTGCGATGCAGCATACATTGCTCCCCTGAGGGAATCTTACAGAACCAATAGCTTCATCTGCCTCTGCATGCATGTCCATAGGGCTAGCAATCAGGATCTGTTTGCCATCCAGCTCAAAGAAGTTAGGACACTCCCACATTACGCCTATCTTGCGATGATCTTCAAACATCACCTTGTCATACTTCCAGTTAAAGCAGTCATCGCTCCTGAATAATATGAGCTGCGTGCCTTTTTCATGCAGATAATTCCCGTCCTCGTTGATCTCACCTGTCCTGCCTGCTGCAGCAATCGCTCTGTAAGTGCCGTCCGGAGCACGCCATATGTATGGATCCCTGAACTCATATGCATCGCATGCTTCCGGGAGATCTTCTTCCTTGATGACAGGATTCCCTTTGTACTTTACATATTCGACGCTGCCGTCCTCCTGCTCTTCCGAGACCGCCAAGCACTGCGTCTGAAGCCATCTGCCCTTG
>CACZGY010000140.1 GCA_902780815.1 uncultured Eubacteriales bacterium
GCTGGCTACCTGCCCCAGGTCCTCGCCTGTTATCAGCATCATGCATCCGTATTTAACGGCGATCTGCTCGGCTATCCTCATCATGAAGCGCCTTACGAGCAGCGTAGTCTCATCTTCCGGACAGTTCTTTACGATCTCTTCCTGGATAGGAAGAAGATTTATCACGTGCATCTTCACTGTTCCCATGTAACCTGCAAGCGTCCGTACAAGCTCCTCGACCTTCCGCTGCGCTCTCTGGCTCGTATAAGGATATGAGTGAAAATGTACTGCTTCTATGCTCATTCCGCGCTTTGCCATCATGAACGCTGCGACCGGACTGTCTATTCCGCCGCTCATGAGGATGAGGCCTTTTCCGTTAGTTCCCAGAGGCAGTCCGCCGAAACCGCGGATCTTGTCCCTGAATATATATGCGCCTTCGCGTCTTACGTCAACCGTGAGAACGCAGTCAGGCCTGTGGACGTCAACGCTGAGCACCTTGCACGCTTTCAGCACCATGCCGCCAACCTGTCTGGCTATCTCAGGAGACTCTATAGCAAAGGATTTATCCGCCCTCTTGCCCTTGACTTTGAAGGTTTTTATGTCTTCAGTCTCAATGACTTTCTGCATGAACTCGCCGGCTTTTCTGCCAATCTCGTTGATATCTTTAGGAGCCTCGACTGCAGGGCTGACAGAAGCTACGCCGAATACTCTGACACATCTGGAGATAACTTCATCTTCAGGTATATCAGATGGCACTCTGACAAACATAAGGCCTTCTATCCATTTTGCCTCTGCGCCTTCATAACACTTAAGAGCGTTCTTTACTCTTTCAAGAAGCACGCGTTCAAAATACGGCTTATTCATGCCTTTCAGTGCGACTTCGCCGCACCTGACAATATAAAGATTCTTTTCCATTTTTTATATCACCCCGGTCATCAGCGGAAGCTTCCCAGCCTGCGGAAGCGTTCAACTGCTGTCTTTGTACGATCTATTACGAAATCCATCTCTTCCACGGTATTGAATTCCGAAAAGCTGAAGCGCAATGCCCCCTCAATCTCTTTGTGAGTCATTGACATCGCCTGCAGGACATGACTGTCCCCGGTCTTGTTTGACGAACAGGCCGAACCCGTCGAAACGTAAATGCCGTCCTGCTCGAGAGTGTGCAGAAGCACCTCGCCGCGTGTACCCTCAAAAGTGACGTTGAGTACTCCCGGGCAGCGCTTTCCGTGTTCATGCAATGTGTATCCGAGATCTTCCGGTCCGTTCACTATGATGTCCCTGATCTCAGATTTCAGCCCATTGAGCAGGTAGTTGTTCACTATGCCCATGCGGCTCGTTTTCATCATCAGACCGTCACACGCCATTTTTGCTGCCAGTCCCATTCCGGCTATTCCGGGCGTGTTTTCTGTTGAAGAACGGAATCCGCCTTCCTGACCGCCTCCGATTATGTATGGAGGCAGGCTGTGGCGCTTCTTCATATATAGGAAGCCTGTTCCCTTAGGCCCATGGAACTTGTGAGCGCTGGCAGAAATAAGATCTGCATCAGTATCATCCAGTGGAAGTTTGCCGAACGCCTGTACGGCATCAGTATGGAACATTATCTCTGTTCCATGCTGCCTGTTATATTCTCTTACAGTGCGTCCGACCGGTATTACAGGTTCAATAGTACCGGTTTCGTTGTTTACGGCCATAATGGAGACGATAATTGTGTTTTTGTCAAGTGCCGCTTTTACTGCCTGTTCTTCGACATATCCGTCCACATCAACATCAAGGAAGACGATTTCAAATCCGTCCTCTTTAAGTCTTTTGCATGTTTCAAGCACAGCCGGATGTTCTACCTTGGTAGTAATGATCTTATTACCGCGGCGCCTGAGCTTGCGCGCAGACGAGAGCAGCGCCATGTTGTCGCTCTCGGTGCCGCCTGATGTAAAAATGATGTTGCCTGCAGGCGGCAGCAGATCTTCGATCTGCCTGCGCGCATCATAAAGCAGGTTGCCGGCTTCAAAACCAAGCGCGTGAAGAGAAGACGGATTACCGAAGTCCTCTTTAGCGACTTTATACATCAGATCCGTTACTTCGTCATATTGTCTTGTTGTGGCGCTGTTGTCCAGATAAACCATTCTATATGCCCTTTTCTGTAACTTTTTGCGGAGCCCGGCTCCGTAAATCAAGGCTCTATCCCTACAAAGGCTCCTCTCGCGAGGAGCCTTTGAAAGGAACTATTATTTAGCGTAATCAGTTGCCCTTGTTTCTCTTATAACATTGACCTTGATCTGTCCAGGATATTCGAGCTCAGCTTCGATCTTCTTGGCGATCTCTCTTGCCAGCATAGGCACTTCATCGTCCCTGACCTGATTAGGCTTGACTGCGACTCTGATCTCGCGTCCTGCCTGGATAGCATAGGACTTTTCTACGCCCTTAGTAGTGTTGGCAATATTCTCAAGATTCTCAAGTCTCTTTATGTATGACTCGAGCGTCTCTCTCCTGGCTCCAGGTCTTGCTGCAGACAGTGCATCAGCAGCTGCCACAAGCATAGCCTCGAGAGTGGTCGGCTCCACATCGCCGTGATGAGCCTCAACTGCATTGATGACCTTCCAGGATTCTTTGTACTTCTTGCAGATATTGACTCCGATCTCTACGTGAGTTCCCTCTACCTCGTGATCGATCGCCTTTCCGATATCATGCAGCAGACCGCCTCTTCTGGCAAGTCTAGGATCGAGCCCGAGCTCCTCCGCCATCATGCCGGCTAAAGTAGCTACTTCGATCGAGTGCTGCAGCACATTCTGTCCGTAAGAAGTCCTGTATTTCAGTCTTCCGATGAGCCTTACCATTTCAGGGTTAAGGTTGTGCACGCCTGTCTCGAAGCATGCTCTCTCGCCTTCTTCCTTGATAATGGTGTTGACTTCCTTGGTTGCTTTCTGGACCATTTCTTCGATCCTTGCCGGATGGATTCGTCCATCGACAATCAGCTTCTCAAGAGCGATCCTTGCGATCTCTCTTCTGACCGGATCAAATCCAGAAAGTATGACTGCCTCAGGAGTATCGTCGATAATGAGATCCACTCCCGTCAGAGTCTCGATTGCTCTGATGTTTCGGCCTTCTCTTCCGATGATGCGGCCTTTCATATCATCATTCGGCAGGCTTACTACAGAAACGGTAGTCTCTGTTACCTGATCCGAAGCGTATCTCTGGATCGCTGTAGTGATGATCTCTCTGGCCCTCTTATCAGCTTCTTCCTTTGCTTCGGTTTCGATGTTTACTATCATGTCAGAAGCATCTTTGCGGATCTCAGTTTCGAGTTCCTGGAGAAGCAGGTGTTTCGCTTCTTCTCTTGTATAACCTGAGATTCTCTCGAGTTCTTCTACCTGCTTCTGGATGTAGGCATCGATTTCCTTGTGCTTTTCGTTCATCGACTGCTCTCTTTTTGTGAGGCCGTTTTCGCGCTTCTCTATGCTTTCGAGCTTGCGGTCGATATTCTCTTCTTTCTGAAGTATTCTTCTCTCAGCCTTTGTGACCTCAGCCCTCCTGGACTTGAGTTCACCTTCATATTCTTCTCTCAGCTTATGTATTTCCTCTTTTGCCTCAAGCACCTTCTCTTTCTTGAGGTTCTCGACAGTATTCTGCGCGTCCAGGATCATATTCCTGGCCTGCTGTTCTGCGCTTCCTATGGCTTTTTCTCCGACATTCTTACGAAGTATGTAACCAATTGCTATACCGACGATAAGGACTACAATGCTGATCACAACAGTTAAAAC
>CACZGY010000141.1 GCA_902780815.1 uncultured Eubacteriales bacterium
GCAATCCGAACACTACAGAAAGCGCTGGCTTCGCAGCCGACAATCACAGGAGAATTGATTCTGCATTCGGACTATGCCGAAGAAAAAACTATGCCGAAGTTCATGATAAGCCCTTTACACAAAATTATTTATTCGATTTTTTCGGCATAGTATTCTGTACAATTGAAGTACCTTAATAAACTTTCACAACAAGGAGGTACTTCATATGAACATTGACAACTTATGTAAGCTTCTGTTGGAAGCACTCGCCGAAGCCGGTTTCAATGAGAGCACTCTGTTCAACTATCGTGGCGTTATCCGCCGGTTCAAGGCCTTTTGCAAGGAAAAGGGCTATTCGGAATACAGCACGGATGTTGGACAGGCTTATGCTGACGATGTGATAAGCAAAAAGACTGGAAAATTTAGCAAACAGCGTTACTTTTCACAAGGGAGATTCGCAAGATTACTAAATTCCTATTGTCTCACCGGCAGCTTCGACTTATCCCCGATGAAGAGGGGTATGGAAGCCCCTGTTAATGAGATGCTTTGCGGGCTCTACAAGGATTATATCAGCTACCTTGAGGATAAATATCCTAACAACAACACCTTGTCATTCTATAGGTATGAGGCTCTATGCCTCTTCAGGTTTCTTGATTTTGTCGGTATCTCCAATCTTAACGATGTCTCTGCAGCAACCGTGGTTGATTATCTGAAAACTACAAAGCAGAACCGGCAGCGTGCCGTCCTCTGCGGGCTCAGGCTGTATTTTACCTTCATTGAGCGGGAGGATCTTTTTGCAGTCATTAATGGCATGCATGCCTACAGATCCAAGAGGATAATTCCTGTGTTGACTGACGATGAGATGTCCAGGCTTAAGGAAACGATTGAATCAGGGGATGTCTCAAACCGAGACGCTGCAATCATCTTATTAGGGCTCTCGACAGGCATAAGGGCTATAGATCTCATAAACCTCAGGCTTTCAGACATTGATTGGAACAGCGAGACCATCTCTTTCAAGCAGTCAAAGACAGGCAACCTGGTATGCATACCTCTGACAGTAGCTGTAGGGAACGCCATAGCAAGATATCTTTATGAGGATCGTCCGTCTGCTGATAATGACTACCTCTTTGTGCGGGATCTTGCGCCATTTGGGCCTTTAAGCGGGCATTCGTCCTGCTATGTCATTGTTAAAAAGGCATTCGAAAAAGCAGGCATAAGCAGAGACGGCCGCATCTTCGGGATGCACATGCTGCGGCATAACGCCGCATCAGTCATGGTGCGGAACGAGGTGCCGGTATCAACAGTAGCTGCTGTTCTTGGGCATTCAAGCACAGATACAACAGATATATACATCACAACCGATGAAGCGAAGCTCAGGGAGTGCGTGCTCCCCATGACGGGCATCTCGAAGGAGGTGAACGCATGAGGGAATTTACAAGCAATCTTGCGCCAAAGCTCAAAGATTTCCTGAGTTATAAGAACGCTCTCGGCATCAAGTATGAGACAAGCCGCGTTTATCTGCTGCAGCTCGACCGCTATAATCTTGAACACGGCAACAACAGTTCTCTTACAAAGGAGGTGGCTGAGGGCTGGGTTATCCAGCACACAGAAAAATCTGAAACTCGAGACAGGAGCTTTCTGCCTCCAATCAGGGAGTTTGGGAGGTATCTTCGCAGCATCGGAGACAGCAGTGCCTACGTCCTTGACGACAGGTTCTCCATCCAGCACTATCACGCAGAAGTTTATCTTATGACAAGCGATGAGATATCGAAATTCTTCAAGGAGTGCGATTCTTATGTGCTCCGCGTGAAACTTCAGGGAAGGCCATATGTCTTTCCGGCGTTCTACAGATTCCTCTACTGCTGTGGTGTCAGGTGCGCTGAAGCAAGAAAGCTGAAATGCCATGATGTCCATCTGGACGATGGATATATCGACATCCTGGACACCAAATCTCACAGGGACCGACGGTTGTATATTTCTGCCGAACTTACAGACTATTTAAGGAAATATGAGGTTGCCATCTCGCGATGTTTTCCTGAAAGGGAATACTTTTTTCCTGGTGGTCGCGGAGGAATCTGTTCCTCTTCTGCGGTTTCGGCGAACTTCCGCAACATATGGATTTCAGCCGGGTTGAAAAGGGATGGAAGGATCAAGCCTCGGGCTTATGATTTCCGGCACCACTTCGCCTGCGCTAACATCATGCGCTGGTCTGAAGAAGGCAGGGATGTCCAGGCGATGCTTCCATATCTCATGAGGTATATGGGGCATGCCTCGCTAGAGAGCACCTACTATTACATCCATCTGATTCCTGATTACTTCCCTCAGTATTCCTCTCTGACGGCATCATCTGAAGACTTGATACCGGAGGTGGAAGACTATGAAGTATAACAGGAAGAAGGACAAGGACTTCTGGCTGCTTGCACGTTCATATCTTCATGATTACATGCCTGCTGTCAGAAATCTTTCAGATAAATCCGTGGAGGCCTATAAACAGTCACTTAAGACGTACCTGTCGTTCCTTAAAGAATCGAAATCGCTGACCGAAGACAGGGTTACCTTTGAGGCCTTTACAAGGGACAATGTAAAAGAGTATGTCGCATGGCTAAAGAACAAAGATTATTCGGCAAAAACAATAAATCTGAAGCTGACCGCAATCCGCTCATTCCTCAAGTACTGTTCAGAGGAAGATTTTGAACTCAGGGGAGTTTATACTGATGTCTGCACTGTCAAAAAGATCAAGGAAGATAAAAAGCCTATCGAATATCTCGCTCCGGAAGCAACTGCTGCAATCCTGAGCGCTTATGGACTGAAAACAGCAAAGCAACGACGTAACCGCATGCTGCTGATCCTGCTGTATGATAGTGGTGCCAGAGTACAGGAGCTTGCTGACCTTATGGTGTCTTCGCTTCACATAGATGCTGCCAATCCGTACATAACACTGGTTGGAAAAGGACGGAAGAGCCGCAACGTTCCTCTGATGTCCAAAACCGTGAAGCACCTGAAAAACTATCTCAAAGAGTTTCATCCTAATGGAGATGACTCTCCATTGTTTTACAGCCTCATGGACGGCAGACCACACAAGCTTTCAACCGACAGTATAAGCCTCATTTTAAAGAACGCTGCCGATACTGCCCGGAAGTCCTGTGAATCTGTTCCTGAAAACGTTCATTGTCACCTCATGAGGAAGACCAAGGCTATGGATCTCTACAAAAATGGTGTGCCGCTTCCCTTTATAATGCAACTTTTGGGCCATGATAGTATGTCCACCACATCCGGCTTTTACGCTTTCGCTACGTTGGAGATGATGAGCGAGGCAATAAACAAATCTGCTCCCAAGATGGCAGATGATGAAAAACTTTGGAAAAAAGAGGCTGTGAGAAAGGCCATTTACTCGCTCGACTGAATCAGAATACTATGCCGAAGATATTTGATTATGCGGCATGTTTCATACATACTTTAGATTTCTTCGGCATAGTTTTTTCTTCGGCATAGTCCGAATTATACCAAATTCAGGATAATTCGGATCAAGGATCACAGTACACTTCAAAAGCTTTTGTGGAGTATTGTGAATCCGTAAATGTAATGCAGAGTATGAGCAAAGCAGGTTATCCGTATGATAAT
>CACZGY010000142.1 GCA_902780815.1 uncultured Eubacteriales bacterium
GGTGATAAGATCATCAAGCGACTCCGGTGCAAGTCCGCCGTCGCGCGCCTTTTTGCGCTTCGCAGCCTTGATCTCAGCAGCCGATCTCTCGACCGATTCAATAGGCACGCCGTTTTTGGTCATGACGAGAAGACGGTTATTGATATCTACATAAGCCTGCGGGAAGAATCCGTCAGCTATCATCGCCTGAAGTTCATCAGCCACCTTGTTGAAAGGCTTTCCGACATAAGCGGCAAGTTCATCGATCGAGGTGTTCCCGTTCTTGTTGATCTTTGCCTCATATGTTCTGATTCTTTTTGCCCTGGAGTTCAGCACCAGTTTCATGATTCCGGCAGCAGCGATCAGTAAAGCTCCTACTATCGCAACCCCCAGTCTGAATTCAGGATTATCTGTTGATCCGGCTGCAGAAAGCAGGAACAGTATTCCTGTTGCAAGCGATGCGACAGTCCATCCTGACTTGCCGAGCCTTTTTTTGTTTAGCTTTTTCTCATTGCGGCGCTGTGAGAATGAGCTGCTCTGGTTTGTGCTGCTTGTCTGTCTGCCTGCCGTCGTCTGTCTGCGCTGAGCAGTGTTCGCAGTACCTGATTTAGGCTTTCTTGTAGTTGTTGTCGTAGTTGTTTTTGTGGTAGTAGTACCGTTGGCATTCCTTGTGGTGGTAGTCCTTGTCGTAACCGTTTTGCCGGCAGAATCAGGCATGCCTCCCGTACCGAAAAGCTCTCCGAAAACGCCGCCGCTTCCATCAGCGCCCGTTAATATATCGCCGATATCTCTGAATGATCCGGAAGGCTCCTGAACTACAGGGGCTGCACCGTCTGCGGGCATAGCTTCATAGTCCAGCGAATTGGCATACATCACAAAGGACAGGTTCCTTACTCCTGGAGGTATAGTCAGACGGGACTTGAAGTTTTTCTTATCTCCGCTTGCCCACTTGCCTGCGTTTATAGAAGCTGTGCCGATCTCAACATTGTTGGTCCTGTCTATCACTTTGATCTTGAACGAGAACTTTTCAAAGTCGAAACCCGAATTATTGACAACTGAAAAGCTGTAGCTCAGTCTTCCGTCATCAAGCCTCGATGTCTTTGTAGTAGCCTTTGCCGAATCTTTGAAGTCGGTTTCAAACCATTCAGCGATAGCCGCACGTGCATCTATTGCGTTTGTCATTTCCGTTCCTTTCGTTCCGAAAAACCCTTTACACTATATTGTACCATAAATCGCCCGGATTCGTTAAAAATCAAGGCTGAAATTGAGATCTATCTCCTCTCCGTCTTCAGTTATTCCGTAGACCGTAAAGGCGTCCTCATCTTCAGACAGACGTTCTTCGACAGAAACATATGTATCTCTGCCTGTGAGATTATCCCAAACCACTGTTATATGGTCCTTGATGAGTTCAGTTCCGCTCATTGCAGAAAGCGTTCCATCTTCCATAAGGCATATTATGGTTCTGTATCCGCCGTTTCCATATCTTACAAGGAATACATCCTTGACCTTTTTTTCGCTGTCTTCAAACGGATAGATGGCGCCGTCGACAAGCTCGTTGTTTGTTTCTGCGTTTTTCAGAAGGTCTTCTGTAGGAACGATCCTGAGCGTTCCATCCGCGAGCAATGTGATGGATTCGATCTGGAGCGGAATGTCTTTCATATCTTCAGTATCGATCTCATCGATTGCTTTCACCACTTCCACTGCGGGCTCTTCTTCAGCTTCTGCCTGGGGTTCTCCCGCATCTGCTGCTTCTCCGGCATCCTTTGTGCCGCAGGCGGCAAGCATCATCGCAAGCGCAAGCATAAGCAGTATTGCCAGAAGTCCCAACGATCTCTTTTTTTGTGTCATATATTATTCTCCCTCAATAAAAAAGTATCATGTAATGATACCACAGCAACTAAAAACAAAGAAACGGCAGAGCCGTTTCTTTGGATTTTTTAATGAATATTATGTGTTATGCCGCTGTCCTTCGTTTTATTTAGCCTCCAAGATAAGCCTTCTTGACCTCTTCGGACCTTGCAAGCTCCTCTCCTGTACCGGAGAGTGTAATACGTCCGGTCTCGATAACATATGCTCTGTCGGCTACCGAAAGTGCCATTTGAGCGTTCTGCTCAACAAGGAGAATCGTTGTTCCGGCCTTATTGAGGTTCACTATGATATCGAAGATCTGGTCTACCAGAATAGGTGCCAGTCCCATTGAAGGTTCGTCAAGCATCAACAGTTCCGGGTCAGACATCAGAGCTCTTCCCATGGCCAGCATCTGCTGCTCGCCGCCGGATAATGTACCTGCGATCTGCGATGTCCTCTCCTTCAGTCTAGGGAACTGCTCGTAAACATACTCAAGGTTGTGAGAGATGCGGTCCTTCTTTGTTACGAAGGCGCCCATCTGCAGATTCTCCTCAACGGTCAGGCCCTGGAATATACGTCTGCCTTCAGGAACATGAGAGATGCCCATTGCAACGATCTTGTG
This sequence comes from uncultured Eubacteriales bacterium, assembly GCA_902780815.1. Taxonomy (GTDB): domain Bacteria; phylum Bacillota; class Clostridia; order Peptostreptococcales; family Anaerovoracaceae; genus Crickella. The sequence goes on from CACZGY010000142.1 coordinate 2,450, forward strand.
CGCCGGTACATGTGCTATTGAACTCTCAAGGAACTCGATGTCGCCGGTCTTGCTGCGAAGAAGTCCGGAGATAGTGTGGAGCGTCGTTGACTTGCCGGCTCCGTTTGCGCCGATAAGCGTAACGATCTCGCCTCTGTTTACGTCGAGGGAGATGCCCTTGAGGGCGTGGATGGCTCCGTAATAAACGTTGATGTTGTCAACTGTAAGTACCGTACCCATCATTCACCCTCCTTTCTGTCAGGCTTTCCGGAAGCAGCAGATTCCAGACGGCCCTTTCTGAGAGCTTTCTCGATGTCTGCTTTTTCCTTCTCTTCCTCCTCTTCCATCTTGCCGCGGCTCTTTCCGAGGTAAGCTTCGATAACCTTAGGGTTGCTCTGGATGTCTTCAGGCCAGCCCTTTGCGATGACTCTTCCGTAGTTGAGTACCACGATGCCCTCGCAGATACCCATAACAAGGCTCATGTCATGCTCAATAAGGAACACAGCTATCTGGAATCTGTCACGGATCTCTCTGATGGTGTCCATCAGCTCGGATGTCTCGGACGGATTCATTCCTGCAGCAGGCTCATCGAGCAGCAGCAGTTTCGGCTTTGTAGCGAGCGCTCTCATGATCTCGAGCCTTCTCTGAGCTCCGTAAGGAAGCGAGCCGGCTCTGTATTCGGCAGTCTTGGTCATACCGAAAATCTTGAGGTATTTCATAGCCTCCTTGCGGATACGGAATTCCTCGTGCCTGTACTTCGGTGTGTGAAGCATGCCGTCGATAAGGCTGTAATTGGTAGTGTGATGGAGAGCTACCTTGATGTTCTCCTCTACAGTCAGCTTGTCAAAAAGCCTTATGTTCTGGAACGTACGCGCCATTCCGGCTTTGTTTATATCAACGGTGCTCATTCCCTTGGTGCTCTTGCCGTCAAAGAATATCTCTCCTCTTGTAGGCTCATATACCTTGGTGAGCATGTTGAAGATAGTAGTCTTTCCCGCACCGTTAGGACCGATAAGTCCGCCGATCTCCGTACGGCCGAGAGTCAGGTTAAAATTGTCTACGGCAGTAAGTCCGCCGAAGTCGATACCCAGGTTCTTGACCTCGAGTATAGGTGTTTTTCCCTTGTCTTTTTCAGGTATGAACACCTGATCATTATACGGCTCGTCAGGATCATACTGCTCTTTCGAATCAACGAAAACAGCTCTTCCACCTACATTGTCGTTATAGTAAATCTCCTGTCTGTTCTCATAAGCATGACCGGAGCGTTATAGTAAATCTCCTGTCTGTTCTCATAAGCATGACCGGAGTCGGAGATGTCATATATGGCATCGTCTTTCTTATCTTTATAATTTGCCATTACTCCGCCTCCTTTCCGCTCTTTTTCCTTTTCGCTTTGCTGCTGCCTTTGTTTTTCTTAGGTCTGATCTTTCCGAGGAAAGCGTTCAGCCTCGACTTGATGGACGGGTTATATGTGGCGATCATTACAAGGATCAATACGATCGCGTAGGTCAGCATTCTGTAATCAGCGAACTGTCTGAATGTCTCAGGCAGCACGGTCAGCAGCGCAGCAGCGATGATACCGCCCCAGATGTTGCCGACTCCGCCGAGAACAACGAATACCAGCACGAGAACCGAAGTATTGAAGTTGAACTTGACCGGAACGAGTGTGCTGTAGTTGAGTCCGAACAGGCAGCCTGCCATACCGGCGAGAGCCGCACTGACAACGAATGCCATCAGCTTGTACTTTCTGACATCAAGTCCTATCGACTCGCCTGCGATACGGTTATCCCTTATGGACATTATCGCGCGTCCCTGCTTGGAGTTCTTCAGGTTGAGCACAATGAAGACTGTAAAGAGGCACAGCAACAGTCCCCAGGTGAAGTTCGACATAGTCTTTGTCCCTGTCGCTCCGATGGCGCCGGTGATTATACGGTCAGTATCTTCGATCCCCTCGATCGTATGATTGAACGCGAATTTAAGCTTGCCGTCGACAAAGCCGAAGTACATGACGTTCATGAGGTTCCTTATGATCTCGCCGAACGCCAGCGTTACGATGGCCAGATAGTCACCGCGCAGTCCGAGAATAGGGATTCCGATTATAAATCCGGCGATCGAGGCTACAATAGCCCCGAATATCATGGAGATGATGACTATTGCAGGCTCAAACGACATGCTCTGTCCGAGTATGCGCGACATGAGTACGCCGCCGAACGCGCCCACAGCCATGAACCCCGCATGACCCAGTGAAAGCTCGCCTGAGATGCCTACCACGAGGTTGAGCGATACCGCCAGTGAGATGTACACGCAAATAGGAACGAACTGCCCCTGAAGGTTGTGGCTTATCAAGCCGGCAGCCGTGAGCAGCTGCAGCAGTATGTATCCGCCTACGAGGATACCGTAGGATATGGAAGCTTCCCTGCGGTAGTCATTTCCCTTTACGGCGTTCTTCAGCCCCCTGAGGCCAATGTTTTTAAGAATTCTTTCTGCTCTTTCTGCCATGGTGCACCTACACTTTCTCACTGATCTTCTTTCCCAGCAATCCCGTAGGCTTTACCAGGAGAACTATGATCAGGCATGCAAACACGATGGCGTCAGAGAGTTCTGTTGAGATGTAAGCTCTCGAAAAGATCTCGATGATCCCCAGGATGAGCCCTCCGATCATGGCGCCCGGAATGGATCCAATGCCGCCGAATACAGCAGCCGTAAACGCCTTAATGCCCGGCATCGCGCCTGTGGTAGGCATAAGTACCGGATAAGCGGAGAGCATCAGAACTCCCGCGACAGCAGCAAGACCGGACCCAATAGCAAATGTTAGCGAAATGGACTGATTCACGTTGATGCCCATCAGCTGAGCAGCTCCGTTATCTTCGGAAACAGCTCTCATTGCCTTACCTGCCTTAGTCTTGCTGACGAAGAGTGTCAGCAGGATCATTATTACGATATTGGCGAGGATCGTAAAGATCGACTCCGGAGTGATGGTCAGCTGTCCGCCGGCCGCATGGACCGGGCTCATGCCCTTGAACAGACTTGTGAACATCTTAGGGTTGGCGCCCCAGATCAGCAGAGCGATGTTCTGCAGAAAATATGACACACCGATGGCCGTAATCAGAACAGCCAAAGAACCGGTTCCTCTGAGCGGCCTGTATGCAAGCCTCTCAATCGTAATACCGAGGACCGTGCATATGAACATAGCGACCAGAAGAGCCAGCCATCCATTCAACCCCATATACATCGTCATGATGAACGACATGTATCCGCCGATCATAATAACATCGCCGTGCGCAAAATTAAGCATCTTGGAAATGCCATAGACCATGGTATATCCAAGCGCTATTATCGCGTATACGCTTCCCAGGCTCAGACCTGAGATGAGGTTAGTCAAAAAAACCATGATTTCTTCTTTCCCAATTAAATGTGCAATAACGTGGCGTTGGGGTGCCGCAATCACTTGCAGCACCCCTGAGCCGACAACTATACACTTGTATCAGTCAGTGTATTACTTCTCAACGTACTTGCCACCCTCGATGACAAATACTGCCGGCATCTTGTCAACTTCGCCGGTAGCCTGCCAAGTCATCGCGTTGGAAGCGGTAAGTCCTTCATACGAGAATCCGCCTGCGAACTGTGCTACCATAGCCTCGCAGATATCAGCTGCGGAAGCGCTTGTCTCAAGTCCTGTCTCTTTGAATGCGTTGTAGCAAGCATATACACAGTCATAAGCGTCAGCCGCGAACTGATTTGGCTCTTCGCCGTAAGCATCCTTGTAAGCTTTTACGAATGCCTGTGTCTTTTCGTCCTCAGCGGATGCTGTGAACGGTGTCAGGAGGTAAACTCCCTCTGCCAGCTTTGTATCGAATCCTTCAAGTGTCAGGATGCCGTCAAGGCCGTCACATCCGAAGAATGTCGGAGCGTATCCCATCTTGTCAGCCTGAACGAGGATGTTGGATACTGGTGTGTAGTAGTTTGGCAGGAATACGAAGTCTGCTCCTGCGTTCTTAACGTTGTTGAGCTGAGCCTGGAAGTCTGTGTTGGTGTCATCAGAGAATGCTTCTTCCGCTACGATCTCCTTACCCTTAGCTTCGAACTCCTTTTTGAATCCATCGAAGATTCCTGCAGAGTAGTCACTTGCATTGTTGTAGATTACGCCGACCTTTGCGTCAGGGAAGTGCTCCATGATGTAATCAGCGGAGATAGTACCCTGATCAGGGTCTCTGAAGCAAAGCTGGAATACGTTGTCCTTGCCCTCTGTTACAGCTGCCTGCGAAGCGGATGGTGTGAGCTCGAATACTCTGTCCGCGAATGTCTTTTCAGCAACTGCTACGCAGGATCCGGATGTTACTGATCCTACGAAGACCTGCATTCCGTCGTCCATCAGCTTATTGTAGGCGTTTACAGCCTTTTCGCCGTCAGCTTCGTCGTCCTCTACCTGCCATGCGACCTGAACGCCATCAGGATTTGCTGCGTTGATCTCATCTACCGCGATCTGTCCGCCGTTCTTTACAGCGTTACCATAGATCGCTGCTGGACCTGTAAGAGGGCCTGTGCAGCCCATCTTCAGAACGCTGGCTCCTGCATCGCTGCTTCCGCCGCCACCGCCGCATGCTGCCATGACGAATGCCATCATGCAGGAGAGCGCTACAACTACGACTTTTGTCCATGTCTTTTTCATTTTGATTCTCCTTTTCCTCTTTCGATCTTGAATCTGACTGAGTAATAGTTGATAGTTGCCTGTCCCCTTAGCCCGGGCATTTAATAAGCCCGCATTGCTGCGGGCTCCCAAGCTTCAGGTTT
>CACZGY010000143.1 GCA_902780815.1 uncultured Eubacteriales bacterium
ATGTTTGGAAGATTTGATGGAAAAAACAAAGGAACAGGCATTTCCCGTCATTTTGCACACCGACCAGGGATCTGTCTATTCCTCCGAAGCATTCTTCAACGCTCATAGGAATTCTAACATAATCCGTTCAATGTCGCGAGCAGGAACTCCTACTGACAATCCTGTGATCGAAGCGATAAATGGCTGGATAAAAGATGAGATATATTCTGAAGGGTGGCACAAAAGGTTCGCTTAAGCTGAAGAAATGATCAAAGAATACATCCACTATTACAACAATGAGCGACCAGCCTATGCACTGCACTACAAAAGCCCAGTCCAGTACAAGACTGAAATGGGCTTTGTATGACTTTTTAAACTGTCTACTTTCAGTTGACTAGTTCACGGAAAAGCTCCGGAGTCTTTTTGATTTGCAGAACTTACTTTTACTGCTAAGCCTGTTGAACGGCTGATTGATTATATTGCTGCCTGCCTCTTTTCAGGCTGTGATTCATATTCTGAAGAGATCCTCGGAATTATGAACCCGCAGCCACCGCCCAGTTTACCGGGTGTTTGTCAGCCATAAGTATATCACATATGGTATTATTGATATGGAATGTCTACCTGCATTAATAGGAGTAGTTTATGGATACATTACATTTAAAGGCGCCCGGAAGCTGGCTGAACGATCCGAATGGATTCATATATTTTAAAGGGCAGTATCATTTGTTTTATCAGCATTTCCCGTTCGCAACACGCTGGGGGACCATGCACTGGGGACATGCGGTAAGCAAGGATCTGGTCCATTGGGAACATCTCGGAGTTGCCATTTTCCCAACAAAGTATTTCGACGCGAATGGCATCTTCTCCGGAAGTACTTTTGAACTGAACGGCGAAATGCTTATCTATTATACAGGCGTTCGTTATTATGCTTTTGAGCACGAAAACAGTCACGTTTCCCTTAAGGACGTTTACGAATGCACTCAGGTCATGATGACGTCTCCGGATGGCATGACTTTTGATAACTATGACGGCAAAAAGGTCATACTTCCTGTCATTTATGACGATGATGTAGCATACTTCAACCACACAAGAGACCCGAAGGTATGGGAAGAAAACAGCAAGTACTACATGGCTCTGGGAAGTACATACAAAATGAAAAAGGGCCGTGTAATTATCCTGCAGAGTGACGACGCAAAGAAATGGGAGATAAAATCTGTTCTGGCAGATAAAAAGTTCGGCCGCATTCTGGAATGTCCGGACATATTTAAGATAGGCGACCAGCACATATTCCTGATTTCTCCGATGTATATCGTCCCTAAGTCTGCGGGATATACAGCTCAGTCCATGATAGGTACCGTGGATTTTGATCCTGAGACCTGTCAGCTGAGCAATCTCGGTGAATTTGAATTCATAGACTATGGCAAAGATCTTTATGCAACACAGTCCTGCATCGATGAGGAGGGCCGCCGTGTAATGGTGGTATGGCTTCGCATGCCTGAGGATGCTAAAATGCCATCGGATAAGAAGCCATGGAACGGCATGATGTGCATACCTCGTGTAATTGACTACGTTGACGGCTGTTTCTATTACAGGATCCACCCGAATGTGCTGAAGTATTTTGATAAAAAGCTTTCCGATGAGGAATTGAGCTCCTTTAAGGCCGGCCGCGAAAAGCCGTGGTTCATGGAGACGACGATCACCAACGGTGATTCCATTGATATCGGAGGCTACAGGATCTGGATGGAGAATGATACGATCCACACCAACCGCGATAAGGTGTTTGTAAAGGGAGCCAAACTTCCGAACAGCTTCACGCTGCCGGCATACAGCAGTGAATATAAACTTTCGATCATCGTAGAACCGAATATCATTGAGATATACGTGGACGACGGTAAATACTGTCTGACAAACGCAGTCTATAACCTTCAGGATCAGCTGACCGGCAAATTAGGAACTGTATACGAATCATCTGAAGCGTAACAGCAGTGCAAGACGTTCTCCGAACAGCCTGTTTACAAATGCTATGACACGCCCTATCCCGATCATTGCTATCAAGGTTCCGATACCAACACCTAAGATGCGATGTGATACTGTCATTGAAAGAATGCAGGTAAGCGTGACGCAGGTAATATCAACGATATTTTTGGACAGCCCGAGATCGATCCCTGTACGGTCTGAAACAGCCTGCACCAGCCTGTCTCCCGGGTTTGCGATTAGCCGCATATCAAGGCTGAGCGCTGCGCCGGTCCCCACGAGGGCGACCGAAATCAGCAGGACCGCTATCCTTGCTGCCATCGTTTCAGTTGCAGGAATCCATGCAGACAGTACATTGAGCAGCATAGTAAAGAAATAACTTAGCGGAAGCTGCAGTATATCAGCCAGTATAGCCTTCTTCCTGTCTGCAGGGCGCCTTTTGCCCGGTAGCAGATGGAGCAGAATCTCAATGATCACGAAAGAAGCATAAAGAAGGAAGGTCATATCGCCGAACCTTGCGCCGGTGATCTTCGAAATGCAGAATGAGACGGCGATTATAGGTGAAACGCCCAGGTCTGCTTTAGTACTTAGAGTCAGGCCAAGAGCCAGTATGCATAGTCCTGATAAATATACGAATGCACGTGTAATAGTTTTCTTTGTAAACACAAATATTACTCCTCTGAGAGGCCTAGCAGCCGTCGCTTCCGCAGAACCTCATCGCCTCAGTTCCGTACACTTCTTCTATTATTTTTCTTAGCGCGGTAACCTTATTCATATATTCAGCGCTATGTCCCGGACGGCCTTCTCCGTTACATGATACATATGTCACCAGCGTTGATAGCAGTGAGAGCTGATCAAATTCTTCTGTGACCGTTCCACCTATGAGATACCGGTCCATAAGCATAGTACTTTCTATATTGACAGGATATCCGGCTGCTTTGATATCTTCCGGTGTAATACGTTTCATGATATCAAGCAGCTGAAGAAGAGCATCTTTATACTGTTCACCTTCTGCTTCCTGGTTCAGGACTCTGGAACCAACAATACCGCAGCGTCCAATGATTTCAGTTAATTTCTTTGCATCAGTCATTTCTATATCCTTTTATCTCCTTTGCAGTATCATTTTATCACAAACCGCAAAAATGCCGGTTTTACTAAAAAAAGAACTTCCGGTATTACCCGAAAGTTCAAACTCTTGGAGCTGATGAGCATAGGCGATGTCTTGTGATCCAGTTATTGCAAGGCCCCTCGGGTGTTGCATCTCATATGTTCTGAAATCCTCACAAATTTCTCCAGAACTCACAAATTCCGATATGCCTGCCGTTATCAATATCTGACTACAACAGATATTCCGTTTGGTATGCACGTCAGAGACGCCTCTTCACCTTTAATATCTCTTGCTACAAGAAGACTACCGGGCTGCATATTCAGGTCTATGCAATCCCGGTAAAGTTTGTCATCAGCAAGTGCCTGTGCCAATGCAGTTTAGTTCGCTGAATCGGGGATCATCTCCGGAAGTTCTTCCGTAACTTTTTCAGGTTCTGCTTCCGGGACCATTTCCGGAAGCGCATCCGGAGCTGGTTCAGGTTTGCTTTCTGCAGGCGTTTCGGCGGCTTCTTCTACAGGGAT
>CACZGY010000144.1 GCA_902780815.1 uncultured Eubacteriales bacterium
CAGGGTATACTCATAAGACGCTGCGAAAACTTCAGCGGACTTGACGATACATACTTCAGGATCGCTGTAAGGCAGCATGATGACAATGTAGAACTGATAAACGTTCTCGGTAAAGTGCTTTAAATGGGTACACCAAAAGGATCAAATTATGACAGAACATGTAAAACCTCAGGACATAGAAGCGAGAAGCTTTGAAATAATCGCGAAGGAGCTCGCTGACAGAGGAATAGTACTTGATGAAGACAAGGATCTGATAATAAGACGGGCCATTCATACCTCTGCTGATTTTGATTACGCTCACACGCTGTGCTTCTCGGCTGATGCCGTGCGCATCGCTAAGGCACTTATTAGCGAAGGAGCGGATATCGTAAGCGATACCAATATGGCGCTGACGGGGATCAACAAGAAGCGTCTGGCTGCTTATGGCGGGAGCGCACGCTGCTACATGGCAGATGAAACTGTCGCAGCGGAAGCTAAAGAACGCGGCATTACCAGGGCTTCGGTCAGCATGGAGCACGCTGCGCGTGATGCAAAAGAGTCGGGAAGAAAAACCATTTTTGTCATAGGAAATGCTCCGACAGCGCTGATCACTCTGCGGGAGATGTATGATGAGGGCTGCTTTGTACCGGACTTTGTCATAGGCGTTCCGGTCGGATTCGTAAATGTGGTAGAGGCTAAAGAGATGATAATCGGGACTGATATCCCGTATATAATAAACCGTGGCCGCAAGGGCGGCAGCAATGTTGCAGCAGCTATTGTGAACGCGCTGCTGTACACGATGGAATAGAAGAAATGGACAAAAAGCTCAGAAGCGGGTTCACGACCGGGAGCTGCGCTGCTGCCGCTGCAAAGGCGGCCGCATGGATGCTCCTGACGGGAACAGAGAAAACGAATATAACAATTATCACGCCTAAAGGCGCCGCTTTTGATGCGAAGATCCTTGATATAAATAGAACTGGGGACAGCGTAAAATGCGCTGTCATGAAGGACGGCGGCGATGATCCTGATGTTACCACCGGAGCCCTGATATATGCCGAAGTCAGGCTTTCAGATGCCAAAGGCATAAGACTGGACGGAGGAGAGGGCGTCGGCAGAGTAACCAGGCCCGGGCTCGATCAGCCTGTAGGAGCAGCAGCGATCAATTCCGTGCCGCGAGCCATGATAAAACAGGAGATCACTGAAGTTGCCGAATTATGCGGATATGACGGAGGTTTTGATGTGATCATATCAGCTCCGGAAGGCGAAGAGATCGCATCCCGCACATTCAACCCAAGGCTTGGCATCGAAGGCGGTATTTCCATTATCGGGACTTCAGGAGTCGTGGAGCCGATGAGCGAGCAGGCCATACTCGACACGATCAGAGTCGAGCTTAGACAGCAGAAAGCCGAAGGATGTAAAGTAGCCTTTACGTCTCCCGGGAATTACGGGCAGGACTTTATGAAGGTAAATTATGGCATGGATCTGGATCGCAGCGTAAAGTGCAGCAATTACATCGGATTGACTGTCGACATGATAAAGGAGACCGGATTCGAAGGGATGCTGCTCACGGGACATGCCGGAAAGCTGGTAAAGGTAGCCGGCGGTATAATGAATACACATTCACGCGAAGCTGACTGCCGTATGGAAATAATCGCAGCGGCTGCGGCGAAAGAGGGCGCAGACACTGAACTCATACTCGGGATCCTGGACTGTCTCACTACAGAAGAGGCTTTTGCGAGGCTCAGGGAAGCGGACAGCGCAATGGCAGAAAGAACAGCAGTCAGATTGATGGAGAGCATACTCGCCAGTCTGAACAAGCGTGCAGGAGGCGGACTTCGCATAGAATGCATCATGTACACAAAAGAGAACGGACTCATTGCGGCATCTGACGGAGCCGAAGCAATGATCAGAGATAACAGGGAGCAGTGGAATGGATAAGAAGCAGGTATATTTTGTAGGCGCAGGACCCGGAGCGGCAGACCTCATCACAGTAAGAGGCGCAAAGCTGATCGCTGAAGCGGATGTTGTAATTTATGCCGGATCACTCGTAAATCCGGAACTGTTAAGCTACGCCCGCAAGGACGCTGAGATCCACAACAGCGCTTTTATGACACTTGGAGAGGTTCTTGATGTAATGAAGAGCGCCGCTGCGGACAATAAGACAGTAGTCAGACTGCACACGGGTGATCCGAGTCTGTACGGTGCAGTACGTGAGCAGATGGATGCACTTGATGAGCTCGGAATTACCTATGAATCATGTCCAGGCGTTTCTGCTGCTTTCGGAGCAGCTGCTTCCATGGACCTCGAGTATACTCTGCCGGGTCTTTCTCAGTCGCTTGTGATAACGCGTATGGCCGGCCGCACAGCAGTTCCTGAAAAGGAGAATATAGAGAGCTGGGCTGCGCATGATGCGACCATGGCGATATATCTGAGCACCGGCATGCTCGAAGAACTGAGCAGCAGGCTAATAGCCGGAGGATATAGGGAAGACACGCCGGCAGCAATTATTTATAAGGCTACATGGCCTGAAGAAGAATACTATTTCTGCAAGGTCAGCGATCTGGCTGCGACAGCAGCTGAGCATGGCATCACAAAGACGGCTCTCATTCTTGTGGGCGATGCTATAGGCAGATCGGGCTATGAAAAGTCAAAGCTTTACGATGAAACGTTTTCAACAGAGTTCCGCAAGGCGAAAAGGTAGACCATGAGAATAAAGATTCTTTATTTTACGGATAAAGGGAAAGCTTTAGCTCAAAGGCTGAAGGAAAGCATTCCGGAGCATGATGCGGTCATAGTGCCTAAAGGGGTGCCGCTTGCTTTTGTATGCGGTGATGCTTTTGCAGATAACGAAGCGCTAGTGTTTATCGGTGCTGCCGGAATAGCCGTAAGGTCTGTTGCTCCATATTTAAAGGACAAGCTTACAGATCCTCCTGTAATAGTGATAGACGAAAACGGGAACTACGTTATACCTGTTCTGTCCGGCCACGTAGGGGGTGCAAACAGCCTCGCACTGGGTATTGCTGATGCTCTGGGGGCTCAGCCTGTTATCACAACGGCAACAGATGTTAGCGGAGCGTTCTCTGTGGATGTTTTCGCGAAGGAGAACGGACTCAGAATAACTAACCGCGAGGGAATAGCTAAAGTATCATCCTCTTCCCTCGAGGGCAAGCCTGTGACCATATGCATCAAGGACTTCCCTCCTGAAGGACCGGTAGATGTGCTGATTGCAGATGACGCGGCAAAAGGACTTAAAGACTCAGCGAAAATAGTGCTGTGTCCTAAAAAATTTGCCATAGGAATGGGATGCCGCAGGGGAAAGTCATTTGATGAACTCAGGGCTTTCGCAGAAGAAGTACTCCGCGGGAATGGAATAGATATAAATGATGCGGGCTGTATCGCAACGATAGATTTGAAAAAGGATGAAGAAGGGCTGAAACGCCTGTCTGAGGTATGGCGTATGCCTCTTATCACATTTGATGCCGGATTGCTGGCAAGGGCAGAAGGCGAGTTCAGCCATTCCGATACAGTGATGGAA
>CACZGY010000145.1 GCA_902780815.1 uncultured Eubacteriales bacterium
ACTCAGATGCATCCGGATATCGAGCAGCTTGTGCTTGACTTCAAGGTAGCAAAATAAACAAGGAGACCATTATATGAAACTGATCATTACTGCTCCCCGCGGCAAGATGGCCGGACTCATTGTTGCCGATGCCGCGTCAAGAGATGATGTAGAAATAGTAGCCGGAATAGGTCCTCTGGGCAGAGATTATATCGGAAAAGATATCGGCGAAGTTGCCATGATCGGCAGGACAGTCGGCGCTCCGGTCGTTGATGATATAGAGTCTGTGATCGATAATGCTGATGTCGTATGTGATTTTTCGACAGTAGAGCTTGGCATGGAGGTGCTCGATGCCTGCCTGAAGCATAAAAAAGCCCTAGTTATCGGCACCACAGGTTTCAGCTCTGAGCAGCGCGCCCGCCTTGAAGCGGCAGCCTCTGAGATACCTATCCTGATAGCGGCCAACACAGACCGCATGGTAAATGTAATGAGAAAGCTGCTGATGGACGCCGCAAGGGAACTCTATGACGAGACAGATATAGAGATCATTGACATGCACGATAACACCAAGCTCGATTCGCCAAGCGGCACCGCCCGCGAGCTTATCGAGTCAATGGGCGAAGCGGTCGGCGTCGACCTCGTCGACGATGCCGTATACGGCAGGCCGCTCGGCCGCCATCCGCGCGAGAAAGGAAAAGTCACCTTCCACGCAGTACGCGGAGGCGACACGCCTTCAAGCCACACGGTATACTTCTTCGGTGAAGGCGAACGTCTGGAGATCACTCACCACTGCCTCAACTGGAAGGGCTGTGCAAAAGGCGCTGTAAATGCGTGCAGATGGCTGGCTGACAAGCCTGTTGGCCTCTATGGCATCCGCGAATCCATGGGTCTGTAATCTTTATTGATGAGATATAGGTTTAAAGGAATAAAAACAAATATTGACGTCCCTATGTCAGAGCTTCCGGCTGTCACTGCGGCAAAGCTCCGCATTCCGGTCTCCTGCATAAAGGACTTTGAGGTCCGCCGCAAATCGGTGGACAGCAGAAAGAAGCCGTATATACAGTTTGTGTATACGGTCGATTTCGATACTGAAAAAAAGCTTCATATACCTAAAAAGCTTTCAGCAGACATAAGCGTCGTAGACACTGCGGCCGAGCGCCCTCTTCCGCCGTCTCCAGGCGAAGTCCCGCTCGCTTCAAGGCCGCTCGTTGTCGGAATGGGTCCTGCAGGCTTATTCGCAGCTCTTGAGCTGGCAAAGGCAGGATACCGCCCGCTCGTTCTTGAGCGCGGCCCGGCTATGGACAGACGTATCGATGCAGTCGAACGTTTCCGCAGGGAGCGTGTACTTGATCCTGAGGCCAACATGCTGTTCGGCGAAGGCGGAGCCGGTACTTTCTCCGATGGCAAGATCGGTACAGGCATAAAAGACGGTCTTATACGCGAAGTGCTGAAAGAGTTCAGAGACGCCGGTGCAGGCGACGATATCATGTATCTCGCCAAGCCTCACATAGGTACTGACGTGCTGCGCGAGGTGATCATAAATATCAGAAAAAAAATAGAAAAACTGGGCGGTGAGATCCTCTTTGATACAAAGCTGGAGTCTCTGGTCATAGAAGACGGCCGTCTCACGGCAGCTGTAATAATGCATGACGGAAAAAGAGAACGCATACCTGCAGACGCACTCATACTCGCCATCGGTCACAGTGCACGCGATACTTTTTCCATGATCAGCGCAGCCGGTCTCAGCATGCAACAGAAACCGTTCTCGATAGGCGTGCGCATGGAACATCCTCAGTCGCTCATCGACGAAGCTCAGTACGGCAGGGAAAATTCCGGCAAACTGCCTCCTGCTGACTACAGGATAAACTACAAGGCATCCAACGGACGCGGAGTATATTCATTCTGCATGTGTCCGGGAGGAGAAGTAGTCGTCTGCAGTACGAGAGACGGAGAGCTCTGTGTGAACGGCATGAGCAACCGAAAGCGCGACAGCGGGACCGCAAACAGCGGCATTCTCTGTGATGTGAGAACTGAAGACTTCGGAAGTGATGATGTTCTTGCAGGAGTCCGGTTCCAGCAGAAATATGAAAGGCTGGCCTTCATAAACGGCGGCGGGGACTTTACTGCGCCGGCATGCAGCATGGATGCATTTCTGAACGGGACTCCGGAAGCTGCGAAGGTAACTGATTCGCTTCCGGATTTTGCGGCAGAGGCGATCAGAGAAGCTGTTCCCGATTTCGCACGCAGGATACACGGATACGATGATCCGTCCGCGATTGTAACAGCTGTAGAAACAAGAAGCTCATCTCCTGTAAGGATAGTCAGAGATGAGCATGGTGAAAGCAATATAAAAGGCGTATACCCTGCCGGTGAAGGCGCAGGTTACGCCGGAGGCATCACGTCTGCCGCCTGTGACGGCATAAGAGCAGCGTGGCACATTATTGAGCGATATCATCCGCAGCAGCCAGTCCTGTGATCCACGCATTGCTGAGGTTATATCCTCCGCACTGGAAGTCCCGGTCTGCAAGCTCGCCGGTAATATACAAGCCCTTTATGAGAAGCGACTCCGAAGTCGCTTCATTTATTTCACTCAGAGATACTCCGCCCATAGTGACCTGGGCATCATTCCATCCGCGTATCTGCGAAGGATGAAACTCCAGTCGCGCGCACCTCTTCATCGCTCAGCGAATAAAGAGGTCTGTCCGCTATGGCCCTGCCGTATTCGTCCAGGCCATCGTCTGCCGATGCGATCACGTAATCAGCAAGAGGCTCCTTGAGTACAGTACGAAGGATCTCCCCGGCAGGAGTGTCCGCAAAGCACCCCTTCTGTCTGTCACGGATATACCCTGCTATATCACCGTCCGGGAAAAGATCGATCTTTACAAGGAACTCATCAACGCTCTCTCCTGCGCGTCTGTTGTATCTCATGTGCCTGGTCATATTGAATACACATATGCCAGACAGACCGTACTTTGTAAACTGTATCTCCCCGGCTTCTTCAAACACTTTGGTTTCTTCGCCGAAGATCTCTTTCGGATCTTTATACAGCGACACCACTCCTGCACTTCTTGTGCCCCCCAGAGTTATGCCGCAGGGCCTGCTGCCTTCATCCCACTCGTCACATTCAATACCTGTAAGTGCAGGCACCGGTGTTACAACATTGTGGCCCAGATTTCTGGCGATCCTGTATCCGTCACCGATCGTCCCAAAGGTAGGACCGGCCTTGCCGCCCATGGCAAGTATGACGAACGATGCGTGCGTAGTTACGCTCCTGAGTCCGTCGCGGTCCTTGATCACAGATTCGAGCATAAAGATATTTTTGCTTCCCGGTGCAGCATCCGAAACAAGTGATGCCGGCATGTATTTAACAGACATAAGCTCCTCACCGCAGGCGAAGTTCACGCCCAGCGATGCCGCCCTTTCAGTCAGAAGCGCAGCTACATCTGCTGCCGATTCGGAGTATGGATAAACCAGCCCGTTATCATAAGTCTTTGTAACGAGTCCTATCTCCCTGAAAAATTCCATAATGCGGCTGAACCCCGCGGCGCCGCTGTTGCTTATGTTGCAGCGTCCGCTCCCGGTAGCGCGTATCTTGCGCCCCGGCTCAGGCATCTTCTCTATTACCAGCACGTCAAGCGCCGGGGCTTTCATCCCCAGCTCTATGGCCGCTGCCAGTCCCGATGCGCCGCCGCCGACTATAACGACATCTGCTCTTCTGATCTCTCTGTCCATTGCTTCTCCCGGACTATCTGTCTGTGCTTCCGAACCCGCCATTGCGCGAACTGTCAGATTCTGCGCCGTCAGGAACCTCATATTTCACTACGATTCCCTGGGCGAAAGGCTTTCCTTCAGCAAGCATCACCGTCTGCTCTGACGGATTCACCAGGCTGACGATTATGTGCCCTTCGTTGTCTGAATCGCAGTAATCTGCGTCGATCACCCCGACCGTATTGGACAGCCTTATTCCGTACCTGAATCCGAGTCCGCTTCTCGGCATTACAAGGAGCACCTTATCTCTGTCCTCCTCTTCATCGCATACCCAGCGTACACCGGTCGCGATCCTGAAGCTGCTGCCGCCTTCGAAATTGAGGCTGAACGGCATAAAGAAATCGCAGCCTGCTGATGCTGCAGTTGCCTGTTTCGGAAGCTTTATGGCATCGTACCATTCTTTCAGTCCGCTTTCAGGGAGTCCCTTTACTCCGCAATCAGCCTTCCACTGTTCGAACGAAACTTTCTCGAAATGTGACATTCTGTCCTCCTAACAGCAGCCTGCCGCTCTTCTGAGTTCGTCTGCCTTGTCAGTCTCTTCCCACTTTACCTTGAGAGCTGTCCTGCCCATCTGTCCGTAGGCAGCGAGTGCCCGGTACTGAGGTTTATTGAGTTCCAGCTTTCTGATTATAGCAGCCGGACGCATGTCAAAATGATCTGTTATCAGGTTTGCTATCTGCTCTTCATCGAGTTTTCCGGTGCCGAAAGTATCGACGCATACCGATACCGGCTTTGCGACTCCGATCGCATATGCCAGCTGCACCTCGCACTCTGTAGCGATTCCGGCAGCCACTATATTCTTTGCAATATACCGGGCCATGTAAGCACCAGAGCGGTCCACTTTAGTAGGATCCTTTCCGGAGAATGCTCCGCCGCCATGTGACGAATGTCCGCCGTAAGTATCGACGATGATTTTACGTCCGGTAAGACCGGAATCACCCATAGGACCTCCTATTACGAATCTGCCCGTAGGGTTAATGTAGTATTTTGTCTTCCCGTCGATCAGATCTGCAGGCACGACAGGCGCGATCACATGGGTAAGTATGTCTGACCTGAGCTGCTCAAGGGTCACTTCTTCACTATGCTGGGTCGACACCACGATAGTGTCTATTCTGGTGATCTTTCCGTCATCATATTCGACCGTTACCTGAGTCTTTCCGTCCGGTCTGAGGTAAGGCAGTGTACCGTTTTTTCTGACCTCCGTGAGCCTTAACGCAAGAACATGCGCAAGCTTTACCGACATCGGCATCAGCTCTTCTGTCTCAGAATTGGCATAGCCGAACATCATGCCCTGGTCACCGGCTCCGATGTGTGCAAACTCATCACTCTCGATGCCTTTTTTTGCTTCGAATGAATTGTTGACACCCATAGCTATATCTGCCGACTGCTCTTCCATGTGTACGATTATTTTGCAGGTGTTTCCGTTAAAGCACGCATCGTCACTGTCATAACCGATTTCGCATATAACTTTCCTGGCTATTGCTTCATAGTCGACATCAAAATTCCCTGAAGCCTCGCCGAATATCATGAGAAAGCCCGTCTTTGCCGCACATTCGCAGGCAACGTGCGCATTCGGATCCTGTGCCAGTATAGCATCGAGCACAGCATCGGAAACCTGATCGCAAATCTTATCAGGATGACCTTCAGTGACTGATTCTGACGTAAACAACTTCTTCATTTTTTATTTATGGTCCTTTCTTAAAATCATACCAGGCCAAAAAAAATCCCCTCTGCCACACGCAGAGAGAACCATAGATCCTCATCTGCCGGAGCATGGCCTTCGCCCCGTGGGAATTGGCACCTTCACTTGCTGTGAGGTTGCCGCGGGATCAAAGGGCCCATTCCCTCCCCCGCTCTTAATAAGGACGTTCTAATTATATCCGCGCTGTGTGCAAAGTCAAGTCTCATCTGTTATACTTGTTGCATGGCTGAGCTAAAACTGATACATGGAAAGCAATCCGTAAAATATGATCATTTCAGGGATTTCGACTTCGAGACCTGCCGTGCCGTATGCACGAGGCTGATGGGAGTCGTCGCTCTTAAAGTGACCTGGCGCAGCAAAACCGACCGGCGTGAGCGTATGTATCAGGTGATACACCTCGATTACTCCGAGTACGGGATAGATGAATACCGGGAATTCATATGCACTCCGGGCAGCGATGACTTTTCCGTTAAGAAGGAAGAGATGACAGCTCTCTGGAATCACTTCGTATACGTCATGGGAGGCAAAACAGAAAGTATCGATGCAGCCTGCATGCTGCGGCTCATCGAAGACGC
>CACZGY010000146.1 GCA_902780815.1 uncultured Eubacteriales bacterium
CAAGACTGAAGAGTTCAACAAAGTCCTCGAAGCTCTTGAAAGTAAGTACAGGATATTCGCGCCGGTGTTAAAAGTCGGAGAGGGCCGCTTCAGAGACACCGATGTGATCCGCTACGACTACATCAGCCGCATAGAAGATGCAGAGCTGGAGGAACGTTCGGATTTCTCCTTTAAGGAGATCCTGATACCTCTTTCGGAGACTATGTTCTACTTTACAGAGAACGAGATAAAGGAAGCGGATTATGATGCCCGTCCTGTAATCGTGCTGATGAGAAGCTGCGATATCCACGCGGTGAAGAGACTCGATCAGATGTATACAGGTAACGGGCCAAACAACGACTGGTTCTATGAGAGGCTCAGAGACAGAGTGAAATTCGCTCTGATCGGATGCGGAAAGGCGTGTCCGAACAGCTTTTGCGTAGACATGGGAAGCAACAAGACAGATGAGTATGCTTTCTCGATCGATGTTGTCGATGGCAAAGTGTACTGCGATGTCAAAGATGATGAACTGTTTGCTGCATTTGAAGGCGCAGGCGGTTCAAAAGATAATGTTGAGCCTCGTTTTGTGACAGAGGCGGAGTTCAAGGTAACAAGGCCGGAGGAAGTACCTATCGAGTTGTTCAAGGATCCGATGTGGGATGAGTACACCAAGCGTTGTGTCAACTGCGGCCGCTGTAACTTCGTATGCCCGACCTGCACATGCTTTACGATCCAGGACGTTTTCTATACGGATAACGGCAGAGTAGGCGAACGCCGCCGCGTCAACGCTTCATGCATGGTAGACGGATATACCGATGTAGCAGGCGGTCTGGTAATGAGAAAAACCAACGGCGAGAGAATGAGATTCAAGGTCCTACACAAGGTGTATGACTTCAGAAAACGCTTCGGCTACGATATGTGCGTAGGCTGCGGACGCTGCGATACTGTATGCCCTGAGTATATCTCGTTTGCGAACTGTATAAACAAACTTAACGCGAGAGTGAAGGAGGTGACAGAGAATGTGTAACTGCGGAAAGAATGAATATACACCTGTTCCTTCAAAGCTTCAGGACATTATAAAACATACGGCTCAGGAATGGACTTTCAGATTTACTTACGTTGGAGATGTAAAACCGGGACAGTTTTTCCAGATCTCGATCCCTAAGGTCGGAGAATGCCCTATCTCGGTCAGCGGCATCGGGCCTGATTACGTTGACCTGACCCTGAGAGCCGTAGGAAAAGTTACGGACTATCTATTTGATAACTTCAAGGCAGGCGACAGCCTCTTCCTCCGCGGACCTTACGGAAATGGCTTTGATGTGCATGAGTTTGAGGGCGGAGAGCTGATCATCGTTGTCGGCGGTACTGCAGTTTCACCTGTCAGAGGTGTAGTACAGTATCTGTGCGAGACTGAAAGCGCGAAAGACGTACATATGATCGCCGGATTCAAGGACCCGGGAGAGATCATGTTCAAGGCAGACCTTAAGGATTGGGCTGAGAAGATCGACCTGACGCTTACTGTCGACGGCGCGCCTGAAGGATATGAGGGCAAGGTCGGCCTGGTCACCAAATACATTCCGGACATCCCGATCAGAGATATCAGTAAGTGCAAGGCCATCGTAGTAGGCCCGCCTCCGATGATCAAGTTCTCTATGATCGAACTCGTCAAGAGAGGTCTAAGTGAGGATAACGTCTGGATCTCGGATTCGAGAAGGATGAGCTGCGGGATCGGAAAGTGCGGTCACTGCCGCATCAACGACAAGTATGTCTGCATCGATGGTCCTGTATTCAAGTTCTCTGAGCACAAGACACTGATCGATTAGCGGGAGGTGGAACCATGAATAAAACGACTACAGATACTAATTTAAAGAAACTGAAGAAGAACGCCTACCGTGTATCCAAGGTCAGAGGAGAAACCGCTTCCCGTGTTCGCTGCCCGGGCGGAGAGATCGATGTTGATTCGCTGCAGCGTGTCGTCGATATAGCCAGAAAATACGGCAAGGGCATGGTAAATATCACGAACCGCCAGGGATTTGAGATCCCGGGGATCGATCTGAAGGATGTTGAAGAAGTCAACAAGGCTCTTCAGCTGATAATCGAGAACAGAAACATCAATCAGGAAGAGTATAACGGCGGATATCCTGCTTCCGGAACACGTAATGTCGTGGCTTGTCCGGGCAAACAGCTCTGCCCGTTCGCCAACTATGATACAAAGAAATTCGCGCAGGAGATAGATAAGGCTATATTCCCGAACGATCATCACGTTAAGATCGCCTTCACAGGCTGCTCGAATGACTGCGCACACACACGTCTTAATGACTTTGGTATCATCGGCATGAGTGAGCCTCAATACAACAAGGATCGCTGCATCAGCTGCGAGCAGTGCGTCAAGTACTGCAAAAAGAGATCAGTCGGAGCTCTAAAGATTGTAAATGGCAAAATAGAGCGTGATGTCAACAAATGCGTAGGATGCGCACTCTGTGTCAATTACTGCCCAACGAGAGCATGGACAAGAAGCAAAGAAGAGTATTACCGCGTCGTGCTGCTTGGACGTACTGGCAAGAAGAATCCTCGCATGGCAGAAGACTTCATGAGGTGGGCAGACCATGATACCGTGAAGAAAGTCATCTGTAACGTATATGCATATCTGGATGAATATCTGGACAGAGAGGCAGTTGAGAGCAAGGAACATATCGGCTATATCGTTGACCGTACCGGTTTTGAGGAATTCTTGAAATACATCATGAAGGATGTCACTCCGAATCCGAAGTGCGAGATCCAGGGAAGAATCTACTGGGGCGGCAAGCGCTACGATCAGAACAACGAGCTTAGAAACTCAATGTGGCGTTTTTCCGAGAGAGAAGATGCGGTAGTTCTGAAGCAAGGAGAATAATATGTTCAATGAAGAATTCACAGCTGCTTCCAAAGGAGCAGCCGCAAAATCCGCTCTTCTGAAGAAGAATCCGGGTGGCTACTTTCTGCTGTCCATGCTGGCAGGAGCATACATCGGCTTTGGTATCCTTCTGGTATTTACATTAAGCGGAGCACTTGCCGGAGCACCATACACCAAACTTGTGATGGGTTGCTGCTTCGGCATTGCACTGAGTCTTGTGGTGATAGCTGGCGCGGAATTATTTACCGGTAATAATCTGGTAATGACCGCCGGTCTCCTTCGCAAGACCGTAACACTTGGCGACGCACTGAAGCTGTGGGGAGTATGCTGGGTCGGAAATCTTGCAGGCTCGGCGCTGCTGGCATTGGTATTCAGCCTGACGGGACTCTACAGTGACGCGACTCTGAGCGCTATGACAGGCGCTGCGGCGGCAAAGATGACGGCAGGCTTCATACCGCTTCTGACAAGAGGCATGCTGTGTAATACACTGGTATGCCTGGCTGTATGGTGCGGCTTCAGAGCTAAATCGGACGCCGGTAAGCTGCTGATGGTTTTCTGGTGCCTGCTGGCATTCTTTGCAACAGGGTTTGAGCATAGTATTGCAAACATGACA
>CACZGY010000147.1 GCA_902780815.1 uncultured Eubacteriales bacterium
TACCGGATATCCGAAGTCTCTAGGCAGAACGATCGTGTCGATCATTCTCTCAAAGCTCCAGTATTCGCAGAACTTGTTGGATTCCACGATGATACCGTCTGCCTTGTACTCCTTGGCATAATCAGCGAGCACCTTCTTGCGGTGTCTCATCTCCTGCTGCTCCATGAACCTTGCGCACTGGCTTGTCAGCAGGTAATGTCTGGCGACAGCTGTCAGAGGATCCTCGCCCTCCTTGATGTCGATGTGCTGTCTGGCCTCGAGCGAGCCGTAGCAGTGTCTGTCAGCTACTACGAGAGCTCCGCAGCCTTCGATCAGTTTTACGAAATCCGGGTCGTCGTTCTCGGAACCGGCGAGCAGAACCTTGATCTTGTAGTTAGGCTTGTCGTCCGGCTCTCTTGTTTTGAGCTCTTCGAGAGTCTCTCTCAGCTTGTCCACGATGAGATACTTAGGGCAAACCATCGATACCAGTGTGATGACACTGAACTCGTAACCTGTGATAGTAGGGTTATCGAGCTTGCGGAAGTTTCCGATCTCTGTGATGATGTCGTTTACCTCGTTGTTGATTTTGATCGCTTTCAGGATAGCCTCGTCGGATACGTCTACGCCGTATTCCTTATTAAGGAAGTCAAGAACTTTGATCTTGAGCTGCTTCCTGTAGTGATCGATGCTATTCGCGTTCTTCTTGAACGGAACGTCTGTAAATGAAGTTTTGAACGTTGCGTTATTGATAACGTCGTCCATGTAATCGAGATGCTCCTGGAATCTGCATGTTACTGTGCAGGTCTCTGTGGCGAGCTGGGCGTCGATGAAGTTGAATCCGCCCTCCAGAGCTCTCTCGAGGAGTGATCTGCCGTAGTGGCATGTACGTCCGGACATGTAGTATGAAGCCATGTCAGGCGATGTGCACTTAGGCGCTCTCAGTCTTACTGCGAAGCAGCCAGGCAGATCGAGGAGGACTTCAGGCATAAAGTAGCAAGTGTAACCAAGACACAGATTGCCGTCTTCCTTGCCCTTGCGCACGAGCTCATTGTTAGCTTCCTGCAGCAGGTCCTCAAAGTAGATCAGATGCTTTAAGTCACGCATTATGTGTCACCTTACCTCTCCCTCTCTGATATAAAAACTCTCATAGAAAACCGTCTCTCCACAATGCTTTAACGCGCGAAAGCACGCGTCTGCGGCAGATGCGGAACAGACTTTTTCTACAATAATATTGTTGATTCTATTTTACGGCCTTTGTTATAAATGTGTCAACGAGAAGGAAACGCGGAAACTGCAATTAGTGTCCGCGTTTTTGTATTTTTTTTATACAAGAATTTCCTGAATAAAAATAACCCCCATATGGGGTTGTAAAGGCTTTAAAAACACCACATATTTGATTACAATAAACGGGTAAGAAACTGCGAAGGGAGGCACAAAATGTGTACAGATAACGAAAGTAAAATCATCACGGCAGACCACGAGCATGAGGTCCACGAACACGATCACGAGCATACTCATTCGCACGAGCACTGCGGTCACAGCCACACGCATACTCATGCTGACGGCACAGTTCATGCACATGCTCACACTCACTCGCACGCGGCGGCATCTTCACCGGAAGAAGCCCTCGCTCTTCTCAACTACATGCTCGACCATAACAGGCATCACGCTGAAGAACTGCACGATCTCGCGCACTGCTTCGACGATGTGGCCGGCGACCTTATCCACGATGCGGTAGATAAACTCGGTGAAAGCAACGATCTCATCGAACAGGCTCTGTCGCTGATCAAAAATGCGTAACATATAGTCGGAAAAGGAGTTTGAAAATTTTTTCTACATGGACACCCTTTTTTTCGGGTTTTATGTAGAAAAAACTGAAGCTGCTCGCCCAATGTGTATTTATTCAGCCGTATTCATCGTTTTTTTGAGGGAATAAGCGTCACGGAGCGTAAAATTTACGGCATAACACCCAAGTAAAAGGGTATTCAGGTGTTATTATAAAGCCCGCATAACGAGCAAACATTTTTTTAATCAAAAAGTTCTACATGAACTGCCATATTTCAGGCATCCATGTAGAACTTTTTTAAAATTTCCTTTTTACGGCTGACTTGAGCAGCCTAATAATTGAATACTATTTCACTATTATGCATAAATGGCTCTCAGCAAGTGCTGCAGCTTACTGGATGCCGTTGATCAGCGAATTGAGATCGTCTGCCGAGAGGCCGTAATCTGTATCTCCGCCAAGTCCGTATGCCGTGATCGAGTAGCAGGTGTCGTCTACCTTCCAGATAGTCTTGGTTGCATCACCCTCACGGTTTCCGAAGCATGTAACTTCGAGTCCCTTTATGTTCTGCGTCCATGTATTGGCATACTCGTTGTAGTCACCCGAGATATCTCCGTCTTCAGCAACGGATGCATTTCCCTTACGGATAGTCATCTCAACTGCAGGGAATTCAACTACCGCTTCTGCAAGGCCTTCCATATATCTTGCCTCAGTAACATTGACTGCGCCAAGGCTGATCTCTGCGCCTTCAGGGATCGAGAATCCATCGATGCCTGCGCCTTCAGCAGCTTCAGCAAGCGTGCCTGCATCACTCCAAGGGTTTGCGATTCCCACATTGCCGTCATCAGGTACCATTCCGGCATACTCAAAGACCATATCATCTGCTGCATGCTCCTGATCTTCCTGCCAAGTAAGTGTAATAGGCTCTCCGTCAGTGAAAGTCATGAAGCCATGTCCGCCTGTGTATACTTCCTCCTGGGAATCGACTTCGCCGTCTTCCTTATAAACGTAGTCGGTCTTGACACAGTCATGGTATTCAAACTGGAGCGTCTCCGGATCGAAAGTTCCGCTCATCACCCATGTGCTGTTTTCTGCTGCACTGCTGCTCCATGTGACCGTCGCGTTCATGCCATTTTCTTCGTCAGTTGCTCCGATGAGTATGCATGCTCTGCCGCACACATAATTACCGACATAGTTCATGGCAGGATTCTGGCCCTCATCACTCTTGCTTCCGCAAGCTGTGAGACCGAGGGACATCATCATGAGCAGTACCATCATCAGTGAAAGAAATCTGGTTGCTTTTTTCATTTTGCTCTTCCTTTCTATAAAACGTGTTCCAGGGTTTTACGTTATGAATAATTGAAGTTTCAAACAGTTTCGCGAATGGTTTTAGAAGTGCCCGCATCAGCCGATAATATGTATGTCGCCAATGTACGGAAGGGGTTCCGTGCTTCCTCTGTACGCACTGATCGCGCCCATAACGTCCAGCACAAGTCCCGCAATATTTACCACTGCAGCTACGAGGGCTCCCAGAAGCGGTATAACCGCAAACACTCCTGCTATCAGACCCGCCAGATCGATGACCAGCGCCTGATTCAGATGATGCCGTACGAACGGGTCATTCTTGTCGCCCATAATGAATGCGATCATGAAGCCGATCCAGGTGAAGTATCCGACAGCCGCTATAATATTTTTGTTCATTTTTATCTCCTTCCCATAATTTTTATCTCCTTCCCATATGGGAGAGGTGCAATCCTTTTCATAAGGTTATAGCTCTTCTCCCGCAGAGCATTATTATAGACTATTTGCAAACGGAATTGTGATTCATTGATGAATTTTAACAATGTAAAAGCTCCGGTCATATGCCGGAGCTTTGAATGGTTTTCGAATATTCCGTAACTGCTGATCTAGATGATAGGGATCTTGATCTTCAGATCGGAAGCAGGGTATGCCGAGCATGCATGGAACCATCCGAGTTCCTTGTCCATGGCTCTTCTGCCGTCATTGAGAGGAGATACAAATATGTCTCCCTCCAGCAGCTGAGTCCTGCAGTATCCGCACTCGCCGCCTCTGCAGTGAGTGTCGATAGGGATAGCCGCTCTTTCGAGAGCGACCGCCACCGGCTCGTCAGCAGCAGCATCGATCACATCTTCATGGATACCGCGCCTTACGGTGATCTTGTAAGTCTTGCCGACCTGATCCATAGGGAAGCCCGGGATCATTTTTACAGCCGGCTGTGCGGTCGCATCGTGTCTGAATAACATCACCGGAGGTCCGCAGAAGAAATACGAGGCGCCTTCAGGCGAGTACTTTCTGATGATCTCCTCTGTAACGAAGCCCTTCTCGCCGTCCCACTCATCATCGTCGGACATTACATGCACCAGATGGATCTTGTCCGGAGCAGCCTTGCGTGCTGCTTCAAGCTCATCGCCGCAGACGATGTCGGTATGTTTGACAGATCCGTAGATGATCGTCAGGTCGATGTC
>CACZGY010000148.1 GCA_902780815.1 uncultured Eubacteriales bacterium
AGCAAAGAAGAGGCTGATAGTATCATATCTGCGTCATTAAGCGGTATTTCAAAGAATGATCCTGACAGGGAATACATTTATGCAGCAGTAAACCGGATCTCAACAGAGTTTCATAAATCGGGTGCATATGAAAAGCTTCCGAATACTGTTGAGGAGGGCGATAAGAAGAACAGGGAGAGTGGAGATGTATTTTCCGACGCAGAAGATGAAGACGATGAAGGTTTTGATCTAAAGAACTGGAGTCCGCTCACGGAAGTATATGACAGTATGCCGACATTTTCAGTAGGGGCGTAATATAACAGAGCCGTTCAGGCGAGTGCTGAAAGGGGTTTTTATGAATGCAATTGGGATAGGCAATTATGGCATGATAACTGGGAATTATACCCGGAGTACAGATACGGAACAAAAACAGACATCGACTTCGTTTGCTGATGTGGTTCAGAACAAGTTGGATGATGCTGATAAAGCCAGGAGCGTTTCTGAATCACACAGTCAATCCTGTACCGGAAAACCGGTATGGCATTGGCATGATGGACAGTTTGGATATAGTGCTGAGGTATACAGAAACGAAGGGAGTACGTCAGAGTATACCGTCAAACTAAAATATGATAACGGGAAAGAGGAGGAAAGAATCGTTGATGCCGAGAAAGTAAATGCTTCCTCCTGCAATATGGTTGATCTGTCGGTAAGACTGTATCATTTGGAAGCCGAAGGAAAAATCGAGAATCCCGCTCCGGAAATTATTCTGGCTCATATTTATTTGCAGCATAGGATGCCGAATGCAAATGAAAATACGATTGTTGATTACAGAAGCTGGTACGAACAGCAACTTGATTTAGAACTGCAGAATGATAGAAACGAGAAAAATATCAGTAGATGGATGAATCTTTTGGATTATCTATAGAATCACTTAATACCGCTCGGACCTTTCCGGGGAGCGGTGCAGTCGTGACTGACAGATCGACTGCGGAAAGGGCAAAAATGGGAATAAACGAGGTTCAGAATGCGAAAAGCCTTGAGCTGATGGCATCGCAGGGCGAAAGAAAAGCTGCCTCAGTCGATAGGAGCACTTCTTTCTCAAAAATCTTTGGGGACACGCAGCTAAAATGTCCGTACAGCCATCTGGCAAAAGATGGATTGATTGAGTATAACGGCGTTGTTTTTGTCTGCGATTATAAGAGAAATTCTATATGTCTCGGTGATGTATCAGATCCGAAGAATGTTTTAAATATAAGCCTCCCAAGCGGTGGAAATCTTAAGGTAAATGTGGATAACCTGGGGGATCTGTCAAAGGCGGCCGGAATGTTCACTCCGGCTGACCTTAATGCGATTATGAGAGCTATCGCTCAGTACAATCATTGTACAAAGAAGCTTAATGAGCTTGATGAGGAAGAAATCGAGACCGTGGAAAATGTAACTGATAAGGCTGAAGAGCAACAGGAAATTCACGAAGATGAAGCTGCTTATAATGAAGAGGATGTAAATACTGTCTTTTCGACTATGACCTTATTCAGAATCAATATGGCCATTGAAAACAGAGCGGTCGTGGAAAGGAGCTAAGATGGGGATAGCGGGAGTTGGCGCTTATAACGGCGTTAGTACATATTATAGTAATACAGCATCAAAAAAAGAAAGTCTATCTGACGCAATCAAGGACTTTGAGGAAGCTCATAAAATATCAGCGCAGGATCTGAAAGAGGAAAAAGACTGGCGCGATATGTCTGTCGAGGAATGGGACAAGATGATTGAGGGCGTTGACAAGTATGTTGACGCTTTTAAAGAACGTCAGAGGCAGATGAAGGAGATGCAGGATGAAGCAGCCCAGAAGGCGGCTTTGGAAGCAGATCCCGAGATGAGAACAATGGCTGCATCTTCGGCAGCTTTGGCTGTGGCAAGCGGGTTTGCGCCGGGCAAGTCTGAAGAAGGTGAAGCGGAGGGAGTTTCCACTGAAGAGGGCGTTGATCACGAAAAGAACTGGACAAAGAAACTTAAGACTGATGATCAGACCGTGTTGATGACTGCAAAAGAAGCACAAAAGATGGAAAGAAATGCCCTGTCAAAGCTACAGGAAGTACAGTTGACAGATAGTACGACTGTAGGCGTGTCTTCTACGAGGGGCGCAACCGAGTGTGCTTCTGTCGATGAGGATGAGAATAAAGAGAAAGTCTGGACGATCACTTGCATTGGAAAAGATGGGATCAGCAGCAAGAAGTGTCAAAATGGAAAAGTGTTGTCCAGCTGGGAGCTTAAATATGATAATCCTGATGATGCAAAGCGTGTTGAGGACTTCATCGCGGGTTTTAAGAAGGATGAGAACCTTAAATTCGCTGGCATAAAGGAGTTTTGGAATATGTTCTTAAAAGGAAGTGTAACCAAGGATAACCTTGTACAGTCGGGTGATGTCTGGGAATGGATACAGTAAGAAAACAAGTCTATGGGCTATTCGCTACATATAACCGTCTGTTCGTGACATTGCGGTTATAAATGCATATATTGATTCCGATATCTATATCAGCATAAATAATATCGGCTATGGATGGCATCTTTTTCAATGGATTGATTGAAGAAGATGCTTTTTGCTTAAAAAAGAACAGAAGGGGTGATGTGTTTGGTTTCGTTCCCATTTGTGGGCGGTGAGAGAAGTTTGGATCCTGAGAGCATTATATATGTGCAGACGGAGGGACACAGAAATGTGTTTTTTGTTATTGAAGGACAGGAAGAGATGCAATTCAGGATATACCAAAGACTTGATGAGATCGAGAGGGTTCTCTTACCGTATGGATTTATAAGATGTCATCGGAGTTGTTTGGTGAATATGCGGTATGTAACAGAAGTATCAAACTATTTGATGACAATATCAACCGGGGAAGTGTTCACGATTCCCCGTTCAAGATATCAGATGGTAAAGAAGTTGTTTCGTGAATACACGAAATGAGAAATACAATCGCTCGGTCCTTTCAAGGGGAGCGGAGCAGTTCTGACCGACAGACGAACCGCAGAAAGGAGAAACATATGTCTATAGCAGGATTAGCAACGTATCAGAATAGGAGCATGTATTATTCTGTGAGGAACGGATCCGGAAACTATGATTTCGGGAACGTCGGAAGTTTTATGAATCAGATGCTGGCATTTCATAGAGAAGATTCCGGCGTATCACAGACCGAAGAGGGGAATAGAACAAGCGTTGATAGTGATATCAGTTCTGAACTGCAATTCGGAAGTATTCAAGGGGTGTCACCTATAGGAGCATATGGTGAATCAAAGGCATATACCAGATGCATCACTGCGAACATAAAGACCAAGGAAATGCTTGCTCATGAGAGTGACGGGCAGATGGTATATTCCTATCAGGAAGAGGAAAAATCTTTTAGCATTTTCATAAATTCCGACGGGAAGGATAAGACATATACGATCAAAGGAATTGATGAGAACGGACAGGAGATAGAGGAAGAGTTTGATCCTTATAATCTTGATCC
>CACZGY010000149.1 GCA_902780815.1 uncultured Eubacteriales bacterium
AGGGAAGAGGCGATCCGATACCTCGAGAGCACGGGGGCAGGGTCTGTGCTCAGACAGACGACACTTGAGGATGTATTTATAGACGTTGCAGGGCGAAAACTGCAGTAAAGACAAAAGAATGGGCATAATCACAGTACTCTGGGAAAAATGGGTCGAGTTCAGACGAGATTTCTATAAGATCACCGTTGCGGCGATGATCTCTCCTTTGATGTACCTGATAATCTTCGGCCTTGGCATCAGAGTCACTTCCCACGGTCAGCCTTACATACAGTTCCTTGTTCCGGGGCTGGTGGCGATGTGCACCATGACGGGCAGCTTCAGCGCTATTGCTCAGAACATGAGCGTGCAGAGGTTATATGAGAAGGCGCTTGATCAGGTGATGGTATCGCCGACTCCGCTGTGGCAGTTCATACTCGGACAGATAATCGGCGGAAGCTTCAGGGGAATGTATGCTGCATGCGTAATACTGGTACTGACGACTCCCGTAAGGCATGGCCTTGTGTTCAACGGCCTTTCATTTCTCATAATGCTTCTCAACGGCATGGTGTTTGCGACTCTTGCGCTTGTGCTGTCGTTTTTAGCTAAAACATACTCGGATGCTCCGAGGTTCAATACATATATAATCATGCCGATGACTTTCCTCTGCAACACATTCTTCTCGACTGAGGAAATACCTGACGGATTCAGGCAGGTCATCGAGATCATACCGCTGTCGCAGGCGAGCGGAATGATAAGGAGCATAGCTCAGGGAGAAGCGCCGGAACTTATAGGATTTGCAGTCCTTGCCGGTTGGCTTTTGGTCCTAGGCTCGATATCAGTAGTATTTATTTACCGCAAAAAGAATCTGTAATTATGAAACGCATGGCAGCAATTGCAGCATCATTAATTATGGCTTTCATGCTCCTCATGCCGGCAGGTATGTGGGATGCTTTTGCTGAGCCTGTAGTTTTAAAGGATGAATCAAGAGGAATAGGAGTCGATGACGACGGATCCGCACCTCAGCGTGATAGGAGCCTGCAGGACGGTACGCTCGTGTACAGCATGACTCCGGTGTATCCGGAGGATGTTAAGGAGGGCGGTTACGAACCGGATGTCATATCTGACTCCCGCTTTTTTAAGATAATTCATTCAGACCTGACCAACAGGGACGGCAGAATGGAAGCTGTCATCACAGTATCGAGCACAAGCTATGCTTATGTATTTCAGGGAACAGCTGAGCAGGCAGCTGCAGCTGACAGCAGCGAGTGGATAGCCGCAGATGAAAAGGACGGATACGGCAGTTTCAGTATTTCGGTTGAAGCTCTCAACAAGGAGATCCCGTGCGCGGCTTTCAGTAAAAAGAAGCAGAAATGGTATGACAGAAACATAGTATTTCTCGCTGAAAGCCTGCCGGACGGTACTGTTATGATAGAATTGAATGAAGATGGCGGCACTATAGCCGATACTCAGGATGCGGCCCTCCAGGTGATATATATTGCTCTGGCAATAATAGCCGTGGGCGGCGTTCTCAATCATTTCGTGAAGAAGAGGTATTACGAATGAGCCTGTATTTTCCGCTGTTTGTGGATCTTTCAGAAAAAAATGTGCTTTTCGTCGGAGCAGGACGTGTAAACACGGGCAGGATAAAAACGATGCTCGACTTTGCCGGAAGTATTACTGTAGTTTCACCTGAGGCAGATGCGTCTATTATTGCACTGGATGAGGAAGGCCGCATATCGCTGCACCGCAGGAGGTTCGACGAGAGAGACCTTGACGGGGCAGACATTGTGATAACTTCAACCGGACATGCGGGTACGGATGTCCGTATCGCAGGAATGTGCAGACGCCGCGGCATACTGGTGAATGCATCAAGCGACAAAACGATTTGCGACTTTTATTTTCCGGGCATAGCAAGAAGGGATCCTCTTGTTGTGGGTGTCACTTCATCCGGAGAGGATCACAGCCTGGCAGCAAAAGCATCGGCGTATTTCAGGAAACTCCTCGGAGATAAGAGAAATGACTGAAGTAAAAAACCATGGTGACAAAGAAGAAAAGCTGAAAGAACTGGCCGCGGACGTACTGGAGATATCCAGGGGAAGGCTGCTGGTGAACCTCAGGTACATGGATGTTGCTCTTACATTCCATGACAGGGAGGTATACCACGGCAGTCTTTCTACAGACGGACGCGTTCTTTATTATGACCCGGCTTTTGTGCTCAGAGCCTATCGTGAGTCAAAGGAGATGGTGACGAGGACCTACCTGCATCTGGTGCTTCACTGTGTGTTCTGCCATCCTTTTACCGGTCCTGATACGGATAGAAGGCTGTGGGACCTTGCCTGTGATATAGCCGCTGAATCAGTCATATGTGAACTCGATCTCCCGTGCACAAGGTCGGACGATGACGGCCGCAGACGCGACATACTCAGAAAGATACGGAGAGATACGGGGTTCCTTACAGCTGAAAAGATATACAGCTCGCTTCGGAAAAATGAACTGAGCACCGCTGATTCTGCAGAAAAAATGAAGCAGCTCGAAGAACTGTTCAGAGCAGACGAGCACTCAGCGTGGTACTTGGGAGAGGCGCAGCCACCTGCTGTACAGACTGTGCTGTCAGGTGAACCCGAGACTGTGCGCGACGATATGATCACGGAGAGTGAGTGGAAGGAGATCGCAGGGCAGATCGAGATGGAGATCGAAACATTCGCAAAAGTGCGTGGAAAATTCGCTTCATCCTTGGTGCAGAACCTAAGGGCGGTGAACCGCGAGAAATATGATTACTCCGATTTCCTCAGAAAATTCTCAGCGGTCAATGAAACTGTAAGAGTCTCAGACGATGAGTTCGACTATATATATTACAATTACGGGCTGCAGCATTATCAGAAAATGCCGCTGATAGAGCCTCTCGAGTACCGCGAGGACAGCCGTATAAGAGATTTTGTGATAGCAATCGACACCTCAGGATCGGTAGCGGGGGAGGAAGTTCAGACATTCCTGCAGAAGACGTACAACATACTGAAGAGCCGGGAATCATTCCATAACAGGATAAATGTGCACATAGTTCAGTGTGACGCACAGATACAGTCGGATGAGGTAATCACCTCCACAGAGGATTTCGACAGATATATTGAGACCATGGAGGTAAGAGGCCTTGGCGGCACGGATTTCAGACCGGTATTCGACTATGTCGACAGACTGGTGAAAGAAGGGTCATTCAGTGATCTTAAAGGACTGATATATTTCACCGATGGCCTCGGAATGTATCCTTCTTCAAAGCCGGCTTACAAAACAGCTTTCGTATTTGTGGAAAGCGGATACAATGTGCCTGAAGTGCCGGTTTGGGCAATGAAAGTCGTACTGCGGCCTGACGAATTGTGATACCATTTGGACATGCATAACAGCTGTACTCAACAAGGATAAAGACATGAACATAAGCAAGGCAAAAGAACAGATTAGAAACGCGATCACTGCGTATCTCACAAAGGATGACCTGGG
>CACZGY010000150.1 GCA_902780815.1 uncultured Eubacteriales bacterium
CCTCATGGACGAGCCTCTGTCCAACCTCGATGCTAAGCTGAGAGTACAGATGAGAACAGAGATCGCTAAGCTCCACGAGAGACTGGGAACTACGATCATCTACGTAACTCACGACCAGACTGAGGCTATGACACTCGGTACAAGGATCGTAGTTATGAAGGATGGTCTCGTTCAGCAGATCAACTCGCCTGAGCACCTCTACAACAAGCCATACAACCTCTTCGTTGCAGGATTCATCGGATCACCTCAGATGAACTTCCTGGAGTGTGAAGTTGAGAAGAAGGGCGCTGACACATTCCTTAATATGGCAGGATTCCCAATCAAGCTCCCTGCTGATAAGGCTGAGGCAGTCAAGGATTACGTTGGCAAGACTGTTATCGCAGGTATCAGACCTGAGCATCTCCTCGACGGAAGAGGCAAGGAGAAAGATTTCGTTACGATCAAGGCTCCTATCGAAGTACGTGAGCTTCTCGGTGCAGAGGCATATCTGTACTTCACACTCGGAGGCAAGCAGTGCACAGCAAGAGTTGCTTCTGATGTTGACCTCTATGTCGGCATGGAAGGAACAATGGCGCTTGATCTTAACAAGCTCCAGCTCTTCGACAAGGATACAGAGCTCAGCCTTCTCTGGAAAGAGTGGTAGGGTTTTACTGATCCGGTACTTAATTAAAACACTTTATAGGACTGTCACTATTCGGTGGCAGTCCTGTTATTTTTTTGATATTATCTTCGTGTAATATAAACTTTTTAAACGGAGAGGGAAATGAGCATACGGTATATAGAAGAGACGAAACACCTGATACTTGAAACAAAGAATTCAGGTTACCATATGAAGATCGACCATCTGGGCTATCTTCAGCATATGTATTACGGACCAAAGCCGGGACAGGACAACCTGTCTTACGCGTTCCGTTATTATGACAGAGGGTTCTCCGGCAATCCTTATGACATGAGGTATGACCGCACATACTCTCTGGATTCTATGCCGCAGGAGTATACATCTTTCGGTGTGGGAGACTTTCGCGTAAACAGCATAGCGGCATCATGTTCAGACGGTAGTCGCTGTGCGGAATTCAAGTATGTGTCCCATGAAATTGTAAGCGGAAAACTCAGCATACCGGGGCTTCCGTCAGTGTATGATGAAGAAGGCAAGGCGCAGACGCTGATAGTGACACTTATCGATAACGCGGCAAACATGGGGATCAAGCTGTATTACGGTGTGTTTGAAGATCTTGATATCATCACCAGATCAGCAGAAATAATCAATGCAGGTTCAGAAATGGTGTGGCTGCGCAAGGCATCTTCAATGTGCCTCGATTTACCTTACGGGAACTGGGATCTGATCCATTTCCACGGCAGGCACTGCATGGAACGTCAGGTAGAGCGCATAAAAATGTTCCACGGTGTCCATACTTTTATATCAGGACGCGGAATGTCGAGCCATCAGCATAATCCTTTTATAATCATATGCGATCATGATGCTACCGAAGACAGCGGCATATGTTACGGCATGATGCTCATGTATTCGGGAAACCACAAAACTGAGGTCGAACGCGATCAGTTCGAGAGCGTCCGTGTAGTAATGGGACTCAATGACGACCGCTTCCGCTGGGAGCTCGAGCCGGGCACATCGCTTCATACACCTGAAGTGATACTTACATGCGCTGACGGACTGACTGAGCTTTCGAATAATTATCACCGCTGCATACGCAACAACGTAGTGAGAGGAAAGCATAAACTCAGCCACAGACCGGTGCTTGTCAACAACTGGGAAGCAACATACTTTGATTTCACAGAAGACAAACTCCTTGAGATCTGCGGTATAGCCAAGGATCTCGGTATAGAGATGTTTGTGCTCGATGATGGCTGGTTCAGAAACAGAAAAGATGACAATGGCGGCCTGGGCGACTGGGTGGTTGACACAGATAAGCTGCCGAACGGGCTCGGAGGTCTGATCTCAAAGGTCAAGGGAATGGGCCTTAAGTTCGGACTCTGGATAGAACCGGAGATGATAAGCGAAGATTCAGATCTGTACAAGGCACATCCTGAGTGGGCCCTGACAGCTCCGGGACGGGCACCTATGATGGCGCGCAATCAGCTTGTGCTCGACCTGTCAAACGATGATGTGCATGAGTATTTATATAACACCATAGCCGGACTGCTCAGGGACTACGATATAGATTATATAAAATGGGACTTCAACCGTCCGATATCTGATGTTTACTCACATTCGACTCCGTCAGCCAGACAGGGCGAAGTACCTCACCGCTATTATCTGAGCCTTTATAAATTGTACGACAGGCTTACCACGGAATTCCCGGACGTGCTGTTCGAGGGATGCGCGGGCGGCGGCGGACGTTTTGACGCGGGCATGCTTCAGTACTCACCGCAGGTATGGTGCTCAGATAACACAGATCCGGTGGCGCGGCTTGCCATTCAGTACGGCACCTCGTTCGGATATCCATCCTCTTCAATGGGAGCGCATGTAAGCGCATCACCGAATCATCAGACAGGACGTAAGACGCCTCTGTCGACACGCGGTGTTGTGGCAATGGCCGGTACATTCGGATATGAGCTTGATCTTACAAAGCTCACAGTGGAGGAATGCGGCGAGATAAGAAATCAGATAAAGCGATATAAGGACATAGAACCTGTGGTCCATGGCGGACGTTTATACAGGCTGAGTGACCCGTCGGAAAACAGCAGGTACTTTTGCTGGGAACATGTAAGTCAGGACAGAAGCCGCTGCATACTCAGTGTTGTCGTGACTGATCCACAGGCAAATTACACTCTTGTACATGTGAAACTTAAGGGACTGGATCCGGATGCGATGTACTCTGTCGGAGCTGAGTTCGAATGCCGCGGCAGTACTCTGATGCAGAACGGATACACCTTCCCTCAGCTGACCGGGGATTATCCGGCACAGCAGTTGGATATAATCAGGATATAACAGGGAGAAAGACAATTGATCAGTAAGGAACTACAGCAGGTAAGAGAATACGAAGAACGTGAATCGGCGCTTGTTACAGGAAAAGAGCGCCCGGTATTTCATTTAACACCGCGCATAGGATGGCTCAACGACCCTAACGGATTCTCCTTCTATAATGGCGAATACCATCTTTTCTACCAGTATCATCCGTACAGCTCATACTGGGGCCCTATGCACTGGGGGCACGCAGTCAGCAAGGACCTGATAAGCTGGAAATACCTTTCTGCCGCCATGGCCCCGGATACAGAGTATGACTGCGCGGGCTGCTTTTCAGGTACGGCAATTACTTTGCCGGACGGCAGACAGCTTCTTATGTATACAGGCTGCGGAGACAGCAGCAGGGATCCTCTTCACAAGGGCAGATGGCTTCAGACGCAGTGCTTGGCGGTCTCGGAAGAGCAGGAGGACGGCAGCGTCGAATATGTAAAGTACAAAGGGAATCCTGTCATCAA
>CACZGY010000151.1 GCA_902780815.1 uncultured Eubacteriales bacterium
GCCGGCTATTGCCGCCAGCATGGACCCCTGTGCATCATCTACCATGTTGAACCCGAAGTCGAAGCTCTGCAGGAACCAGACGACTATCGTAGCTATAAGGATCACAGAGAATGCTCTCTGGAGGAAGTCTTTTGACTTGTCCCAGATGAGATGCCCTACGTTTTTAGCAGACGGAAGTCTGTAATTAGGAAGTTCCATTACCAGAGGCACAGCCTCTCCCTTGAATACCGTCTTCTTCATTATGATAGCTGACAATATGCCCGTAACCACACCGAGCAGATAAAGTGCCGTAACTATCCACCAGCCATTGCCCGGGAAGAATGCCGCAACGAAGAAACCGTATATAGGCAGCTTGGCTGTACACGACATGAAAGGTGTCAGCAGTATGGTCATACGCCTGTCTCTCGAACTTGGCAGTGTTCTGGTCGCCATTACTGCAGGTACCGTACAGCCGAATCCAATCAGCATAGGTACAATACTTCGTCCGGAAAGACCTATCTTTCGAAGCGGCTTATCCATCACGAAAGCGACTCTCGCGATATACCCGCTGTCTTCCAGGATCGACAGGAAGAAGAACATGGTCACGATTATAGGCAGAAAGCTGAGTACGCTTCCGACGCCTTCGAATATGCCGTCCATGACCAGGCTGCTTATCGCCTGATTTACATTGCCCGCAGCCATTGCAGCTGCGACAGCCGCGCCCAGTGCGTCTATTCCTTTCTGCAGCAGATCCTGAAGGAACGGTCCTATCAAAGCGAATGTAAGGAAGAATACCGCCGCCATCACAGCGATGAACACCGGTATAGCTGTGTATTTGCCTGTCAGGACAGTGTCGTACCTGCTGCTCCTGATATGCTCCTTGCTCTCGTGCGGCCTTGTTATACAGCGGTCGCAGACTTTGTATATGAAGGAGTAACGCATGTCAGCCATGGCAGCACTTCTGTCGAGACCTCTCTCCCTTTCCATCTGGAGGATCAGGTGCTCAAGCGTTTCCTTCTCGTTCTTATCGAGTTTGAGGCTTTCAAGAATGAGCCGGTCTCCTTCGACCAGTTTTGCCGCTGCGAAACGGACCGGTATGCCCTCTCTGTCCGCATGATCCTCTATCAGGTGGCAGACTGCATGCAGGCACCTGTGTACAGCTCCTCCGTGTTCGGTGCTGTCGCAGAAGTCCTGTCTCATTGGGCCTTCCTGGTATTTTGCCACATGTATCGCGTGACTTACCAGCTCTTCTACGCCCTGGTTCTGAGCAGCTGAGATAGGAACCACAGGCACTCCCAGCATCTGCTCCATCCTGTTTATATCTACGGATCCGCCGTTGCCGGTCATCTCATCCATCATGTTGAGCGCTACTACCATAGGAAGTCCCATCTCGAGCAGCTGCTCCGTAAGATACATGCTGCGGTCAATGCTGGTGACATCAACTATGTTGATTATCGCATTAGGCTTCTCATTGAGTACGAAATCTCTCGATACGAGCTCCTCACTGGAATAAGGCGACATGGAGTAAATACCCGGAAGGTCCGTGATAAGGGTCTTCGGATGGCCTTTTATTACACCGTCCTTGCGGTCTACAGTTACTCCCGGGAAATTGCCCACATGCTGGTTTGATCCCGTGAGCTGGTTGAACAGAGTCGTTTTGCCGCTGTTCTGATTACCTACAAGCGCAAACGTGAGGGTAGTATTATCCGGCAGAGGATCTTCACCCGCCTTTTCGTGATATCTTCCCTCTTCTCCCAGGCCCGGATGTTCAGCCTCATCATCGTATCCGTTATCATCGCGGTATGATCCTGACTCGTCGTCTGTGATAAGGATCTCAATATTCTTCGCATCTGCCAGGCTCAGAGTCAGCTCATAGCCGTGTATGCGAAGTTCCATGGGATCTCCCATCGGTGCAAACTTGATGAGCTTGACGTGTGCTCCCGGAATCACTCCCATGTCAAGGAGGTGCTGACGCAGTGCGCCCTCACCTCCGACTGATTCTATATAAGCAGACTGTCCCTGCTTTATTTCACTTAGTTTCCTGATTTCCACTTATCTATTGTGTTCAGTTACATACTGAGCACATCTACTCCTTTGTACAGGTCGTAATCTACACCTCTTTCCATCTCAAGTGCTTCTGTAAGGTCATAATGCACTATGTGACCGTCTCTTTCTCCGATAGCCCTGTTTCTGACATCGTGTCTTATAAGGTCTATTGCCGTCATTCCGCACTGGGTGGCAAGCATCCTGTCACGGAATGTAGGCGAACCTCCGCGCTGAAGATATGACAGTTTGATATAGTTTACATTTCTGCCTGTTCTTTCTTTCAGCTGGCTGAACAGTTCTTCATTATTTATATTGTAGCCTTCAGCCTTGATAATAATATTATGAAGCTTTCCGGATTGTATGCCTGCTGTAACTTTTTTGAATACTTCCTCAATGTCATCATCGATCTCAGGAAGCAGTACGCACTCTGCACCGCCTGTGATGCCGGAGTAAAGAGCTATATCACCGCAGTGACGTCCCATTACCTCTATGACACTTGTTCTCTGATGCGAAGAGCTTGTATCTCTTATGCGCGTGATAGCGTCCAGCACGATATTGATGGCCGTGTCAAAACCGATCGTATTGTCAGTATATGACAGGTCATTGTCTATAGTGCCCGGGATACCCATTACAGCAATGCCGTATCTGTCAGACAGCATTTTTGCTCCTGTGAGCGATCCGTTGCCTCCGATGACTATGAGGTCTTCTATCTTGAGGTCACGAAGAGTCTTTGCTGCTTTGGCCTGCCCTTCTTCGGTCATGAACTCTTTGCTCCTGGCCGTCTTCAGAATGGTTCCTCCGCGCTGCAATATGTCTCCGACCGACCTTCTGTACAGCTTCTCGACATCTCCCTCGATCAGTCCTTCATAGCCTCTCTTGATGCCGTAGACTTCCATATTATAGTAAATACCGTATCTTACGACCGCTCTTATGGCAGCATTCATTCCCGGCGCATCTCCGCCGCTTGTAAGCACACCGATCTTTTTCATAATGGTCCTCCTTGACCAGTTTTTACAGGTTTTATGCTTCAGCGATAGCCTCTATCTCACAAAGGACACCCTTTGGAAGATCCTTTGCTGCGACACAGCTTCTCGCAGGTTTTGATGTGAAGTATTCGGCATATACAGCATTGAACGCTGCGAAGTCTGCCATGTCAGCCAGGAAGCAAGTAGTCT
This sequence comes from uncultured Eubacteriales bacterium, assembly GCA_902780815.1. Classification (GTDB taxonomy): domain Bacteria; phylum Bacillota; class Clostridia; order Peptostreptococcales; family Anaerovoracaceae; genus Crickella. The sequence continues at coordinate 3,201 of CACZGY010000151.1, forward strand.
TTACGACCTTATCATAGCCCGAGCCTGCTGCCTCGAGAATTGCTCCTACATTCTTGCAGCTCTGAGCAGCCTGTGCCTCGATGCCTGCAGGGATCTCTCCTGTTTCAGGATTTACAGGGATCTGTCCGGAAGTGATAACGAATCCGTTTGTAACGAATGCCTGTGAATATGGTCCGATGGCACCCGGTGCTTTTTTTGTTTCTACGACTTTCATGTCAGTCTCCTTTCTGCCC
>CACZGY010000152.1 GCA_902780815.1 uncultured Eubacteriales bacterium
TCCTCAGACCTCTGATGGTAGTTGCAGGCGACCACGCCAACAACGACATGGCGGGCGATGAGGAAGGCTCCTGGTACTATGGATTCGTCAATGGCGGCGAATTTGAAGTTGAAGGCGCTGATGAAGCTGTAGATACAGGTGCGGGACTCACTGCTGACAATGTAAGCTGCCAGATCGCAGGTCTCGGAAGGATCACAGACGTACAGAAACTCTACGTTGATCACACAGCTGCTGCAATGGCTCAGTAAGAATCACGAATGAAAAACTGTAAATTTTCAAAACTACTATTATTAGCTGTGCTGGCCGCAGCCGTGCTCATCATGGCCGGCTGCGGAGGCACAGAAAAAGCAGCTGATCCCGGTATCGCTGACGGGACTTATGTTGCATCCTTTACGACTGACAACCCGATGTTCCACGTCAATGAGGCGAATCAGGACAAGGGTATACTGACGGTCAGGGATGGGAAAATGACCATTCATGTCAGTCTTCAGTCAAAGAAAATCGTAAATCTGTATCCGGGTCTGGCAGAAGATGCCAAGAAAGAGGGAGCTGAGCTGCTTGAGCCTACCACAGATAAAGTCGTCTACAGCGATGGATATGAAGATGAGGTGTACGGATTTGATATTCCGGTGCCTGCACTGGATGAGGAATTCGATGTAGCGCTCATAGGCACACATGGCAACTGGTATGATCACAAGGTCGTAGTATCTGACCCTATAGAGGGTGATGACATTCAGGCTGTGATCAGCGGGGATGCATCCGGAGACAGTGCTGCCGTATCAGATATAGCTGACGGAGAACATACCGTCGATGTAACTCTTGAAGGCGGGACAGGCAGAGCTTCAGTAGACAGCCCTGCAGTGATCCGCAAAAATGGAGATCAGATCATCGCGGTCATCACCTGGAGCAGCCCGTATTACGACTATATGATCGTGGACGGGAAGAGATACGAGCCGGTGAACACCGAGGGCAATTCGGTCTTCGAAATCCCGGTCGCGTCTTTCGGCACTCCGCTTGAAGTGGTCGCAGACACAACAGCGATGAGCGAACCGCATGAGATCGAATATACGCTTAGATTCGATCCGGCCTCAATAAAATAATAGTTGCAATAATGCAGGGATACTGCGTCATGAAAGCAGTATCCCTGCATTCGTATATCATTTATCATTTATGAAAAAAAGAAAACTATTAACAGCAATAATAATGCTGCTGGTGCTCGTTCTTGCCGGCTGCAGCGGCAGCAGGAGCGAAGGCAGTGCGGGCAGCGCCTGGGATGAGCACCTCACAGGAACGATGGAGCTGAAGTATGCAGATCAGTTCCATGTCGATTATTATGAGAACGGCATTTCAGTGGTCACGGTAGCGGATGGGCTGAAGTATCTCGTCACTGAGGATGCGGATGCGCTTCCTGACTGGCTCCCGGAAGATGAAGTCAGCGGTATGACCGTTATCGCGGCGCCTGTTCATGCGGTATATAACGCTGCATCATCAGCGATGGACCTTATCGATGCAGCAGGAGGTCTTGATTCTGTCGTTATGACCAGCACTCAGGCAGGAGACTGGGGCATAGATAAGATCAAAAAACTTGTTGAGAAAGATACGATCCGTTATATCGGAAAGTACCGTGCGCCTGACTATGAAGCCTTGCTGGAGGGCGACGTGGATATCGCTATAGAATCCACCATGATATATCACAGCCCGCAGGTAAAGGAAGCGATCGAGGAGCTGGGGATACCGGTACTTGTGGAGAGATCTAGTTATGAGTCAGACCCACTGGGAAGACTTGAGTGGATCAAGCTGTACGGACTTCTTTTTGGAAAAAAAGATGAAGCCCAGTCATTTTTTGACGAGGCCGTGACAAAGGTAGAAGCTGTGGACACAGATGCCATAGCTGAAGCGCCCTTGGTGGCATTCTTCTCGGTAAACTCAAACGGCTCAGTAGTCGTGAGAAAGCCGGGAGACTATGTAACAAAGATGATAGAAACGGCCGGCGGGACTTATGCTCTCAACGGCATTACAAGTGAAGAAGACAATGCGCTTTCCACCATGAACATGCAGATGGAAGCGTTCTATGATAAAGCTGTGGATGCTGATATACTCATCTATAACAGCACCATCGAAGGCGGCCTTGAAGATATTAGTGACCTGACGGCGCTTTCAGATAAATTCAACGATTTTGCAGCGGTAAAAAGCGGCAATGTGTGGTGCACTGATGCCAGCACGTTCCAGCGGACCACCGGTGCAGCGGATATGATCGTTGAAATGAATAAGATCTTTGCAGGCGAAGCAGACGACAGCGGCATGGAATATTTCCACAAGCTGGACTAATAATGCGGGTGAACTGATGAAAAGCAGCAGAATCAAGGCGTGTTACGCTCTGCTGGGAGTACTGCTCCTGGTTCTGATATTACTTAATATACTGATCGGCAGCTCCTCAATGACGATGGGGGAGGCTTTGAAGATCCTGTTTTCGCATGATACGATATCCAAATACGGCAAGATCGTATGGGACATCCGCATGCCGAGGATACTTGCAGCGGCTCTTCTCGGAGGAGCTCTTTCAGTTTCCGGATTCCTGCTGCAGACGTTCTTTGCGAACCCGATCGCAGGTCCGTATATTCTCGGTATCTCGTCAGGCGCCAAACTCGTAGTAGCGTGTGTAATGATATTTGCATTGAGCCACGGCATGATGGTGTACTCACTTGCGATGATCATCGCTGCTTTTGCAGGATCGCTTGCTGTCACAGCTGTGATCCTGCTGATCTCCGGCAAGGTGAGAAGCATGGCTGTCCTGATAGTCTGCGGCGTCATGGTCGGATACATCTGCTCGGCAATCACCGAGTTTCTTGTCACCTTCGCCGATGATTCCAATATAGTAAATCTGCACAACTGGTCGATGGGAAGCTTTTCTGCTGTCAGCTGGGATAACATCAGAGTTATCGCTCTTGTTGTGCTTGTATCCGTTATCGTTTCATTCCTTCTTTCCAAGCCGATGAACGCTTTCCAGATGGGCGAGCAGTACGCGGTCAGTGTAGGTGTCAATATCCGCTCGTTCCGTATAGGCCTGATAACGCTCTCAAGCATTCTCTCCGCGACAGTCACGGCTTTTGCCGGGCCGATATCATTCGTCGGTATCGCAGTGCCGCACATCATAAGATCGATCACTGATACCTCGAAGCCTGTGGTAATGATACCTCAGTGCTTTCTCGGCGGTTCGGTATTCTGTCTCTTCTGCGATCTGCTCGCAAGGAGCCTGTTCGCACCGACAGAGATGAGCATCAGCTCCATGACAGCTGTGTTCGGAGCTCCTGTAGTGATCGCGATGCTTATAGGAAGAAAGAAGAGGTGAAGGTATGAGATCTGTTATAAGAACTGAACACCTCGATTCAGGATACGGGCA
>CACZGY010000153.1 GCA_902780815.1 uncultured Eubacteriales bacterium
TGAAGTATGGGACGTTCTTGATTACATCATCAAGGATCACCCTGTTCTGCTCAACCGTGCCCCTACACTGCACAGACTGGGAATCCAGGCGTTTGAGCCGGTACTCGTAGAGGGCAAGGCTATCAAGCTGCACCCGCTCGTATGTACTGCGTTCAACGCTGACTTCGACGGAGACCAGATGGCCGTTCACGTACCTCTCTCAGTAGAGGCACAGGCAGAGGCGAGATTCCTCATGCTCTCGGTCAACAACATCCTCGCTCCTAAGGACGGATCGCCTATTACGGTCCCGACTCAGGACATGATCCTCGGATCATACTACCTGACTCATCCGGGCACTGTCGAAAGAGACCGTCCGGCAGAGAAGGGCGACGGCAAGAGCTTCGCTGACTATGACGAAATGATCATGGCTTATAACGCAGGTGCTGTAGGCATCCACGCAAAGGTCAAGGTCAGACGTTATGCTTACGAAGGCGATCCGGGAAAACTCGTAGAGTCGACAGTAGGAAGATTCATCTTCAACGAAGGACTTCCTCAGGACCTTGGATTCGTTGACAGATCGAAGGATCCGTACTCACTCGAAGTAGATTTCCTCTGCGACAAGAAGGCTCTCGGAAGAATCATCGCCGCATGCTTCAAGGCTCACGGCAACACCGAGACAGCCCTCATGCTCGACTACATCAAGGATACAGGCTACCACTACTCGACACTTTCGGCAGTAACTATCAGTATCTCCGACATGGAGATCCCGGCTGCTAAGAAAGATATCGTAAGCGCTGCTGAGAACAAGGTAGACCAGTACGAGGCTCTCTTCAGAAGAGGACTCATGTCCGACAAGGAGAGATACGAAAGCATCATCAGCACCTGGAGAAAGGCGACTGAAGATACAGCTGACGCTCTCATGGACAACCTGGGTTCACTGAACAACCTCTATATCATGGCTAAGTCCGGAGCGAGAGGTAACAAATCCCAGATCAGCCAGATCGGCGGAATGAGAGGACTGATGGCGAACGCTACAGGTCACACTGTAGAGATCCCTATCAAGGCTAACTTCCGTGAAGGTCTGTCCATACTGGAATACTTCATTTCATCGAACGGTGCCCGTAAGGGACTTACCGATACGGCGCTCAGAACAGCTGACTCCGGATATCTGACAAGACGTCTTGTAGATATCTCGCACAGCATCATCATCAATGAGATCGACTGCGGAACGGAAGAAGGCATCGAAGTAAGAGCGTTCAGAGACGGCAAGGAAGAGATCGAAAAGCTCAGCCTCAGGATCGCCGGCAGATATGCCAGCGAAGACGTTGTGGATCCTGCGACAGGAGAAGTTCTTGTAGCTGCAAACGAGTACATCAATGACGACATGGCCAAGGTCATCGAAGACCGCGGAATCGAGACCGTCAAGATCAGATCCGCAATGACATGCCGTGCAAAGACCGGACTCTGCGCGAAGTGCTACGGCAAGAACATGGCTACAGGCAGACTGGTACAGGCCGGAGAAGCTGTTGGTATCATCGCTGCCCAGTCCATCGGAGAGCCGGGTACACAGCTGACCATGAGAACATTCCATACGGGCGGCGTTGCCGGTTCCGATATCACTCAGGGTCTCCCGAGAGTTGAGGAGCTCTTCGAGGCACGTAAGCCTAAGGGCCTTGCTGAGATCTGCGAGGGCGACGGAGTCGTTACAGCGATCGAGCCTAGAGAAGACAACAAGACTGACATCATCGTTGAAGAAAAGGGCGGCGAGAGAAATTACATCATTCCGTTCGGAGCAAGAATCAATGTTGAAGTCGGCCAGGAAGTCAAGGCAGGCGATCAGATCACAAAGGGCCCTCTCGATCCTCACGACATCATGAGGCTCAACGGAGTTCAGGGCGTTTATGAATACCTCCTGAGAGAAGTACAGAGAGTGTACAAGAATCAGGGTGTAGACATCAACGACAAGCATATCGAGATCATCGTAAGCCAGATGCTCTCCAAGTACAAAGTCGAGAAGCCTGGAGATACAAGGCTTCTGCCGGGCGGACAGTACTCCAGAAGAGACATCGAGGCTGCTAACGAGGCTGCTGAAGCAGAAGGCGGAGAGCCATGCACAGCTCACAGACAGCTTCTCGGTATCACAAAGGCTGCGCTCGCAACATCGTCATTCCTCTCGGCTGCATCCTTCCAGGAGACAACAAGAGTACTGACAGATGCTTCGATCAAGGGCAAGACCGACAGACTCGAAGGTCTCAAGGAGAACGTCATGATCGGAAAGCTCATCCCTGCAGGAACAGGAATGAAGCGTTACTCCGAAGTGCAGGTAGATTACGGTGAATACTCCAACCTCATAAACGGAAAGGACGAGAGCGAAGATGAGCTCGTTATCGCAGGTCTCGAAGAGGAAGAAGCTGCCGCTGCAGCTGAACCTGAAGAAGAGATCAAGGTATATGGCGTCGAAGCTATCGTTGAATAACTGAAATTCTGATAAAGCTCCTGCCTCCATACGGAGACAGGAGCTTTTGCGTCCCGGCACGTAAGCATCCGCATTCGGTTCTTTTTCGCCTTTCATTTGCAGCGCCCGCAACTGACCCGGATATCTCCCTGTAATGCCAGGGCACAACATATCTCAGCTACGGGACAAAACGTAAAAATGGTTACAAACCAATAAATAAACACAAAGTTGAATAAGAAAAAACCGGACATAGAGCAAAAAAAGGAGTTCTAAAAATTCTTCTACATAAGTACCCAAAAAAAGAGACTTTATGTAGAAAAACTACACACCAGACAACACTATCACAGGAAAAATGATTCTGCTGGACTCTCAAATCGTTACTTCATGCATGTCGTTAACCGACGCGCTTTACGATAACTGCTCCTTCTTAATTATTCAGTGGTATATTTGCAGGTTTTGCGCTGCAGTGGAAGATGAATAATAATGCAAATTTCAGATCGGGACTTCTTTTCTACATGAGGTATCCGAAAAAAGCACTTCATGTAGAAAAATTTGAAAATTTCCTATTTTTCCTGAAATGAGTTGCAGGGTAAGAAGTGCTGCAAGAGCTTTGCATCAAAACAAATAAAATGTTAAAAATGATGCCGAAAAAACATATGAAATCATTGACATTTCAATAGTTTGTCAGTAAAATATACAAGTTCGAGTGCGCCTTCACGAGAGGACGCGCGGAGACATAAAAATACTAGAAGAAAGGAGAAAAGAATGCCTACAATTAACCAGTTAGTACGTCAGGGCAGACAGAGCTCGGTAAAGAAGTCGACAGCTCCTGCGCTCGGTAAGAACATGAACACTCTTCATAAGACTCTTACCAACGTTAACTCCCCTCAGAAGAGAGGCGTATGCGTAGCAGTTAAGACAGT
>CACZGY010000154.1 GCA_902780815.1 uncultured Eubacteriales bacterium
CGCTTATCAGCTGCAGTACCACAGCATGGGTCCTGGACCACTCTGGACACTCTACAGACCATATCACCTCTGCAACCTCGAGACACCGCTCACAGTTGCTAAGGCTGTTATCGACGGAGAGAAGACATGCGTAGCTAAGGACGGACTCGTTGCTGAGTGCATCACAAGAGCTAAGATCGACCTCAAGGCCGGCCAGAATCTCGACGGAATCGGCGGATACACAACACTCGGATCAATCTGCACAGAGGCAGAGGCAACAGAAAAGGGTTATGTACCATTCGGTCTGATCAACAAGAACGCTGTAATGAAGGTTGACTGCAAGAAGGGCGACCTCATCACATACGACATGGTTGAGCTCGACAAGAATACTCTGATCTACAAGCTCAGAAAAGAGCAGGATGCTATGTACGGAAAGCACGTTCTGTAATCGCGTAAAAAAATCCAACTATACTTATAAAGAAAACTGCCGGATCTTCACAGATCCAGCAGTTTTTTCTTTTTAGTATCAAATTCTTCTTGTGTAATGATGTCCAGGTCCAGCAATTCTTTTAACTTTTTCAGCTCTTCGTATGGATCCATGCCCGGTGCAGTCCCATAGCTGCTGTCTTTCTGCGGAATATTATCAGGATCACGCTCTCCGCTCTGGCGTAATTTTTCAAACTCTCTCAGCGCCAGCTCCAGCTTGTTCTTTTTTGACCGGACAAAAGGGATAGGGATATCTCTTCCCTCAGTCCGCAGAGTAAGTATCCCATACGGAGAGAAAATCGGTGCACTGGTGATCTCCAGCGATTCGATCTTCGCATAAGGATAGTGATTCCCTCGCGCGATCAGTTTATCTTCATCAAATATAATAGGTTCTATGCTGAGCTGTCCTTCTATTTCATGATACATGGCTTAGTCCCCTTTTTTATTGCAACCTAGTTGCCGCTGCCTTCAGTCGGTGTCTCTGTGCTGCCGCCGGTATCGCCGGAACCGCCGCCGTCACCGGAGCCGCCGCCGTCACCTGAACCGCTGCCATCGCCTGAGCCGCTGCCATCACCGGAACCGCCGCCGTCACCGGAGCTGCCACCATCATCTCCTGAGCCACTGCCGCTGTCACCGGAGCCACCGCCATCGCCGGAGCTTCCGCCGCTGTCCTGGTTCCCTCCTCCACCATCTGCAGGAACGATTCCAGGGGTGTTTTCTGTATCCGGTACATCAACGGTATCCGTATCTTTTTTGTCATCATCTTTCTTGTCTTTTGAAGAACCGCCTGTATACTTTCCGGCATTCTTTTCAGTGCCTTTAGTATAATATTCGCCGTTTTCTTTTATAACATTTGAAGGCATCTCCCGGTATTCGCCGTCTCTGATACCATCGACCTGGCGCATTATCCTGCTCCACAATGCCGCAGCCTGAGCTGATGAACCGTTCATCTCAACATTGAGGTCGGTGCCTATCCATAATGCGGCCGCGTAGTCAGGAGTGAATCCGTCAAACCATACATCAAATGTGTCATTTGTTGTTCCTGTCTTACCGCCGACTTCTACGCCGGAAATAGCAGCATTCCCTGCGATTCCTCTTGAAACAACTGACTTGAGAAGGTCTGTCATTACCCATGCAACTCCCTCATCAAGCACTTTTGTTGACTTGGATTCGCCTTTCAGAAGCACTTTGCCGCTGCTGTCTTCCACATCTGTATAGCATACAGCAGTATTGACGCTTCCGCCGTTCGGGAAGGCAGCATATGCGAGAGACATTTCCAGAGGAGTGACACCGTATGTCATGGCTCCCAGCGCAAGCGCGGCAGGATTCACATCATTGGCAGATATGCTGGTGTCAGTCTCAAGGGTTGTAAGTCCGTACTTTTCGAGGAGATCAATCGAATACTCCAGTCCCACCTGCCAGAGAATCTTTACTGCACAGGTATTGATCGACTGCTGCAGCGCAGTTCTCAGCGACTGTTTACCTGAAAATGACTTCGAGAAATTCTGCGGCCACTGCTCGCCGTTTATAGTAAGAGGCTCATCGACAACGACTGAGCTTGCTGTGATATAGTCCCCCCAGTATTGAACACCCTGCTTGTCAAATCCGTAGTCAGTGTATTCAAAAGTTTTGTTCTTTGCAGCATATTCGAAGCTCTTCTGAAGAGCGGCTCCGTATACCGCAAGCGGTTTGATCGAAGATCCCGGCTGACGCGGGCTTATCGCTCTGTTGAACAGATTTGAACCTTCAGCGTCACGGCCTCCTACAAATCCGCTTATATATCCCGTACCGACCTCTGTAACGACCATGCTCGCCTGGACTTTACTGCCGTCTACTGCGGACGGGAAGTTTGAATCGTCCTGGAATTCGTCGTAGATCGCGTTCTGTACATCGCTCCTCAGCGTTGTATGTATCTGCAGCCCTCCGGTATAAACCATACGCTGGGCTTCTTCTTCGGAGATCTTATACTTTTCCATAAGGTCATTGGTAACGACTCCGGCTACGTAATCAGTAAAGTATGTGTAAGCAGATCCCTTTCTTTCAAAGCTAGGTGCGAGGATATCGATAATATCGACCTTCGCGCCATCTGCATCAGAAGATGATATGTATCCCTGATCCGCCATGAGGTCCAGAACGAGGTCACGTCTGTCCTTTGATATATCATTTGCGTAATATCCCGTTCCACCGGCTTCTTCGTCTTCATCATCCGGGCTGTCATAGTAACTATATTCGTTTTCTGTTTCCCCGTCTTTGATTGAATCCAGCGTATAGTATTTTATGTTTTTTATTTCCTCATTGCCTTCCGGATCTTCAGTGATCAGAGCATAACTGTCCGGTGCCTGCGGCAGAGCCGCCAGCGCTGCACACTCGGCAAGAGTCAGTTCACTGACATCTTTCGAGAAATATGTTCTGGCTGCGGAACTCACTCCGTAGTTGCCATAACCGAGGTAGATAGTATTCAGATATGCTTCCAGGATCTGATCCTTAGTCAGCTTCTTCTCAAGACGCCATGCAATAAACATCTCAGACAGTTTCCTGCTTATGCTTCGACGGCTCTTTATTTCTGCCAGGTATGCGTTTCTGGCGAGCTGCTGCGTGATCGTTGAAGTACCGCTTATGGCGGATGACCTTCCGGTAAGCTTGGACAGAACAGCACCGGCCATCCTGCGGAAGTTAAAACCGTGATGCTTATAGAAGGTTTTGTCTTCTATGGCAATAAAAGCATTCTTGAGATCATCCGGCATCTCGCTTACGGGTACTATAGTTCTGTCCTCTGTGTAATGCAGTGTGTCGATCTCAGTACCGTCTATATCATAGAGAATGGACGAGCGCTCAATGTTGGCATACAGGCTTTCCTGATTTCTGTTCCGCTTTTTTCCTTTGTGTTTGCTTTTTTCTTTCATCTGTTTTTCACACCTTCACTGTAATATCTGTTTTATTTAATTGTTTATATATTGCTAGTATAGTGGCTCTGCCATGCCCCAGTTCTCTTCATTTGTCTTCTTTGCCTTCTTTATAGCCTCAGGCAGGACCTTCAGCAGATAATCCACTTCTTCTTCAGTGTTATAGATTCCGAAGCTGACACGTATCATGCCCGGAGTATTTATGTCAGAGCATTCTGCAAAGTTTCTGACTTGTTCGTCTGTCAAACCGTACAGTCTCCAGACGTATGGGTTTGCACAGAACGCCCCGCGTCTGGTCGCTATGCCGTAACTGTGGGACAGTTCCTCTGCTACCAGCTGGGAGTTTACATCACTGAAGTTGAATGTGATTACTCCGACACGGTCGCTGAGATCCTCGGAATCTCCGTATATGATCGAATTATCTATCTTCTTCAGTCCATCGACCAGTCTCTGATTAAGGACTTTCTCGTGAGCTTCGATATCATCAAATCCGACTTCCTGAAGAATATCTATTGCCTTACCCAGACCGACTACACCCGGATAGTTCGGCGAACCGGCTTCGTAGCTCTTCGGCGCATCAGCATATTCTACCCAGTCATCTCCTACGATATATATCGTACCGCCGCCGTAGAACTTCGGCATATGCTCCTGGAGATCCTCTGTAAGACCGACTACAGCTCCGCCGCCGTACGGTGAGTACATCTTATGAGCGGAGAATACGAAGAAGTCGATATTCTCATCTTCAGTTTCCCCGATCATCGAGAACTTTCTGTGTGCAACGATCTGCGCTCCGTCCACGATGATTTTTGCTCCATACTTATGAGCAAGTTTTGCGACTCTGTGCACATCGGTGACATAGCCCGTGACATTGGATGCAGCTGTTACAGAAACATATTTGACCTTGTTGTTCTTTAGCTGCTTCTCGATCTCGTCATACATCACGCGTCCCTGATCATCCACTTCCGCATAGATGACTGTTCCGTTCTCTCTCCACGGCAGATCATTTGAGTGATGTTCTATGCGCGTTGTGAGAACGAGATCGCTTTTCTTTTCGATCAGCGCCAATGCCAGTTTGTTCAGGCCATCCGTGGTATTGTTGACATAAAATACAGTATATTTCTCCGGATCTGCTCCCACAAATTCCAGGACTTTATCCCTCGTATTATTGTACAGATCTGTCGAGTAATCAGATTTAGGCGAAAAGCCTCTTCCGATCGATCCATACTTTTCCAGCTGTTCATTTACCTCATCCATGACTGGCTGAAGAGCCGGTGTAGTTGCTGCGTTGTCAAAATTTGTTACGGCTTTCTTTTTACCATTCTCAAGTTCCATCTCTTCATCGAGGCCGACAACGTAATCTCTGATGGTATCCAGAGTGTAACCGTTTTTTTCTGCGGAAGCTGCGCTTTGACCGCAGGAGCTGAGCAAGCATACACTTATAATCAAGGCTGCAATACCCAGCAGACTGTTTTTACGCTTTTTCATAACAACCTCCCGGCTTATTTTATGCACACTACATATGTAGCTTCCGGCCATACCCATTCATATTATTATACCACCATATAAGCGCTGTTCCCAATTATCTGTCTGTTGTTGATTAAAAAAAGACATCTCCGTACCGAGATGTCTTTACCTGTAAACGCATTAGAAACAACTATTTCACAGGAACACAGTGTCTATCATTTATGTCGCAGACTTTCTGAACTCTTCTGCGGTATTTTTCTTCCATCAGAGGCTCTGTTGTAAGCCAGGTCTTGACGATCTCCATGGACATAAGTCCGCCTATGATCTTGGCTCCGAGGCAAAGGATGTTTGAATCAGTATGCTCTCTTGCA
>CACZGY010000155.1 GCA_902780815.1 uncultured Eubacteriales bacterium
CTTTTCCAGAGCCACCAGAATGTTTCTTGTTTCATTGTTCATTTGAACATCCTCTTATTTCTCATTTGCAGGTTTTATAAGCTCCCTGCAGAAATTGATTATTATCAGCAGTATGAATACGATCCCGATATACCCCTGTGCCGGATAGAGAAACTCTACAAGTTTTTTGAATCCGGTGAGTCCCAGCAGGAAGCCCGCCAGAGCCCCGCCTATTATTATCCACTTTTTATATTTGCCGGCCTTCAGTTTGGTGCTGAAGCCGTAGTACGTGCTGGCGCCGGTCGAATAGACGGCCCCGTAGAGTATCACGGCGTAGATGATGCTGAGCACCGGTGAGAGTCTTCCGGCAAAACCCAGCATCGGAAGATCAAGTTCCGAGCTGAAAGCCATATCTGTCAGAAGCGCGCGCAGGAGCAGAATCGTAAGTCCTCCGAGGCACAGCGTGCCTGCGACAGCTCCTGCATATGCATGTCTTGAGTTTCTCGCGTTCAGAGCTGAATTGCCGGCCATAGTGATCATTCCTGTCGTATTATACGCCATGAATACCAGGGCTGAGACAGGCCAGTCAGGCGACATGCGGCCCGGAGTGAAGCCTTCTGTCTGACCGCTCTGAGGAAAGTCCGCCTTGATAGTAAGAAGAATAGTGACTATTCCAACGGCGAACAGTACAGGGATCATCAGTCTGAACACCTTTGAGACCCGCTCAAAATCGCCGAGGACAGTTATAATGCAGAGGCTCGCGATTATTATCCCGCCTGTTACCTTGCTTATACCGAACTGCTGATTCAGGAGCGATCCGCCCGCAGCAGTCATGGCGATTATCATGGAATAGTAGATGGCGGCGAGCACCCAGCCTATGAATTCATAGGCCGGCCGGCTCTCCACCGGGCAGATGAGCCGGCCCAGGTCTGCTGTGCCTTTGCTGCGTGCTATATATGTCAGCATGCACGCCAGCAGCACAAAGCAGACCGTGCTCGCCGCAGCCCCCGCGTATCCTTTGTTTCCGAATACTCCAAAAAACTGCCAGCACTCCCTGCCCGACGCGAATCCCGCGCCCATTATTACGCCTATATACAGACTGGTTATCTCAATCCAGTTCAGTTTTTTCAATCTTTCTCCTCAGAAACCTCTTCGGTCTCCGTCACTACTTCCACCGTTTCCTCGCGGAATACCTCTTCCTGATACGGGAATTCGCTTTCTTTACTGTAATCCGCACCGTCAGCAACGTCCGCTATAACTTCCTTATTCTTGCGGTAAAACATGAACATGCATCCGAACGCACATATGAGTCCTATGAAAAGGTCTGACAGCCCGCCTGCGTCAAGGCCGATCTGAGAGAACAATCCGCCTGCCATATCGAAAAAAAGGTCCACACAGAAAGCAAGAAGGATTCCTCCCCCTATGAACCAGCCGATCCCGGCCGGTCTGAATCTTTGTTTCATCACATAAACAGCGATGAACACCAGTCCTATCATGATGGTGCTCATAACATCCGCGATCCCATTGCCCGGGAAGGCAGATGCACAAACCAATGCACCGGCTATGAGCCAGCCTATTCCTTTACTGCTAAACTTCATCTCTTGTCCTTTTCTAGTCTCTCGGCGGCAGGATCTCAAGCCAGTAGCCGTCCGGGTCTGTTATGAAGTAGATCCCCATGTCATGGTTCTCAAAGGCTATGCATCCCATGCTCTCGTGGAGCTCATGCGCCGCGTCAAAATCATCCGCTCTGAAGGCAAGATGGAATTCCTCCTCGCCCAGATCGTACTTCTGCGGATGCTCCTCAAGCCATGTGAGTTCCAGCTCAAAGTCTGTCTCATCATTGCCGACATATACGATTATAAACGAACCGTCCTTGGCAACCTTTCTTCTGATCTCTTTCAGTCCGAGCGCTTTCTCATAGAACGCGAGGGACACATCAAGATCACTGACGTTGAAATTCTCGTGTATCATCCTGAATCTCATAGCCACACCCCTTTGCTAAAGATAGATCTTCCTCTTGTCAGGATCCGCAGCCCTTCTGTACAGAACGAATCTTCTGCCTATCGCCTGCACGAATTCAGCTCCGAGCTCCTCAGCTATCGCATTCGCAGCATCCTTTGGCTCCATCAGTGAGCCCTCCTGGATCTGAACCTTCACGAGCTCATGCGCGTTAAGGTAATCATCGATCGCTGAGATGACAGTCGGAGTGATATCCTCCTTGCCTATCATAACTGTCGGCTTCAGATCCTGAGCCAGCTTTTTCAATTCACTTCTCTGTTTTCCTGTGATCATTTTCCTGATTCCTCACTGTATTCTATTTATCTTCAACCACCAGCTTCAGCACGTCAGGCCTCGCGTAATGCCCCACCGCGTCGTGCTCCATCTTGCAAGCAGCAGGCAGTTCCATATCCAGATCCGCGTATATGACAGTCTCCTCGTCCCATACCGGCTCCGTCACGTAATGACCGAACGGATCGATCACGCAGCTTCCTCCGCGGCAGACCCAGTAAGGCAGTTTTTCTGTCTCTTCAGCATTAAGGTCAGCCGGATACGAGTCCTTGCGGATTATCATGTCAGCGTTTATAAAGTAGCATTTGCCTTCGATCGCTATATGCTGGATCGTAGCCTGCCACTCCGGATTATCGTTCGTATTAGGCGAAATGTAAATAGTTATCCCCTTCTGATAGAGCGCTACCCTTGCCAGAGGCATGTAGCTCTCCCAGCAGATAAGGCTCCCTACCGGCCCCCATGGAGTTTCAGTGACCGGAAAGTAGTGCCTGTCAGCATCTCCCCATACGAGGCGCTCTGATCCGGTAGGCTTGAGCTTGCGGTGTACTTTGTATGACCCGTCCGGCTCAAAGATCGCGTTGCTGTTGTACAGCGTGCCTCCTACCGCGTCGCGTTCAGAAAAGCCGATGCTGATATACGCACCTGTCTTTTCCGCCGCTTCGGCAAGCTGTCTGAATTCTTCGCCTCCGTCCACGACTGACGCGTCGTAATAACGCTTCCAGTCTTCCCTGCCCGGCTCACTTCTCTTTCCGACACTGAAGCCGAAATTCATGCCCACAGGATACCCGGGTATGAATAATTCCGGGAATACGATGAACTCAGCCCCGTTATCAGCAGCTTCATCGATATACCGTAAAGCTTTCTCAAGACTCGCCTGCTTGTCGAAGAGCACGGGTTCTGCCTGCACAAGTCCCAGACGGCATGTGTGCTTTTCAAGATCTCTCATTTATGCCTCCTGAATCTATAGTTCTGCCACTATCTCAGATATCGCCACCAGCGCGGCTTTTCCGCTTATGGAGATGCGTCCGTTTCCTTTCAGCTCGCAGTACAGATACCCGACCCGCATACAGGGTCTTCGGCGATCGTCAGTTTAGGGCAGAAGCTCCGCGATACGCAGTCCGTTTCGCTTCCTGCGGCAGTGGCATTCTGAATGCGCCCTTCTATCTTCATGAGCATGCCCTGATCAGGCTCCATGTACCTCACCTGATCTTCGTTCTCAAACACGCATACGAGGTCGAGACCCAGAACAGCCTTGACCGGCCGCACTCCGAAAGCCTTCTCCATGTCGTCTGTGACCGGGATCTCTTTCAGCTCATATGTCGGAAAATCCATCTCATAGAGGTCGCCTTTGCGCGTTACCGTCAGCACACCGCTCATCGTATTGAAACTGACCGATGAACTCTCCGGCTCAACATAGTTCAGTATAACGAAAGACGAGGCCAGAGTGGCATGCCCGCAGAGCTCCACCTCGTTTCCCGGCGTGAACCATCGCAGATGATAGCCTTCCTCCTCCTTCACTATGAACGCCGTCTCCGACAGATTGTTCTCCATGGCCAGCTTCATCATGGAAGCTTCAGACGGCCACTTG
>CACZGY010000156.1 GCA_902780815.1 uncultured Eubacteriales bacterium
AACAGCTGTACTCAACAAGGATAAAGACATGAACATAAGCAAGGCAAAAGAACAGATTAGAAACGCGATCACTGCGTATCTCACAAAGGATGACCTGGGGAATTATGTGATACCGGTCGAAAAGCAGAGACCCGTGCTCCTGATAGGTCCTCCGGGAATAGGTAAGACCGCCATAATGGAGCAGCTTGCATCCGAACTTGGAATAGGACTCATCTCATATTCGATGACACATCACACGCGCCAGAGCGCGATCGGACTCCCGTTCATCAGCCGCAAGGTCTATGGCGGAGAAGAATGTGATGTTACCGAGTACACGATGAGTGAGATCATCGCTTCGGTGTACGATCTTATGGAGACGACGGGAGTAAGGCAGGGAATTCTCTTCCTCGATGAGATCAACTGCGTATCGGAGACTCTGTCGCCGCTCATGATGCAGTTCCTGCAGTACAAGGTCTTTGGCGGACACAGGCTGCCTGAAGGTTGGATAGTCGTTACTTCAGCCAGAGAGTTCGACATCGTGACTCTCGACAGATTAAAAAAGATAGAGGTCGAGCCGGACTTCGAAGCATGGAAAGAGTATGCTTCTGCAGTTTACATGCACCCTGCTGTCATGTCTTTCCTCCATAGCAAGAGGAATCACTTTTATCACGTTGAAACTACTGTCAGCGGCAAATCCATAGTGACTCCGAGAGGCTGGGAAGACCTGAGCAAGATGCTACTCCTGTATGAAGCAAACGGGATTGAGGCTGACGAAGATCTGATAAGTCAGTATCTTCAGAACGGAAAGACAGCAAAGGAGTTTTCAGTCTATCTGGACCTTTTTAATAAGTACAAAGAGGAATACCCTATAGACGCGATACTTGAGGGAGATGTTCCTGAAGAAATGACAGAAAGAGCTTCCGGAGCGGGGTTTGATGAGGTATACACTCTTATAGGTCTCCTGCTGAGCAATGTTAAAGGCGATGTGCATGAGTGCATGGAAGAGCGCCGCCTGCTCGAATCAGTGAAGCTGTGCGTCAGAGAGTATAAGGCAGCAGCGTCTGAAGACATTGCGCCTGCGGATAATATAAAACAGCTGATTGGACGGATAGAATCCGGACGCGAAGCGGGACTTAAGGCGCATTCACTCACCCGTGAAGAATCAGACCGCATGCTGAGAACGGTATCCTGTCTGTATGACATGGCAGACCTTGTGGCAGAAGAGCATGACTATGAAGCTTCGTTTGAAGTCATGCGGGAGACGTACGGAAGACTTGTTACAGCTCATAATGAAAAGGCCGCACACACCCGCAGCAGAATGGACAATATGTTCAGATTTGCAGAGAAGTGCTGGGGCGAAGACAAGGAGATGCTGATGGCGGCAACTGAACTTACGGCAGATCCTGACAGCGTTTCTTTCATCAGTACTTACGGCTGTGATGAATACTTCAGGCATAACAAAGGCCTGCTTCTTGATGAAAGAGATATAGAAATTAAAAAACAGATAGAAGAACTCGGTCTGTGAAAAACTGCAGAAAAAGAGCGTCCTTTTAAAATGAGGACGCTCTTATATTGATTAACTATGAAGAAAAGTTTTTATCTCTTGTGGCTGTACTTTGAATAGTAATAGCACTTTCCTACAAATACTCCGATAAAGGACATAACTACGATTGCGTTCATCATGGCGGCACCTCCCATAAAACCTTTGACTATCGAAGAGAATCTCCCTTTGTTTTCACCTACATTATATTCCATCTGCATTTTTAGTAAAGTTAATAGTATTTATACACTTTTTAAGTTGTGCTTAATTAAATACTTGGTTAATCCGGCTAAAACTTATAGCTATAGCCGATAGTCACGCAGTTCATTATTAAGCATATCAATAGTTGCGCTTTTTAACATAGACTATAATTAAATGCGTAAACCAATTCTAACTGTATTAAGAGGACTTCAACATGACTTATGAAGAACTGAAAAAGGAAATGGAAAAATATCCCGAGACCATGTCTGCGGGTGAAAGAATGCAGAAGTATGCAGCCGGCGAAACGGTAGACCATATCCCGTTCTCGCTGCAGAGCAACGAGGAAGCCATGGCAAACATCTTCGGTTATACGACTGCACAGTGGAGAAATGATGTAAAAGTTCACATCGATGTAATCAAGAGAAGACAGGAGGAGTTCAATATCGGCGGACTTGCATCGGGTCTCAGACTGAGAACCATGGCACAGGCTGTCGGCTCGGAAATCTATTTTCCTGAGGTTGGTATTGACCGCGTGATCAAGCCTGTACTCACAGACTATTCGATGCTGCCTGAACTAATGAAGGACAATCCTAAGAAGAATCCGGTATTCCTTGCGGTTCTTCAGAGAGGAATCGACCTCAAGATGGCATTCCCTGAAATGGGCATCGCAATGCCTGTTGCGGGACCTTTCACAAATGCTTCCCTGATAAGACCGGTCGAGATGATACTCAGAGATACAGTAAGAAATCCTGAGAAGCTGAATGATCTTCTTAAGTGGACTGTTGACTATACAGTAGCTTATGCAGAGATGTTCGCTGACGAATTCGGAGGCGGCGGATGCACGATCTGCGACCCTATCAGCTGCGCAGACATATTGGGCAAGAGAAACTATAAGAAGTTCTCACATCCTTGGCTCGAGTATCTGATTGAAGGTCTTACCCAGACTCTCGGCAAAAAGCCTGGTATCCACATCTGCGGAAAGACATCACCTCTTTGGGATGAAATGTTGAAGCTCAAGGTTTCGAGCTTCAGCGTAGACAACATGGAGAACCTCGCTGATGCAAGAGACAAGATGGGTCCTGTATTCGGACTTGTCGGCAATGTAGCTCCTGTAGACGTAATGCTGAACGGAACGATCGACGATGTAATCGAGACATGCAAACAGTGCATTATTAATGGATCTGAAGCAGAAAACGGATACACTCTCGGAACGGGCTGCCAGGTACCTATTGGTACGTCCCGCGAGAATTTCGATGCGTTCATCTTTGCTGCACGCAAGTACGGCAGAGGAGCGCGCAAGGGAATGCTTCCGCTTGGCATTGTAGAGGAAGCTGCACAGGAAGTGGTAATGAATAAGGCCTGATAAAACGGCTGATAACATAAAGGAGAATGTATTATAATGGCTACTAAAGAAGAATTGCTGCAGAAGATGTCCGACATGGTATTCGAGATGGAGGACGAGGAGATCGCTGACGTATGTGAGGAGTATATCGAAGCCGGATATGATGCGCTCGATGGTATCCTTCACGGACTCGTTGACGGCATGAACCGCGCAAGTGAGATGTACGATCAGGAGGAGTATTTTGTAACAGACCTCCTGCTCTGCTCGGATGCTATGTATGCAGGTCTCGACGTACTCCGCCCGCATCTGCCTGAAGACGCAAGTGTAGGCGAGGCGAAGAAAGCTGTTATCGGAGTAGTCGAGGGAGACACTCACGATATCGGAAAGAACCTCGTCAAGATCATGATGGAGACTGCAGGCTTTGAGATGTTCGATCTCGGAAGAGACGTTCCGCTCGACAGTTTTGTTGAGAAGGCTAAAGAGGTGGACGCGGATCTTATTATGATGTCGACACTCATGACTACGACCATGCCTGGCATGAAGGAGGTCATCA
>CACZGY010000157.1 GCA_902780815.1 uncultured Eubacteriales bacterium
CCGATGCACTTCCTGACTGAGGAAGAAAAACAGAATATGCCTAAGGTGACGAAAGCGCTGCTCGCCAGGATTCTGGGCTATCTCAGGCCTTACTGGCTGCAGTTCATTTTCGTGTTTATCGCGATACTGCTGTCGGCGACTGTCGGTCTTTTTCCGTCGATCATTACCGGACGCATTGTCGATGAGGCTCTCGTGGGCAAAAACATGGAGCTCCTGATACAGCTCCTGCTTATGGCTTTTGCCGCACTGACGGTGAGTCAGCTTGTAGGCGTGCTTGAGAATTACATAAACGCGTGGATCTCGCAGCGTATCATTTTCGACATGCGCAACCAGATGTACAACCACTTGCAGTACATGCCGCATTCATTCTTCACCACGGAGAAGCAGGGAGACATCATCACTCGAATGAACACGGATATAAGCGGTGTGAGCTCGGTCATCAGCGGCACGCTCTCGAATATTGTGAGCAATGTGGCGACAGTAATCACTACACTGGTGGCGCTGTTCAGCATGAGCCCTCCGCTCGCCCTGGTGGGCATCGCGGTGATCCCTCTGCTGGTTCTCCCGACGAGGACTGCTGGCAGGACACGCTGGAAATACCTTACGCAGAGCCAGGCAAAGAGCGATGAACTCAACCAGAAGATAGATGAGACACTGTCGGTCAGCGGTTCGATGCTGGTAAAGATATTCACGCGCGAGCAGAAGGAGTACGACGACTTCGTTAAGGTCAACAAGGAAGTCACAGACCTCAACTTAAAAGAGCAGAGGTCGGGCCAGCTCTTCCGCGTGGTAATGGGAATGTTCACTCAGCTTGGTCCGCTGCTCATATATTTTGCGGGCGGATATTTCATCATCAGGCAGATAGACACGACACTGACAGTCGGTATGATCACTGCCACGGTAGCTCTCATCAACAGGCTCTACAGACCTATCGAGCAGCTGATGAACATCTCTGTGGATTTCACGCGCAGCCTTGCGCTGTTTACCCGGATTTTCGACTATTTCGACAGGGAGAACACTATCGTTTCACCTGAAAACGGCAAGAAGCCGGACGTCGACAACAAGCCGATCACTTACGAGCATGTCGCTTTCAGCTACAACCCGGAGAATCCTATCCTCACTGATGTGAGCTTCGAGGTACCGGGCGGCAGCATGTACGCGATAGTAGGACCTTCGGGTTCAGGCAAGTCGACGGTCGTGAATCTCATACCGAGGCTTTATGACGTCTGCAGTGGTTCTGTGAGGATCGCGGGCGTAGACGTGCGCGATTTTGACCTAACATATCTGAGGGAGCAGATCGGCGTGGTCACGCAGGAATCGTATCTGTTCAATGGCAATATACTTGAGAACCTCAGGTACGCGAAAAGCGATGCCACTATGGAAGAGATCGAAGCGGCCTGCCGCATCGCAAACATACACGAATTCATAAGCAGTCAGCCGGACGGCTATCTGACTCAGGTAGGCAACCGAGGGCTGAAGCTCTCGGGCGGAGAGAAGCAGAGGCTGTCGCTGGCCAGAGTCATTCTGAAGGACCCGAAGATTCTCATACTCGATGAGGCGACCTCGGCTCTCGACTCCATATCGGAGAACTCGATACAGGATGCTCTCGAGCAGATGATGATCGGCCGCACCAGCATCGTTATCGCCCACAGGCTGTCGACCATTCTCAAGGCGGACAGGATACTCGTGGTGAAAGACGGCGTGATCGCGGAGCAGGGCACGCATGATGAGCTTCTGGAGCTTGGCGGTACATACAAGGAACTCTATGAGACTCAGTTCCGCCAGGCCATCGACAGCGAGGCGGCAAGAAGCAGCGCAGAAGAAGCAGGAGAGAGCGACGGACTTGACATAGAGACTCTGTCGACGCAGTACAAGGTAAGGAAGATAACCGAGGCGGACATTTCGGCTGTATACAGACTGGCGAAGTCCAACAGAAGGTATTACAGATATCTTGGAAGGATCCCGACGCGTGAAAGCCTCACGGAGATCATTTCTGAGGTGCCGGAAGGGGTCTCGCGAAGCTGCAAGCATTTCGTCGGATTCTATAATGAAGATGATGTTCTTATCGCAGTCATGGATCTGATTACCGGCTATCCGGAATCTGACGATGCATTTGTTGGCTGGCTCATGGTCGACGGAGAGATGCAGGGCAAGGGAATTGGCTCCGGCATCTTCGCCGATGTGCGCGCTGCGATGAAAGCTGCGGGCTATGACTATATGTCGCTCGCATGCATAAGGAAGAATGAAGAGGCTCTGAAATTCTGGAATGAGCAGGGCTTCAAAGTTGTGGAAGAGACGGTCAGCACTGACGGATACGAAGTGTTCAGGATGGCCAGGGATATATAGATGGTAAAGGGACTGGAATTCAGAAAAGCTGATATAAACGATCTGGATGCGATAGACCGGATATATGAGCGCACTCACGATGCTGAGGAAGCGGGACTGACTACAACGGGATGGGTCAGAGGGATCTATCCGATAAGAGAAGTTGCCGAAGCTTCGATCGGACGTGACGACATGTATGTGGCTGAGTACGGCGGCAGGGTGGTCGCTTCAGGCATCATCAACAAGACACAGGTGAATGTATATCTTGACTGCGACTGGGAGTATAAAGCTCCGGATGAAAAGATATGCGTTCTGCATACGCTGGCAGTCGATCCGGACGCGAGAGGTCTGGGCATTGGCCCGGCTTTCGTGCGCTTCTATGAGAAGACCGGGACGGACTGGGGCTGCGAGGTTCTGCGGATAGACACCAATGCAAGGAACAAGAGGGCAAGAAAGATGTACGCGAAGCTCGGATACATTGAGACGGACATAGTGCCGACGGTGTTCAACGGGATAAGGGATGTCGATCTGGTCCTTATGGAGAAGAAAATAGAAAAATAGCGCTCTGCCATGCGCGGCGCTTAAAAGACAGGTTTTATGGGGCAGTTAAGCATTTTTGACACAGCTAATAATGATAATCAGCCTCTCGCAGCGAGGATGCGTCCGAGAAATTTTGATGAGTTCGTCGGTCAGCAGCATCTCGTGGGAGAGGGCAAGGTGCTGCGCAATCTTATTGAGCGCGACAGCGTTTCCTCGATGATATTCTGGGGACCGCCGGGTGTTGGCAAAACGACGCTGGCGCAGATAATCGCTGCAAAGACGGATGCGCAGTTCATTACCTTCAGCGCTGTAACGAGCGGTATAAAGGACATCAAGACG
>CACZGY010000158.1 GCA_902780815.1 uncultured Eubacteriales bacterium
CGGTGTCTCGAGGTTGCAGAGGTGATATGGTCTGTAGAGTGTCCAGAGTGGTCCAGGACCCATGCTGTGGTACTGCAGCTGATAAGCGATCTCAGCGTTGTCTGTCGAAACTGTTACGAATACGCCAGGAGCGATTCCGTTTACATACTCAACTACGCCGTGCTTGTCGAGGATTCCGCCGTCTTTCTTCAGCTTGAAAATCTCGTTGAGTTCCTTAACACCCTCTGTTCCCGGAGATGTCTTAGGGCCGTGTCCGCCGATTACGTCAGGAACGAGGCCTGTGTAGTTGCACATGGCAGTCATCTCTACCATTGTCTTTGTGCCGTCCTTGAAGGCGCAGAGCATTCTCGGACTCATCTTGCGGCGTGTAGCCTCTTCAAGAACTGTGTCAGGGTTGCACTCATAGTCGATCTTGTTGTTCTTGCCCTTGCCCATAACTTCTACGTTGAGACCCATGGCCTTTGCGAAGCAGTAGAGCTCCATTACAGCGCCCGGCTCGTCACCAGCGGAACCTGTGTAGATTACACCGTGATCCTTAGCAAACTTGTCGAGGTAAGGTCCGATAACAACGTCTGTCTCAACGTTGAGCATTACTACGTGCTTGCCGTTTGTCATAGCGTCTGTAGCAACCTTAGCGCCTACATCAGGAACTCCTGTGCAGTCGATAACGGCGTCGACGCCATCTGCTGCGGAAACGAAAGCCGCATCACCGCATGCTACGTACTTGCCGGCTGCGATTCCTGCGTTTGCTTCTTCGAGAGACTTTGCAACAACGATCTCATCGTCAGTAACCTCTGCATATTTGAAAGCCTGTACTGCGAGAGAGACGTTGATATCGGATACGATCGCAGGTGTCATTCCCTTCATGAGAACCATCTGTGTAACCATTCCGCGGCCCATCTGTCCGGCTCCCACGATACCGACCTTGATGATCTTTCCTTCTTTTTCCCTCTGTTCCAGTTTCCAGTTCATGTTAAGCATAATAGGTTATTCCTCCTTGGTGGTCATATGCTTTTATTTATAATGTTTTCAGCAGATAATCAGAAGATCTGAATGACAGTTCCCTCAGCAACATCTGCCTCGGTGATAACCTCGCCGTCCAGATTGATGCAGCCCGGACGATAAGGTTCTGTATCTGCAGTAAACGCAAGAGTGCAGTGTCCCAGTGTTGCGAGAGTGTGAATTGCCTCGTCGCCTACAGCTGTGACCTTGTAAGTCTTCTCACCGATCTTCATGGTATCGCCAGGGGCAGGTGCCTCTGTCAGATCTCCCTTTGTATGCAGGAGAGCAAGCTCCGCCAGTTCTGCCGGTGCATTGTCGTCAAACAGAACGACGAATCTCATCTCCATCTCCGGATCGAGGAATGCAAATGCCATATCTCCGATTCCCGTAACGGTAACATCATATTTCATGTGAGACCTCCTTTTAACCATTTGCGTATAAACATCTCTTGACACTGAGTATTATATGTCCTGAATTACCCGACTTCAAGCTTATTGTTCAGAACATTTGAGTGAAACATGATTCTTGTTCATAGCTGCTTAATCAGATGATTTATCAAAATAACGCAATGATTATTGTTTGCAGTTAACTGGAAATCGTTGCATTTGATAAAGGGCTTCTGTATAATATACACGCAATTAAAACAATTGCGTGTATATATTTGTAACAATTATGCAACATGCTTGAAAATGGTGTCTTAAGATGAAAAAAATCGTAGATGATGAGCGGCTGATCTACAAGGTCTGCAGCCTGTACTATCAGGATAATATGAACCAGCAGGAGGTAGGAGATTATCTGGGTGTGTCCAGATCCTCCGTACTGCGCATGCTTCAGAAAGGCCGTGAGCTGGGCATCGTTACAATTGAACTGCACAACCCGCGCTTTTATGACTATGGCGAAATGGAAAAAACTCTTGAAAGGGCATATGGGCTCAAGGATGTCCTGATAGTCGAAAACAGCGTGCTTGACTCCAGAACAGAAGCCGCATCATATATGTTCGGAACGGCATCAGACTACCTGCAAAGCTTTTTTAAAGAGGGTGACAGGATAGGTGTTGCGATGGGCAACACGCTGAACAACGTAGTCAGCACCAACAAAACCTATGAAAAGCACAAAGATCTCCGTTTTGTAGCTCTGGAGGGAAGTATCAGCCGCAACACCAAAGGCGGCACGGACGTGCAGGGAAATGAACTTGCAAGAAAATTTGCAGAAAAGTTCGGCGGAACCTATACCCAGTTCCTTTCACCGGCAGTGTTCTCCGAAAGCAGCGTCCTGGATTTTTTCATGAAGGAAAAGGCAGTTAATTATATCCTTGACGAATTCAGGCATCTCAATGTGGTCCTCGTAGGAATAGGCGTACCGGACGGAAATGAGCATACTCTGGCTAAAGCCGGATATATGACATCTGATGAGCGCGAAATGCTGGTAGATCGCGGAGCTGTAGGAGATATGTGCCTGCAGTTCTACGACCGTGACGGCAATACGGATCAATTCAGTTTCTATAATGACCGCGTGGCTGCAATGCGCCTTAAGGACATACGCAGGATACCAAGCAAGATCGGCATAGCCGGCAGCGCGAGAAAAGCGGAAGCTGTGATCGGTGCGATACGCGGCGGTTATCTGAATATCCTTATTACAGATACGGAATGCGCCAGAAAGCTCATCGAACTGGCAAAGCTGCAGTAGCCTGTACAGGCAGAAATCATAAAATACAAAAAGTAACTAAAATCGGCGGAATGTCCATACCGGACTTCCGCCGTTTTGTAGTATGACGGGCATGCCGTCAGTCTGTGGTGAAAGTCCACAAGGGGCGTAGTTGCCGACGAACCCCATAGCGACTTGCAAGGTTTGCATCGTGAGGTGCAGGCGAGAAGAAGCAATAGCGAAATCGTGGCCCTACGGACAGGAACTGGATATGAAGGCGTACACGGCGGGCAAGATGACTACAGACATCAAAGACCCTAAAGGCAACCGTAACCCGCGTGCGTAAATCCAGAGGGTAAACGAGGAAAGACTGGCGACTTATCCCGTGAGGTCTTGCAGACGGTAGGAGCCGTAGTAACAACGAACTGCAAGAAGTCAGCAGAAGCCATAGTACCATGACGATGGGAAGGGCTGAACAAACCAACAGCGCAAAGCAAATGTATG
>CACZGY010000159.1 GCA_902780815.1 uncultured Eubacteriales bacterium
CGAGGCTGCTGAAGAGCTCGGACAGCTCGACAACCTCGTAAGAGTAGAGGGCGTAGGATGCTGCGGACTCGGACAGTTCTACGTGACATGCGATGAGACTATCGCTGCCCACGGCAGAGCCGGCGCTGTTGCAACAGGCATCAAGAGATCGTCCCCGAACTCGCTCGTATACACATATCAGGGCGACGGAGACCTCGCGGCTATCGGACTCGCTGAGACACTCTCGGCTGCCAACAGAGGCGAGAACTTCACAGTTATCTTCGTAAACAACGGTATCTACGGCATGACAGGCGGCCAGATGGCTCCTACAACGCTCGTAGGCATGAAGTCGACAACGACACCGGGCGGCCGTAATCCTGAAGAGCATGGCTATCCGATGCACATGAGCGAGATCATCAACCAGCTGACAGCTCCTTACTACATCGAGAGAGTCAGCTGCGATACACCGCAGAACGTCATTAAGGCAAGAAACGCCATCAAGAAGGCATTCAAGTATCAGCTCGAAGGAAAGGGCTATTCGATCGTCGAGATCGTTACAAGCTGCCCTACAAACTGGGGACTTGATCCTCTGAAGTCACTCGACTTCCTGAGAGAGAAGATGTTTGCTGAATATCCTCTCGGAGTATTCAGAGACGGCGGAGAGAAGAAGCAATAGGAGGTACTCGGAGTATTCAGAGACGGCGGAGAGAAGAAGCAATAGGAGGTAAACCATGGAAAGAAATCTTATGATCGCCGGATTCGGCGGACAGGGAGTCATGACGATGGGCAAGCTTCTCGCTGAAGCTACCTCTGAGGCTACAGACCTCAACGTCACATTCTTCCCTTCATACGGCGCTGCCATGAGAGGCGGCACAGCAAACTGCTATGTAGTTATTTCAGATGATCCGATCGGAGCACCTGTAAGCTACAGCCTCGAGGACCTCGTGGTAATGAACGGACCGTCCCTCCACAAGTTTATCGATAACCTTAAGCCGGGCGGGAACCTGTTTGTGAACAGCACCATCGTTACTGATCCAATCGAGAGAGACGACATCAACATCATCGAAGCTCCTGTTACACAGATGGCTATCGACATCAACAACCCTAGAGCACTCAACGTCATCATGCTTGGCGTATACGTCGGAGCTACAGACGCAGTTCCTGAGGATGTTATCGTAAAGGGGATCAACCACAAGTTTGAGAGAAAGCCTAAACTGATCGAGCCTAACGTTGAAGCATTCAAAATGGGTCTGGAGATCGGAAGAGCACAGAAGGCAAAATAAGCCTGCTTTATCGAATGCAGATTTGTTATAAAAGTAAAAGAATCACGCCGCGTGGCGTGATTCTTATTTTGTATTCCTTTTTGACATCGCTGCAAGTGCATTGGCTGTCTTTTCAAACGGAGCTGAATAATATGACTTTCCGCTACGTTTTCTTTTGCGCTTATAATACGGAAGCCTGTGCCAGAGTATCGAAGGAGCACCGACCAGCAGAAGATAGAACGGCCCCAGTATCAGGGACTGGATGGTGTGACCGTACTCGTGCTCAAGAAGAAAGTGCTCGCCTGATGCACCTGACCGCCGGGGAACGAAAATGAATTTGCCCAGTGATATGCCTGCATCCCTGTTCCACGCAGTCGCCCTTGCTCCTCTGTAGTCAAAGTGATCGTCATTTCTGTGGGCAGCATAAAGAGCCGCTCCAATCAGAGTCTGGGGAAGTCCCCAGGTCCACTGCGCGGCAGTGTAAGCGTGTTTTTCCAGTTTTTTTCTGTCAGGTCTCTTCATAGAATTTAATAATAACATAACAGGTTGCCTGAATGATAATTGTTTGCGATAATTGTAACGTCTTTATCACAGAGAAAAGAGGGTATTATGAGCAATTACTCAATAAGGCCGATGAAAGTTTCTGACAAAGCTGAGGTCACGGAAATGATGCGTGCTTTTTACGCATCAGAAGCTGTGCACACGAACGGATCTGAAGAAGTCTTCAGCAATGACGTTGAGGCGTGCACTTCAGACAACCCGTTCGCTTCAGGATACGTGTTCACCCGCGAAGACGGCAGTGTCTGCGGTTATTCTATGCTGGCTCACAGTTTCAGCACTGAATACGGCAGACCGGTGATCTGGATAGAGGATCTTTTTCTCGAAGAGGATGCGAGAGGAAAGGGACTGGGCATCAGGCTGTTTGATCTCGTCAAGGAGAAATACCCTGACCATATCCACAGACTCGAAGTCGAAGATACCAACCTTCATGCCATAAGGCTATACAAAAAGAGCGGATTCACAACGCTCCCTTATGCCGAGATGATCCGCGAGCCGGAGCACAAATAGAATGACATCGCAGGCTCTGTTTGCTATAATTGTAATGTTAGTTTGCAGAAAGTGACTGCAAAGGAGAATAATATGAAACCTAACACAAAAATTGAGATATCCGTATTCGGAGCCATTGTCATCAGCGCGGCAATATGGGCGCTTGCAGTGGCTACATCAAAGCTTGTGGACTCATTCGTTTCTGAAGGTGAATCAGGAAGCGGCGACTGGAGCATAGACGAGAAGGAATACGGAAAGTACTGAAAAGCTCTCATCTGAGCACGAAAGGACAACAATGGAGAACAAAGGAACTTATTACATTTCAACACCGATCTACTATCCGAGCTCAAATCTGCATATCGGACATACATACTGCACAGTAATGGCAGACGCAATGGCACGTTTCAAAAGGCTGCAGGGTTACGACGTCATGTTCCTGACGGGTACCGATGAGCACGGACAGAAGATACAGACCAAGGCGATCGAAAAGGGCGTTACTCCGCAGGAATACGTCGATGAGATCGTTGCAGGCATCAAGGATCTGTGGGCGACCATGGAGATCTCATATGACGACTTCATCAGGACTACAGAACCGAGACATATGGAGAGAGTGCAGAAGATATGGCAGAGAATGTACGACAAGGGCGACATCTACCTTGGCGCATACGAAGGCCTTTACTGCAAGGAATGCGAAGCATTCTGGACTGAGTCGCAGCTAGTTAACGGCTGCTGCCCTGACTGCGGCAGACCGGTCACAAAGGCAAGCGAACCGGCTTATTTCTTCAGAATGTCAAAATATGCCGACAGACTTCTCAGGGAATTCAGAGAGAATCCTGATTTTCTGGTGCCTGAGACAAGACGTAACGAAATGGTAGCCTTTGTGGAGCAGGGCATGGAAGACCTCTGTGTGTCCCGTTCATCGTTCGATTGGGGCATTCCGGTGCCTAACGATCCAAAGCACGTCATGTATGTCTGGGTAGACGCTCTTTCGAACTACGTCACAGCTTTAGGCGGACCGGATGACTGCGAGAAGTTCAACAAGTACTGGCCTTGCGACTGCCATCTGGTAGGCAAAGAAATCGTAAGATTCCATTCACTCATATGGCCGGCAATGCTCATGAGTGCGGGCCTGCCTATTCCTAAGCAGGTAAGAGGACACGGATGGCTTCTGCTCGGCGGAGAAAAGGTGTCGAAGTCAAAGGCAGCAAAGGGACAGGACGTCATCGATCCTGTAGTACTGATAGACCGCTACGGCATTGATGCCCTTAAGTATTTTCTGCTCCGTGAGTACACATTCGGACAGGACGGCATCTTCACTAATGAGGTTATGCTGAAGAGAATGAACTTCGACCTGGCAAATGATCTGGGCAACCTGCTTTCAAGAACGGTCAGCATGATCAAGAAGTACTGCGGAGGGACTGTTCCTGAAGCAACAACAAGAGACGAAATCGACGACGAGCTTATAGCTCTTGCGACTTCGAC
>CACZGY010000160.1 GCA_902780815.1 uncultured Eubacteriales bacterium
ACCCATGACTGTGTCAGGCCCCAGCTCGCAGCAAGACCCGGGCCTCCCAGGAACGAGCTTGCACTCGTGTAAGTTGCGATAAGTGTCATTGCGAGGACCACGCCTCCCATGGTGCGTCCGCCTACAAAGTAGTTCTGGATGAAGCCGTTGCCCGCGTTTTTCCTTGCCGAAGCGCGGCTGATCCACACGCCGGCGAAAGCGTTTATCATCATGTATCCGACGAGGATCGCAAGTATGGCTATCTGTCTTCCGCTCATGCCTGCACCTCCTCTTTGGTATCTTCAGACTCATCATCGAGGCTGAAGTTCACGAACACCTTTTTCAGCAGTATCACAACACCGATCACTGCTATTACGAATACCCCCGGTGTACTCAGGATCCACCACAGCGGCAGCCCCCATACCGTGACTCCTGTGCCGGAAAGCAGATATGCGCATCCGACATGCCACAGGAAACAGACGCAGAAAAGGATCGCGGTCGCGCGCGCCTCTCTTCTGATCTGAGCATTCTTTTCTTCTCTTGTCATTGACGTACTCCTTTCGAAACGGCAACTCCGCCGCCGATAAAATAAAAACCGCACAGCCACGGGCTTGCGGATGGACATTTCATATAATAAAAGGACAACAACAGAAAAGCTTTTTTATGCCACCGGGTCGCGTTCACAAGCGGATACACGCCTCACAGATGCAGCTTCGTCTGAATTACCTTCGTCTATATGATGGTATTGTTCCGAAACGGATACCGTCCATCAATGCGAAATATAACACCTCAGGCCTGAAATGTAAAGAAAAAGACGCAGCCTGCAGTTGCCTGCAAGCCACGCCATTTATCATTTCATTGAGTCTGTTCTTTCCTTATCCTATATTTTCATACTGCAGGTATGGTTGCGATTGCCGCCTGAAGCTCCTCATCGGACGGTACATAATCCTGCATAGTGCCGTTATTGTACTGCTCGAACGCCTTCAGGTCAAAGTATCCCGTACCGCTGAGGCCGAACAGGATCACCTTTTCCTCGCCGGCCTCTTTGCACCTTAATGCTTCATCGATCGCTGCACGTATGGCATGACTTGACTCAGGCGCAGGAAGTATCCCCTCTGCGTTGGCAAAGATCTCTGCAGCTTTGAACACTTCGTTCTGCCTGTACGCAACGACTTCCATTTCACCATCGTCATAAAGCTGCGAAAGTATAGGGCTCATACCGTGGAATCTGAGTCCGCCTGCATGGTTAGGCGCAGGTATGTACCCGCTTCCGATGGTATACATCTTTGCCAGAGGACAGACCTTGCCGGTATCACAGAAGTCATATGCAAACACACCCCTTGTGAAACTTGGACATGATGTAGGTTCGACTCCGATAAATCTATAATCTGCTTCTCCTCTCAGTTTTTCACCCATGAACGGAGCAATCAGTCCGCCTAGGTTCGATCCGCCTCCGGTGCAGCCTATGATAATATCAGGCTTTTCGCCTATCTTTTCAAATGCCGCTTTAGACTCAAGGCCTATCACGCTCTGATGCAGCAGGACCTGATTCAGCACGCTTCCCAGCACATATCTGTAGCCTTCTCTGCTAACTGCAGCTTCAACCGCTTCCGAAATCGCGCAGCCGAGGCTGCCTGTGGTTCCCGGATACTTTTCGAGCAGCATCCGGCCTACAGATGTAGTTTCAGAAGGTGATGACGTGACTCGCGCGCCATAGGTCCTCATGACCTCTCTCCTGAACGGTTTCTGTTCATAAGACACCTTCACCATGTATACATCGCATTCAAGCCCGAAATGTGAGCAGGCCATCGACATCGCAGTTCCCCACTGACCAGCTCCCGTCTCTGTAGTCACTCCCTTGAGCCCCTGCTTCTTTGCGTAATATGCCTGGGCTGCTGCCGAATTCAGCTTATGACTGCCTGAGGTATTGTTGCCCTCGAATTTAAAGTAGATCTTTGCAGGCGTGCCCAGATTTTTCTCAAGATTAAAGGCTCTCACCAGAGGCGACGGGCGGAACATCCTATAATACTCCCTTACCTCTTCCGGGATCTCGAAAAAGCGGGTGTCGTTATCGAGTTCCTGATCGACAAGCTCCTCACAGAACACCGGTGTGAGCTCCTCTTTCGTCATAGGCTGGTGCGTCCCCGGATTCAGAAGCGGCGCCGGTTTTGTCTTCATGTCAGCGCGAAGATTGTAGAAATGTGTAGGGATCTCCTCTTCTGTCAGATAGATGCGGTAGTTTTCCATGGTTTGATTCTCCTTTCTCCAGTACCAATGGTCCTCTGAGATAGGAGCTATACAAAAAGCTCCCGTCCCAGACAAAATCATGCTGGGACAGGAGCATAGTATCTCCTGCGGTGCCACCCGGCTTGGCAGAGTCGCCCCTGCCCACTCACTGCATACCAACATATGCATCATTTGTTAACGAAGTTTTCTCTCCGTCTCCCATACTCTATGCCCTGCGGCATATTTCCTGTCGCCCTCTGGAGTCCATTCAGATACGCATCTGCATGCAGCCCTCTCACCATCGGCTGCTCGCTCATATGTGACCCTCGCACCCTACTCACTCTCCATCATAGGTTTGATCGGTATTTAATTGTTAACCAATTTAGCACAAATCTGGCAAGTGCGTCAACAAAGTACTGTAAAAAGTGCATTATCAGTACAGCTTGGCTCCTGCCGGGATCCTGTCGTCTACGAGCAGGAGGTTGAGCATTTCCTCTCCGTCGTACTCGTTGACCGCGCTGATCAGCATTCCATTGGAATACTCGCCCATCATCTTTCTCGGCGGCAGGTTCACGATCGCGATTGCTGTCTTTCCGACGAGTTCAGATGGTTCGTAATACTTCTTGATGCCGCTGAGGATGACTCTGTCCTCGCCGGATCCGTCGTTCAGGACGAACTTCAGCAGCTTGTCGCTCTTCTTGACTTCCTCGCAGCTCTTGATCTTTACTGCTCTGAAGTCGCTCTTGCTGAATGTCTCGAAATCCACTTCCTCTTCGAACAGCGGCTCTACCTTTACCTTGCTGAAATCGATCTCGATCTTTTCCTTCTTAGCGCCTGCGCCCTTGCCTTCCGGCTTCATTGTCGGGAAGAGCTGGACGTCTCTGATGGTTGCGCTGTCGGTGAGCAGCATCACGAGTCTGTCGACGCCGATGCCGA
>CACZGY010000161.1 GCA_902780815.1 uncultured Eubacteriales bacterium
GTCAGCATGATCGAGTCAGTCAAACTCGCGGCAAAATACGCACCGTATTTCACCAGATAAAAAGATCAGGGAGATATTGGACTATAAACTATGCTTCTTATTTTCAGCAAAGTGCTGGTAGTTTTCATTTATATCGGCGTTGGACTTATCGCTAACAAGCTTAAAGTGCTTCCGGAAGAATCCGTGAAGCACTTTATCAGCGGTACTTATTGTGACGGCGGTCGCAACGACTTTTGTATCGGACAGGATATTCCCGTTGAAAGACCAGCAGGACAGAAATGTTCTGGCGTCCGCCATGACAGGATGCAATGCGGGGTTCATGGGACTGCCGATCGCCAGCGCTGTTTTCGGAGAACTGGTTTTTTACTGGTTTGACAGAAAAAGACGGGAGTGGTATATTTTTTACGTCTGCGCAGCATTACTGCGCAGAAATAATTAAGAAAGATATCTACATAAGGAGAAATAAGATGAGTTCACTTATCCCTGATAATGTAAGCAAGCACACCAACGTATACGATGTTCTCGTAGAAAGAGGACTTGTTGCGCAGTGCACGAATCCGGAGAAGTTCAGAGAGCTGCTCGGAAATGAGAAAATCAAATTCTACATCGGATTCGACCCGACAGCAGACTGCCTGCACATCGGACACTTCATTCCGATGATCACCATGATGTACATGCAGAAGTACGGCCATACTCCGGTATTCCTGCTGGGCGGCGGTACAGGCGAGATCGGCGATCCGTCAGGCAAGGCTGACATGCGTCAGGTAATGACCATCGATACGATCGATGAGAACTGCAGACAGTTCAAGAAGCTCTTCGACAAGTACATCGACTTTGACGACGAGTGGAAGTACGAGGGCAATGAGGGTGTATACCATCCGGGACATCAGAACAGGGAGCCTATTCCGGGCAAGGCCGTCAGCGTAAACAATGCAGAGTGGATCAGACCTTGCAAGTTCACCGAGTTTGCGAGATACATCGGTTCGCAGTTCAACGTAAACACCATGCTCCGCGCGGATTGCTTCAAGACCCGTATGGAGAGGGATACAGGACTCACATTCTTCGAGTTTTCATACATGCTCCTTCAGAGCTATGACTTCTACGTGATGCACAGAGACTTCGGCCTGATGGCTCAGCTTGGCGGAAACGACCAGTGGTCAAACATCATCGGCGGCGTTGACCTCACAAGAAAGCTGTGCGGCGATGAAGTGTTCGGACTGACTGTATCGCTGCTCCTCAAGAGTGACGGACAGAAGATGGGCAAGACTGTAGGTGGAGCTCTCTGGCTTGACGAGAGAAAGACTCCGGTTTACGACTTCTTCCAGTACTGGAGAAATGTTGACGATGCAGACGTCAACACATGCCTCCGCATGCTGACCTTCCTTCCTATGGAAGAGGTCAACAGACTCTCAGCTCTCGAAGGTGCTGAGATCAACAAGGCTAAGGAAGTCCTCGCATACGAAGTTACCAAGCTGGTACACGGTGAAGAAAAGGCTCAGAAGGCTCTCGAGGCAAGCCGTGCTGTATTCGCAGGCGGCGGAGTTTCCGACAACATGCCTACAAAGTCATTCGAGGCGTCCCTCTTTGCAGGCGACGGAATGGGACTTGCTGCTCTCCTGAAGGAAGCAGGACTCGAGCCATCGACATCCGAGGCTTACAGAACCATCCAGGGCGGCGGCGCAAGGATCAACGGCCAGCAGGTCACTGACAAGAGATACTCAGTCACAGAAGCTGACTTCAAGGACGGCGAGCTCATCCTCCAGAAGGGCAAGAAGAAATACATGAAGATCACACTCGGATAATCCGGGAGATAACACAGGGGAGCAGGCACAGGCCTGCTCCCTTTTATGTAGTCTGCTATTAGCTGATGTTCTGACTGACCACGGCGCCTAAAGCGCATCGGTAATTTTTTTAAAATCGATCGTGCATTTTCCACCGGATATACGTACAGGAATCTCGTCGTCAAAGCTGTAAGTGACCGGAAGCTTATCTTCTTCGAAGAAGAAAACAAGAACCTTTTCCTTTGCAGGATCTACTATCCAGTATTCTCTTACTCCCGCCGTTTCATAGTAACGTGTCTTGACTATGAAATCTTTCCTTCTGGTCGACGGAGACAGTATTTCCACTGTCAGTTCCGGAGCACCATCATAGTAATCCTCAAGATCTTTGGATCTGTCGCAAGTGATGAGAATGTCCGGCTGCTCCATGTGCCTGTCGTCATCAAAAAGCCTGACATCGCGCGGAGCAACAGTAACGATGCAATCCGAAGCACATTCCTTTGTGCATCTGTCGAATTCCATAGCCAGTTGAAGCAGTATCCTCTGATGTTTTAATTTTGGGGCTGTCATGTCATAGATCACTCCGTCTATCAGTTCGACCCTGATCTCATCTGGCAGAGCACGGATATCCTGTACCGTGTAATGTCCCTGCCTTGGCCAGCGGGAGTTGGTATCCGCTTGAAACTGCCTTTCATATTCGACCGAATATTCTGCCGCCTCTTCCTGCACGACATAAGTCGCTAAATCATAGCTGTATTCCGAAAGAGCCTTTGTCAGTGCAAGAAGAGTATCATATCGTGGGTGTTTGGTTGCACCGCAGAAGACCTTCTGCACCGTGCTCAACGGCACCCCGCTCTTCTCTGCGATCATCTCGTTAGTGTAACCCAGTTCTTCCTTACGATCTTTTAATTGTCTTATGCTCATCATAACTGTTCACCGCCCTTCATCTGATATCCAAATTATGCAACCAATTGGCAATAAAATCAAGCGCAAAAATCCGCACAAATTGCCAAATAACAGCCAAATATGCGGAAACATACTATGGAACTTGCTGTTTGTTGTACAATTAATCGGAAGCATATGAGTTCAGGGAGGCGGTTTTGAACAATACAAAGTTCACAATGAATGCATTGCTTGTAATAGTGACCGTATTCTCAGCAATAGGTCTGTTTTTTACTGTAAATCTATATGACATGGGCCAGCATGCATACCTTGTCTCCGATTATGAGGCAATAGAAGGCACCGACCTTTCCATCAGATACAGTAATAAAGAGCCAAGCGGTATTTATCGCGGTTCCC
>CACZGY010000162.1 GCA_902780815.1 uncultured Eubacteriales bacterium
GGAAGATCTTTCAGAGATGAGAATCCGAATTTCTTCAGAAATTCCTTTGTCGTTTTGTAGAGCAGCGGTCTGCCGACGCCTTCCGACCTGCCCGAAATCTCTACCAGTCCCTTGTCGATGAGTCCGTCGATGACTCTCTCGCTCTTGATTCCTCTTATGGAGTCGATCTCCGACCTCGTTACCGGCTGGCGGTAAGCGATTATGGCAAGCACTTCGAGCGCTGCCTGAGACAGTCTCCTGATCCTTACCGGAGTGCAGAGCTTCTTGAGGAACATATCGTTTTCAGCCAGAGTTATAAAGCCGAATGCATCATCGACTTCACGTATCCTGATGCCTCTGCCTTCCTGCTCGTATTCTGCCTGAAGCTCACGGAAAAGCTCTCTTATGCTGTTTTTATCAGCTTCAAGCACTTCTGCCGCGTCTTTTACCTCGAGCGGTTCTCCCCACATGAACATCATGGTCTCGAGCGCGGATTTCATCGTTTTATTGCTGTACATCTGCAGTCTCCCTCTTGATAACTTTTATATCTCCGAAGTTCTCGGTCTGCTCAGCGTCATAACCCTGATTCTTTATCATCGAAAGCAGAGACATGAAACTGAGCGTTATGTCATACCTGTCCGGCTTCTCAGGCAGCAGCTCATTGAAGAGCACCTTGCCGTTTCCTTCCCTGAACTTTCTTTCAAGGATCTCCGTCATCTCGCTTATGCGCGATTCAATGGTCTCTTTGCGGCGGCGCACCCTGCTGTAGCGCCTTGTCACTTCCTCGACCTTTCTCTTGCGGGTCAGGAACTGTATGAAAGCATTCACCATCTGCTCGTCGCTCACCTGCAGTATCTCATCAGGATTCTCGAGGTATACGGACATGTCTTCAGCCGGCTTCTCGTGAACCGCCAGATTGAACTCCTCGGCAGCCATCAGCAGCTCAGCAGCCTTCTTGATACGCATGTATTCGAGCAGCCTTCCCCGGAGTTCTATTCTAGGATCTTCTATTATCTCGATCTCGCCCGCTTCGTTGATCCTCGGCAGCAGCATGCGCGATTTGAGCCGTATCAGCACGGCCGCAAGCACTATAAACTCGGTATCGACTTCAACATTGAGTTCTTCCATCTCCTTGAGATAGCCGATATACTGCTCCGTTATCTCGGCGACCTTAATATCATATATATCCATCCTCGCGTTTTCGAGGAGGTATATGAGCAGGTCGAACGGTCCTTCAAATTTGTCTATTCTGACTTTGTACAATTTATCTCCTGTCGGTCTATTCGAAATATATCTCTTTCAGGTAGAGCCCCTGCGGCGGAGCCGTGAATCCGGCTTCAGAGCGGCTGCGGCTCTCTATGGCATCGCGGACGCTTTCAGGGGTCCTCTTTCCGGCTCCCGCCTCCACAAGCGTTCCGGTGATTATCCTCACCATATTATACAGGAAGCCGTCACCGCTTATCTCGATCACAATGGACTTATCATCTTCCGTGATCTCCAGACTGCTGACTGTTCTGACTGTAGTTTCGCGCGGAGTGCCCCCTGCGGTCTCAAAGCATTTAAAATCGTGTGTGCCGACAATATATGCCGCTGCCTCCCGCATCGCATCCGTGTTCAGTTCTGAAGCTCCCGGGTACTGAAAGGCGCGGTTCCTGACGAAGATATCGCCGGTCTTGTCTATCACATATCTGTAGGTTTTACCCTTGCAGGAATACCTGGCGTGGAAATCATCCGGCATCACTTCGGCGGATATTATGCGTATGTCTCCCGGAGCGCCGCTCCTGCCTTCACCCCCCGCTCCGAACCTGCGGTTCATTACCTCGGGCAGCTTTTCAACAGGCATGTTTGAGTTCCACTCAAAGGTAGCGCACTGACCAAGCGCGTGTACTCCCGCATCTGTACGGCTGGTACCGTGGATGTGCACATCTTCGCCGGCAATATACTTCAGCACATGCTCTATCTCACCCTGCACAGTACGGACATCAGGCTGTATCTGCCAGCCGCTGAAGTCCGTGCCGTCGTATTCGATTTTTATCAAAACGTTTTTGCTCATCTACAGAAGGTTCATGAGAATAATATCTCCGGTATTGAACAGGAACAGAAAGTATATCGTCACTGCAGCGCAGGCTGAAGGCAGCATTGGATTCCTGTCCTTTATGCTGCCCTTTCCTGCAGCTATGATCACTGCCGAGTGGACCGCAAAGAGCAGCGTAGTCAATATGTAAATGATAACGATGCCGGTTCTTCCGGTCACAAGACCCATGCAGGTAAAAAACTTTATATCTGCTCCGCCTATGCTTCCTGTTTTGAAAAGAAGCATGCCCAGCAGCAGGATCGTCAGTGAAATTCCCAGCCCAAGGGCTGCTCCGGCTGCCGGCTCCCACCAGTTTTCATGGTACTCGACAAAAGCCGCTGCGGAGATCGCCAGCATGATGCTGAACTCGTCCGGCACCACCCTGTACATCTGATCCGCTATCGCCATCTCAAGCACGATAAACAGCACACAAAGCACTGAAATCTCGTATGTGAGGCTCCCGCCCCTTATCGCAAGATAAACGCCTGTTATCGCAAAATATCCCGTAAAAGCGTATTTCCAGGGGCTGCTCGAAAGCCTCTGCCTGCCGGCATTGTCAGCTTCTAAAAGCTTTGGGGGGAGCACCCTTCGCGGTTCTCCGGGTACAGCTCCTGACTGGTCCTCATCATAGTCCTCGAACCAGCGGGGTTTTATGCGGTTAAACGCGACAACACTGCCGTTGCCAAATAATATGGCCAGAACGGCAGCGGTGATTATTCGCAATATGAGGGGGCATCCGTCCAGGAACTCAAGCATATCCGCGTAAACCTGATCTTTGTCGGTCTCGTTGAGT
This sequence comes from uncultured Eubacteriales bacterium, assembly GCA_902780815.1. Lineage (GTDB taxonomy): Bacteria > Bacillota > Clostridia > Peptostreptococcales > Anaerovoracaceae > Crickella. The sequence continues at coordinate 2,847 of CACZGY010000162.1, forward strand.
ATCTCGTGTCTGTCATCGTCATACATTTTAATGGAGACGTCACACTTCGTGTTGTCACTGTAGACCATGAACGTTTTGCGCACACCTTCGCCCCAGGCTCCTACAGGGTCTTCCGCACCCGATGTGATCAGGATAGGGAGTCCTTCAGGAAGCTTCTTCATGCGTTCAATGTCGTGAGCCTTCTGCATTCCGCTGAACATATGGTAATAAGCGTTCGGCGAGAAGTGGAAAGTGCACCATGGCTGTTTTCTGTACCAGTCGACGATCTTCAGCCAGTCGGAAATCGTGCGCGGTTTATCTATCTTCTTCAGGTATGAGCCGAACGACATCTTGTCTATCAAGCCTGCAGCCTTGCCGACTTTATTGATGCCGAGCATCTTAGCGACCACCTTGCCGGCTGCAAGGACAGCACCCGGCTGCCAGCCTGTACCCATGATGATGACTCCTTTGAGTCCCTTTGCGTAGTCAGCACCGTTCTCAGTAATATACTGTCTGATCAGGAAGGATCCCATGCTGTGACCCATCATCAGATAAGGTGCTTCAGGGAATTCTTTCTGCATCATCTCTCTGAGGTGATGGATGTCTGCGATGACCCATGCGTTTCCTTCCTTTCCGAAGAACCCATGGTATTCATCTGACTGCACGGAGGCGCCGTGTCCGAGATGGTCTTCTCCCGTGACCAGATAGCCGTGATCAGCCAGATATGATGCAAATCCATCATACCTGTCGATGAACTCGACCATGCCGTGGATTATCTGCAGTATCGCTTTTGGTTCACCTTCCGGCTCCCATCTGATCGCATGGATCTGAGTCTTGCCGTCTGTCGAAGGATAGTAAAATTCTTTTTTAGTCATGATTCACCTCATGTTTTACGGGTCTGGCTCCGTGATACTGATAAAACTGCGTTTCTATTGTTCCATTATACAACTTTCTGCGCCTGTCCGCCTTACGTCCGAGTTCTTTTTCCAAAGACTTGTCGGATGTGATGAGGAAGAATGACCAGTTCGGGCACTCCTCCATTATTTTACGGATATGCGCATATATGGCCTTTATGGAATCATCGCTTCCGATGCGTTTGCCATACGGAAGATTGGATATAACGACGACGTGATCGTCTTTTGATGCGCCTTTAGGGATCCCTGCGCCGGGCTCCCATGCGGCCATATCCATCCTGACGATATCGATGTCTTCGGATTCGCCGGCCTCATCTGCGTTTTCCTTCGCCGCGCGGATAGCTCTTGGATCGATGTCCATGGCTGTGATGCGAAGCGGCCCGTCCGCACCGGTATCTGCAGCCTCATAGGCCATCCTGCGCTCTTCCTTCCAGAGGCCGGCAGGAGTAATATCCCAGTTTTCCGAGGCAAATGACCGCCCAAGGCCCGGCGCTATATTGCGCGCGATGAGGGCAGCCTCTATCGGTATGGTGCCCGAGCCGCAGCACGGGTCTACCAGCACGCGGTCCTTTTTATAAAAGCTGAGCTGCACGAGTGCTGCGGCCAGCGTCTCCTTCATAGGAGCCGCTACATCGCGCACCCTGTATCCCCTCTTGTGCAGACCGGCGCCGCTGGTGTCCAGCAGCATCAGAAACTGATCTTTATGGGCGATGAACCTTATCCGGTATTCGCCGCCGGTCTCCGGCATCATCTCTCTGCAATAAAACTCGGACAGCCTCACTGAGACTGCCTTTTTTATTATCTTCTGACATGCCGGCACGCTGTGGAGGACTGATTTGACCGATCCTCCCACAACGGGAAACGCTCCCTCGAGAGGGATCATGCTTTCCCATTCCAGAGCCTTCGTCTGCTGAAAGAGATCTTCGAATTCAGTCGCTCTGAATTCGCCCATGCGCACATACACCCTGTCTGCTGTTCTGAGCCACAGGTTTGATCGTACGATCGCGCGCTCATCTCCCATATACGTGACCCGGCCGTCTTCTGTCTTTATTACTTTATAACCCAGCGCTTCGATCTCCCGCCTCACTACGGCCTCGAGACCGAAGGTCGCCGTCGCTACAAGCTCGAGTTTCATATTCCGGTGCCTCCGCGCCTATATCTTTATCTCGAAATCATATCCTGACTTGTAAGGGATCACCATTCCGTGGTCTCCCTCCCGTCTTGCTCTTCTTGTCTTTTTCATGTCTATGACACGCTGGTTCTCGGATCCGCAGTACACGAGTGTCAGATTGCGCAGTGTCTCGTCGTATCTGCCATCTACCAGGATATCGAGCATTTCCAGGAGGTCATCGGTCGCTTTATCATGCCTTGCTTCAAGCTCTTCAAGCGTGTAGCCAGTGTAGCTCATAAGCGTAAGCCCCGCGCCTTTTATGTTTTTTGCAAGCTCAAGAAGTGCCGGGGCCTGTTCAAAAGGTTCTCCGCCTGAGAAAGTCACACCACGGAGCCACGGCCTGGCACATATCTCCGCAAAGATCTCATTGACTGTCATGTCGTATCCGGCATTAAAAGCCCATGTCTCCGGATTGTGACATCCATGGCAGTGATGAGGGCAGCCCTGTACGAAAAGCACGTACCTGAAGCCCGGTCCGTCGACTATCGACTCCGGTTCGATGCCGCACATTCTTATTACTTTGCTTGTGTCCTTGCTTTTGTCCATCTCAACCATTGCAATACCTCTTCTTTCACAAAAATAGCCGCCCACCGCTTTCCGGTTCAGGCGGCCATTTGCATTCAGATGGTCAATTAGTTGTGGGACAGTCCGTGCTTAACTCTGTCCTGTACCTCAGCTCTCTTGCCGTTGTTGAATCTGTCGAGTGTTCCGACGAGATATCCTGTGATTCTTCTGATTCTCTCGAAGCCAACGCCTTCGCCGACCTGACCGTTTACATTCTTTACGACTTTATTATTCATACCGGCACCTCCGTATTATTACTTATTTCGTGCGCAATTATTCTATTCCCTGTATAGGGATTTGTAAAGCAATATTAATGTATATTGTTGTTTATTTTGCGATATACCACAGTATCTTGTGGATAAGTCTGTGGATAACCCTGTGGATAATTGTTTTTCCGGATTAATGGTTGCAGTCGCATGGTACCGGCACGCTCGGGAATCTCATGCGGAGCTCGTTCAGTCTTTCAATCGTAACAGGTTCGCCCTCGCGTCTTCCGCATCTTGGGCAGACATCATCGATAACTCCCGTATATCCGCACACAGGGTCTCTGTCTACCGGGTGATTTACCGAACCATATCCGACGCCGGCTTCTTTCATGAACCTGAT
>CACZGY010000163.1 GCA_902780815.1 uncultured Eubacteriales bacterium
GATATCCGTTATCTTTCGCTGGTTTCTGTGAACGGAAAGCAGAGCATCCTGAACGGCCTCCTCAGCGTCCTCTCTGCTGCCGGTTATCTGAAGCGAAAGTTTCATCATCATCGCCTTATATTTATCGGATACGAGTTCTGCAAAATCCTTAACAACTGAAACAAGAAATGAAATCATCGATTCCTCCTGTGAAATAGTGATTCCATTAAAGAAATAAAACTAAAGCATGTCACAAAATGATTGTGTTAACGTTATATATATGTAGGATGAATACTACAGGAGAACATACTGACAGAAGTGAATCATTTCATCGAACAAAAGTATATTGAATATTATGACCGCCTTATGGTTATAGCGTGCTCATATACTCATGATCGGAGCTTGGCAGAAGATATTGTACACGACGCGTTTTTAAAGGCAATGTTGTCATACAAGCAGAATGGGAGTTTTCTTGCCTGGTGCTGCACTGTTATGAGAAATGAATTTTATGATCATTGCAGACGCAATCGACTCGTTGCGGACATATCCATATCAGATATTGATATAGGCTCTGGAACAGATCTTCTGCAGGAGTTTATAGAAGATGAGGAAAGGGCGAAACTTGCTGCCATGATAGCCAGGCTGCCTATAAGGCAACGCGAGGTCATGATCAGATATGTATATATTGAAGACGGTGATGAGGAGATTGCGGCTGCGCTCGGGATAAGCAGAAGTAATGTGAGACAAATAAGATCAAGAGCAGTTAAAGAACTTAAAAAGATGGCCGCAGGTGATGATCGGGAGGAGCGGAGATGATAAACATAGACGAAACATTAAATGAAATGAAGGCTGAAGCCTCTAAGGGATATGATAAAGAAGCAGCCAGAAAGCTCGAGAAGGCCATTGACAGACGCATTATGATAGCTGCAGGCAAGGTCGTTGCGGCAGTGCTTCTGGTGATGGCACTTGTATTTGCCTGCATCAGTCCTGTAATGAATGCTTTATATACCAATCCTCTTGAATGCAAGGCTGATGACACATCAGTTATGAATATTGCCGGATATGATCCAAACGAAATAGATATTTCCGATAGAGAGAGGAAAGAACTGAAGCTAGGCGCTGTTCTCGGAGCTTATTACGAACTCAATTTTCCTTATGTAAGAGTTGCTATGGCGCCGACTGTCGAGAAGAAGGGCTTCTCAAAGTACGAGATCAAACTTAATATGATAAAAGACGGGCATAAATCGCGCTATGGTGTCGAGAACATGCAGCTTGAAATGGATAAAGGATTCATGGAGATCAAGAGCGACCCGGACGGGTATTCCGATAACTGGTATCGTTTCACAGACCTCATACATACGTTCGACACGCAGGCCGAGGAGGATTCATGGATCGCTAATAGCAGAGAAACGATGACAGATACAATAAGGGATCTGAATGAGCTTCCCGACTCATGCTATATATGTCTATCCGTGATGGATCAAAAAGCGAAGCCTATCATGGAATTGATAGATATGGAGGCTGAGGATTTTGAGCTGTATTGGGCAGAAGTAATGCCCGATAAGGACACAGGCAGATCAGGCGCACCGATATTTACAGGCGGAATATCTGTAGAGGCTGTCAGAGGATTCGACGAAAACGGAGAATATATAGATGAGATCACGGAGGATGTGCTGAAAGATCATTATATGAAGAATCTGAGGCTGATCAGCGATAACAAAGCTATGCTGGAAGGAATGCAGTTTATAATTGACAACATGAGCGGAACAGGCGAAGAGTGGATCAATGATGCTCTTGAAAATGCGGAAAAAATCGATGTGCTTATGACTGATAAGTACTGTATAGGCGGAAGCAAGAAAGCAGTTTTGGAATATCTTAGCAAAATAGATGCCTTTTCAATTACGGTGGACAATATCAGGCTGTCATCACTTGCCACCGCACAGTAGATGGTTGCGAATAACGATACGGGAATCAATAAGCATAATGATATGTCCGAGCGCGGTCAGGAAAGATCAACCAATAAGACTGGATAAAAGATATGACATGGTATAGTTGTATGCGAGCAAGGAAAAAGGAACAGAAATCAATATGAAAGTACAGAAGAGATCAATTACAGCCTTTATTATAATGGTGCTTGTATTAATTACAGGCTGCGCGGAACAGAATAACGGAGCTGAGGCGATTGCTCCTAACGCCGCATCGAAAATGATTGATAATCTGGAGTCTTATGTCACTCCTGACAATATTGGGAAATATGATTTCACAGAACGCGCAATGGCATATCTGGAGCATCTTGGAACAGGGAACAATTCCCGCGAGGCGGTCAGGGAATGGATCGTAAGCGAATTGAAAAGTGCCGGATACAGTGAGAAACAGATCACGCTGGAGAGCTTTAAGGACAGTATGCTTGACGATGACGGGACCAATGTTATCCTTACTGTGACCGGCGAGGACCCGTCCAGGCAGATAATTGCTGGTGCACACTATGATGGTGAAGGTGTTGGCGACAATGGTTCGGGAATTGCTTTGCTGCTTGCCAATGCCGTAGGGCTGCAGGGTGTCAGGCCTCACTACACAACCAAGTACATCTTTTTCGACAGAGAAGAGGACGGGTGCATAGGCAGTAGATACAATGCGGATCAGATGACTGAAGAAGAAATTGACAGCACTATCTACATGATAAACCTCGACTCTTTGGCGTTTGGCGATTACTGTAATATTTACGGAGGTTCATTCGGTGATAGCGGCATGGAAATAGCCGTTGACCAGCTTGAAGCACCACAGGATACAGAAGCCTATAGTTTTGCCGCAGATACCGCACAGAATCTTGGGTTTAACGTGATGCGAACAGCGGATCTGGATGGCTATTTCGCCGAGCACGGAACAGGACCGGATATCCGGGACAATACGTTGTACACCAATCCGTGGACTCCTGAAAACCCTGCTCCGGCCAACAATTCCGCAATGTCGCCGGCTACGATTCCCGCAAGTGATCATATCGGTTATATGGACCTTGGCATTGAATACATTTATTTCGAAGCGACAAACTGGTTTGCCGAAAG
>CACZGY010000164.1 GCA_902780815.1 uncultured Eubacteriales bacterium
AAGGCCTGCTTTTCCAATAGTATGGTGAGGAGCACGGAAAGGCCTCTTGTATCTTAGTCGTATGCTGTCAGTACCCCGGCCTGCGACCGATCGCACAATTGCCGTTTCCAGCAGCTCGCGATCGGTCATCGCGGGCATTATTCCGGCCATTCTGCCCGCGATCATGGTCTTTCCGCATCCGGGACTGCCGACCATGAGCAGGCCGTGCCTTCCCGCTGCCGCGATGATCACAGCTCTTTTTGCGTTTTCCTGACCTGCTAGGTCTGCAAAATCCGGATCCTCGATTCCTTCTTTACCGCTTATTTCAGGCTCGATTATACCTGCGGCATCATCAGGGCTCACCTTGCATACAAAGCCTTCAGATAAAGCTTTTTCTGCAGCCGTCTCAGGATCCATGGATATCAGAGCTGCGCATTCTCTGAGGCATGTAACAGCATAAATGTTGCCGCCTGCAAGTGCCGCCTCAGCCCTGTTGGCTTCCGGAACTATTATTCCCTTTAGCCCTATATCGTTCATATGAAGCATCATCGGCAGCGCTCCTTCTACTCCAAGGACTCTGCCATCAAGTGCAAGCTCTCCTATAATGCCCCATTTATCTAGCATCCGTGATCTTATACAGCCTTCGCTCGCAAGTATCCCGGCGGTGTCAGATTCACAGTAATACGACCTTTGGGGAATTCATAACCCGAATTTATGATCGCGTTCCTGATCCTTTCGCGCGACTCCATGACCATTGTTGAAGCCAGCCCGGACATGCCTATTCCCGGCAGGCCTCTTGTAATATCCGTCTCAACAAACACTTCTCTTCCTTCCATGCCCAGGCAGACCGATGATCTTGTTCTGCTGTACATCTCCCACCTCACATGCAGTTCTCTATAAGATCTGTCATGATCTCATATACGTCAAAGGATACTTTGTTCCATTGCATCCTGCGTCCCTGCAGATATTGCTCCGCTGCCCGTTTGATACGCAGCTGTTTGGAAGCAGTTACGGCCTCGGAAGGATATCCGTACTGGTCTCCGTTTCTGGTTTTCACCTCAATGAAGTGAAGGACACCTTCTTTTATCGCTATGATATCTATCTCCCCTGCCTTAGTTCTGTAGTTTCTTTCTATCACTTTGAAACCGGAATTCGTTAGCAGATCCGCTGCAAAATTTTCTCCTATATCGCCTACATTCTTCCTGTATCTCATTTCAAAAGCCTCCTTTTGTTTTGTGTGCGATAATGTTAGCAACCGGTCAGAAAACTGTCTAACGAAGAAAGCACTTATACAAACAAAAAATGACCTTTTTCAGGTCATTTTCACGGTTTTTTGTTTTGGTACAATACTAACGTTTCAGAACGAACTTCTCTATTGCCAGGGCGACTCCATCGTCATCATTGCTTGCTGTAATGTAATCTGCATTGTCTTTCAGACCGCCCCATGCATTCGCAACCGCAACCCCGATACCGGCCAGTTCAAGCATCGCCATATCGTTAGGTGCATCGCCGCAACACATGAGTTCTTCCGTACTTACATCCAGCTTATCAAGCAGCCACAGCAGAGCTGTCTTCTTGCTCGTATTAGGACCGCCGACTTCAAGATTGCTCATGAATGATGATGTAACATTCGCATTCTCGATAGCGCATACCTTTGGTCTTGCTTCTTCCAGAAGTTCAAGCGTCCTGAAGACAAAATTGACGTTTTCTATCTCGTCCCTGTGCTCCAGCATCAAAGCGGTCACATCCTGTACGGGCCTTCTGCTCCACAGGACATACTCCGCATTCCTGAACTCGCATCCGTTCTCCCTGACATCCTCGTAATATGACTCGTCTACATACGCTTTGCCTTTGATGAAGACTTCAATATCTGCTCCTGTCTCGGCCTTAAGTTCCGCAACCCTTTCAACAGCCTGAGGATCAAGATAATCACTGTATATCTCTTCCCCGCTGTGAAGTCGGTTTACATGAGCGCCATTTGAAGTGATGGCATATTCGATCCCTGATACGTCTTTGATATGCTGAGGAAGCGATGCATAAGAACGCCCTGTAGACACAACGATATGCGTGCCGATTGACGCAGCTTCTTCCAGAGTCGATACCGTACGCTCAGAAATATCGCCTGCGCTGTCAAACGTGGTTCCGTCCAGATCGAGCGCTACCATCTTTATGTTCTTTTTCAAAAGATCAGTTTCATTCTTCATAATCAGTAAATAACCGCACCCTAAATCTAAGGATGCGGTTTTTTAGTTCCTATTGTGGAATATTGACTATTCTTCTTCCTTAGCTTCTTCAGCTTCCTCTGCAGGAGCTTCTGCTTCTGCAGGCTCTTCTGCAGGAAGAGTAGCCTTAATGCTCAGGCTGATCCTTCTCTTGTCAGGATCGATCTCCATGATCTTAACATTGACAGTCTCGCCAACCTTGAGTTCGTCAAAGACGTTCTCAACTCTCTTGTTAGCGATCTCAGAGATGTGTACGAGTCCGTCGAGACCTGCTTCGAGCTCAACGAATGCGCCGTAATCCTTGATCTGTACGACCTTGCCCTCGAGTACATCACCAACCTGATACTTCTCGCCTACGAGAGTCCATGGCTCAGGCTGAGTCTGCTTGAGTCCGAGGCTGATCTTGCCCTTTTCCTCGTTAAGGGAGAGGATCTTAACATTGATGATATCACCGATCTTGAGAACTTCTTCAGGGTGTTTAAGCTTGCCCCAGGAAATCTCAGAGATGTGGAGAAGTCCATCGACTCCGCCTATATCTACGAATGCGCCGTAGTCAGTAAATCTCATAACCTTACCTTCGACGATGTCGCCGACATTCAGGTTCTCCCAGATCTCAGCTACAGCTTTACGTTTCTCATCAACCAATATGGCCTTTCTTGAGAATACAGCTCTGTTACGCTTGGTATCTACTCTGATTACTCTGACATCGAAAGTCTGACCGAGGAACTCTTCTGCGTTTTCGACGTATCTGTCGGAAAGCTGCGACATAGGAATGAAGCCTGTGATCTCCTTGTAAGCTGCGATGACACCGCCGTTCACTGCTCTTGTGAGTGTGACCGTGATATTCTCTCTGTTTTCCATCGCTGCTTCAAGCTCTGCGTAGTTCTCTACAGCCACAAGTCTCTTTGTTGAAAGCATGATTCCGCCTTCGCCATCATCTGACTTGATGACCTTCGCCTTGATCTCGTCCCCTACCTTGTACAGGTCTGCGAGAGTCTGGCCCTCTTCCATTGCAACCTCGTCTGACCTTAAGATACCATCCTTCTTGCAGCCCATGTTGACGATAACAGCGTCGCTCATTACTTGATCAACTTTGCCGTCAATAATATCGCCAGGCTTTGGTAAACGTAAAGATTTCTCAATGTCATCCATGAAATCCATCATTGGATTCTGTTCCATACTTTTGTTGACATTTTCGCTCATGTGGGAAATAACCTCCTTGATAATCCACTCGGGCGTCGAAGCGCCCGCTATGCAACCAATTTTAGTATATTTTGTCAACCTATTCAACAGTAAATTACTCGGGCGTCGAAGCGCCCGCTATGCAACCAATTTTAGTATATTTTGTCAACCTATTCAACAGTAAATTTTTCGAGTTCTCTATAAATATGCTGTTTTTATTGTTTTTTTTCGCAATCTCATAAAGCTTTCTCGAATTGGAGCTGTGTTCGTCTCCGATAACTACCATTGCATCGACCTGAGATGCCAGTTCAGCACAGCTTTCCTGTCTCTCACGCGTTGCGTTGCATATTGTATTGCGGATATCATACTTTATCCCGGCTTCATCAAATACTCTGAGCACTTCTCTGAGAAGTTCCTCTTTGATGGTGGTCTGGCACACTATTATCGGTTCATAGCCTTTCAGACTTCCTACATTGGCTTCAGCCTCTGCCGCATTTCCAATAAGATATGCGCTGTAACCGCACCATCCGTTGGTAGCTTTTACCTCCTGATGTTCCCTGTCACCAATCACAACTACCGGAACGCCGGCATCATGCGCCTTTGAAACTATATCATGAATCTTCTTTACAAATACGCATGTTGTATCAACAAGGTGTATTCCCCGTTCAGCGGCTTTGTCGTAAAATTCCCGTGGTTCTCCGTGAGACCTGACTATTACGGTATCGCCCTCATTTGCCTCATCAAGTGATTCGATCATGGTAACACCCATAGATTCGAGCTTCCTGACAACGTCCTTGTTGTGTATAAGGTAACCGCATGTAAACAGGCGGCCATGACGGTCTTTTTTTTCAGCTTCACTGAAGGCCATATCTATTGCTCTGTTAACTCCGAAACAGAAGCCGGAATGTTTGGCTATTATTATCTCCACTTAAAAACTCTCTTTCGAAATATACGGCCGGCGGAATAACCGCCGGCCGCTTAGTTCACATCTGGTAAATAAGCATGAGCTTACAGCAGTATTTCTAATAGTTTAGAACTTGCCTGCAGTTGCTGCTTCCTCTACCGAAACTGCTACGGATACAGTCATACCAACCATAGGGTTGTTTCCTGCTCCGATGAGACCCATCATCTCTACGTGTGCAGGTACCGAGGAGGATCCGGCAAACTGAGCGTCAGAGTGCATACGTCCCATTGTATCTGTCATGCCGTATGATGCAGGACCTGCAGCCATGTTGTCCGGATGCAGTGTACGTCCTGTGCCGCCGCCTGAAGCAACTGAGAAGTACTTCTTGCCTGCTTCGAGTCTCTCCTTCTTGTATGTTCCTGCTACAGGATGCTGGAATCTTGTAGGGTTGGTCGAGTTACCTGTGATGGAAACATCTACGTTCTCTTTCCACAGAATAGCTACGCCTTCCTGTACGTCATTTGCGCCATAGCAGTTTACTTTTGCTCTTGGGCTTTCAGGATCCTTTGAGTAGCACTTTCTGAATACTTCCTTGAGCTCGCCTGTGAAGTAGTCATACTCTGTCTCAACATATGTAAATCCATTGATTCTGGAAATGATCTGAGCTGCGTCCTTGCCAAGACCATTCAGGATAACTCTGAGAGGTTTCTGACGTACTTTGTTAGCCTTGGAAGCGATACCGATAGCTCCTTCAGCAGCAGCGAACGACTCGTGACCGGCGAGGAATGCGAAGCACTCTGTGTCCTCTTCGAGGAGCATCTTTCCGAGGTTGCCGTGTCCGAGACCGACCTTACGGCGGTCAGCTACGGAACCAGGGATGCAGAATGCCTGGAGGCCTTCGCCGATAGCAGCAGCTGCATCAGCAGCCTTGCGGCAGCCCTTCTTGATTGCGATGGCAGCGCCTACTGTGTAAGCCCACTTAGCGTTTTCGAAGCAGATAGGCTGAATGTTCTCGATCATGTGATAAACATCAAGACCTGCATCCTTTGTGATCTGTTCTGCTTCTTCGATAGATCCGATACCGTACTCAGCCAGCTTGGAAAGGATCTGTTTTTCTCTTCTTTCGTAAGATTCAAATGTAATCATGTCTCTTTCCTCCCTGTATTATTCTTTGCGCGGATCGATCAGTTT
>CACZGY010000165.1:0-499 GCA_902780815.1 uncultured Eubacteriales bacterium
CCGGATCACATCGCACTGAAATACTATGATGCGTATCACTCGGGATCCGGTAAAACACTGAAGTCGATACAGATCACGCTTGCTTCCAGATTGGATAAGTTTAATCTGGACAGCATAGCGTCACTAACGATCACGGATGAGCTGGACCTATGGCGGATCGGCGAAGAGAAGACCGCGCTGTTTGCGATCATCCCTGACAACGACACGAGCTTCAACTTTCTTGTAAGTATCCTCTATACGCAGCTGTTCCAGCAGCTGTTTGAGGTTGCCGACAAGAAGTACGGAGGCAGTCTGCCGGTACCGGTGCAGTTCATTTTCGACGAGTTCGCCAATAGTGCGACACGTTCTACGCCCAAAACGGTAGGAATAACCGACAAAAGCGTAGCCTAAAGTCGCGTTAACAATTGAATATTGAAAATGTGGTTTTAGAGAACTGCATGACTGAAATCTCAAATGAGAGGGTAACGCCTTGAAGGGGATTCGCTAATACTCCGAATAG
>CACZGY010000165.1:513-4735 GCA_902780815.1 uncultured Eubacteriales bacterium
GCAGAGGTGTGGGGTGTGCGTGACAGCGCGGGTGGTGTCTCCATATGGATAGAATGACCAAATCGGCGGTCTGACAAAAATCCCGAAGGTACGGCTCTAAACGAATGACCTGTAGAAATGCAGGGACACCATGAGGTGTGCAGGCGAGGCAAAGTAAAAGTTGTTAGTATGAAATGCCTTCTGCGCTTACAGGGCGCAGGTATGCTGAAAGATATTTCGAGGATAATGCCTGCAGGGCTAAAGGGATTGCCTAAGTGGAGACGATACTAAGTCATGCGGAACGTGGAAAGCAGCCAATATGGGAGCCGACTGTAACGGCGACGAAGAACCATAGTTGTATCGAAAAGGGGAGAAGCTTCTCCCTACAATAAGTGCATTTATGGCTGTGAGAGTAGAGGCACAGTACCGATGAAGCCGTGATAACAAGCGGTGGAGGGATAGCCTCAAGCCGATAGTCGTTATTACTGATGTTTGCGTGGTAATCACTAAGGAGATTTTCATAGCTGTCGTGGTGAGACAAATGAAAAAATCTATCTCCGCCAAAGGAGATGATTACTATGGCAAAAAGAATTGTGAATAAAGCAGAGCGGAACGCCGAGCGATAATGCCCCTCATTATCTCAGAACAGAATATTTTGCTCGCATACCGAAATATCTGCAAGAACGGAGGAAGCAAGACCCCAGGAACGGACGGAGAGACTATAGAACATATCCACAGGCTCTCCGTTGACGAGGTAATCAGAAAAGTAAGAAACAAGCTGAGATACTATCAGCCAAGACGGGTAAGACGAACCGAGATCCCAAAGGATAACGGCAAAATGCGACCACTCGGAATACCGAGCATATGGGACAGACTGATTCAGCAGTGCATACTGCAGATACTCGAACCAGTATGTGAGGCTAAATTCCATGAGCGAAACAATGGGTTCAGACCGTACAGGTCTACGCAAAACGCCATTGCTCAATGCTATAAAATGGCGCAACTGCAGAATCTAATCCATCAACTGTGGGGATTGGGAATACAGGACAGAAAGCTGATTGTAATAATCAAGCAGATGCTGAAAGCGGAAATACTGTTCAAGGACATAATCATTGAACCCGAGACAGGAACCCCGCAGGGCGGCATACTGTCGCCGCTGTTAGCGAATGTAGTCCTCAATGAACTCGATTGGTGGATAGCAGGGCAATGGGAAATGTTTAAGGTCAGAGAGGGAATCAGCGGACTCGAATTTCCGAAGTACAACAGTGACGGCACCTTCAGAGTAATCGACAGGAGCCCGAAATGGAACAAGTTACGGTCAAGCACAGAATTGAAGGAGATGTATATCGTAAGGTATGCCGATGACTTCAAAATATTCTGCAGAGACTACGAAACTGCAAAGAAAGTAATGTTCGCAACATCCAAGTGTTTAAAGGAGAAACTACACCTTGAAACAAGCGAGGAGAAGTCGGGCATAACGAATCTGCGCAAGAACTACACGACATTTCTGGGCATAAAATTCAAAGTCGTACCAAAGGGCAACAAATGGATAATTCGCTCCCACATAGCGGACAAGAGCAAGGAGAAAGTCACACAGAAGCTCAAACTTGCATGGAAGGATGTCAAAGACCCTGCGAAGCAAAATGAAATAGACGCCAACATCACAAGATACAACTCGATTGTAATGGGCGTCCATGAATACTACTGCATGGCAACAATGGTATCCGCGGACTTTGCGGAAATAGCCTACAGAGTAAAGGGCAAGCAGAACGGCATGAACCATAACAATAAATCTCTGCCGATTGAAAGAGAGGGAGAGATTGAGAGCAAGCCACTAAAAGCAAAGTACGGCAAATCCAAGCAACTGCGGTGGATAAAAGGGCGAGTAATACTGCCAATAGGATACGTGCAGTATGAATATCCGCGCTACAAACGAAGGGAAGTCAATAAGTACCTGCGGAAGGAATCTGACTGGGCGAATATGGTCAGCTTTGAGGTTATGAAGCACTTTGTAGAGGACAGGGAAAACTACCCAACGCTTGAAATGGCGGACAATGCGCTGTCGCGGTATATCGCACAGCGTGGCAAGTGTGCCGTAACGCACAACCCTCTTGCTCTCAATAATATGAGGTGCATACACATCAAGCCCGTAGACGGTGTTAGAAATGATACCTATGCAAATCTGATTATCTTGGAAAAGGGAATAGCCAATCTCGTTATGACAGATAGCGAGAGAAGAATAGAGGCAATCCTGAAGCGATACAAATTCAAGAAGGATGCAAGGGATAAAATCAATACTCTGAGAGCCCACAGAGGGCTCGAACCAATACAATTCAAGACCACGCAAGCATAAAGGGATAACGCTATCGGGGGAACGCCGTATGATGGGAAACTATCACGTACGGTGTGGAGTGGGGGAAAAGCCCGAGATGGAGACATCAGAGGCTTACCTATCACTATTTTCATTGCCGACGGACTTTGATAAGATCCTTTCGGTAATGAGATCGAGAGGAGTATCTGTCAGTATCATCCTGCAGAACCTGGCCCAGCTCAAGGCACTGTTTGAGAAGCAGTGGGAGTCGATCGTCGGCAACTGCGATGAATTTGTCTACCTGGGCGGTAACGAAAAGGAAACTCACAAGTATGTCTCGGAGCTGCTTGGCAAGGAAACGATAGACACCAATACCTACGGGAAGAGCACCGGCAGAAACGGCAACTACTCAACTAATTACCAGAATACAGGAAGGGAGCTTATGACTCCTGATGAGGTGCGCATGCTGGATAACAGATATGCGCTTCTTTTTATTAGAGGCGAGCGGCCAGTCATGGATCTGAAATATGACATCATGAAGCACCCGGCAGTTGGCTTGACTGCAGACGGAGGCGCGGAACCATATATACACGGTCAGCCAAAGGATGCAGCATTCACGCTGAGCCTCACCTTCGATCCGGATGACATAGCATTTGCCAACGGCATAAAAGATGTGATCGAGATACCTGAGGGTGATTATGTGCTTCTGTCGGAAGAAGATGTCGAGAAAGAAGTAAAACAAATGGAAGAAGCGGAACAAAAGGAGAAAACATATGACGGAAAAAAAGAACAAATTGATTGATCTTAAAGGTGCGAACAGCACCATGAAGCTTGGCTTCGCAATTTATGCGGCTATGGTGGTGGCGTTCGTGTTTGGTGCGTGCATGTGTTATGCCGCAGGTGATCCGATCAGCACGGTCAATAAACTGTCGGAATTCATATTCAGTCTGATCAGGGCCATTGGGCTCATTCTGCTCGGACTCGGGATTATGCAGGTAGGACTTTCACTCAAGTCTCATGACCCATCACAGAGAGCGAATGGATTTCTGACTGTAGCAGGCGGTATCATCATCACTTTCACCAAAGAGATACTCAACATGATCGTCGGTTAATGACAGGGAGAAGGTGAGAATTATGATGGAGAAACTGAAAAAGACAGCCGTACTGCTCGGCGGAGTGATGCTTATCCTCCTGATAATCGTCTGGGGGATAAAGCATAATATGAAGCCTGTCGATGTGCAGCCGGAGCCGGATGTTGAAACAGGAGTCGTTACTGAAGAGCAGGAAGAGACTAATGAGGCAAGCACTGATTATGACATCGCTTCTGGGCTGAAGCTGAAGGATAAGGATGGCGTGAAGACGCTGAGTACTGATCATTTCACAATGACTCTTACTCATGGAAAAAGCTGGGACGCTAAAGTCAACAGCAAGAATTCGATCACTATCTATAATACGGCTCTTTATGAAGCGAATCGCGGAGGAAAGCTTGTGACCATCCTTGCCTATGATGCGGGGAAAGCTTGTGACCATCCTTGCCTATGATGCGGATGATGAGAGCTATGATGTTCTTCCGGAATACAACGTCATAGGAGTAAGCGGCTGCAAGGTATATATAGCCGCATATCCAACAGACATGCAGTATGACAGCAGCGATAAGAAAGCAGTTGCAAACTATCTGGCAGTATTCGAGGAAGTCAGCAGACTCATGGAGGATGCTCCTGACTGTCCGCTGACTTTCAGGTAAGCGAGGCAATTATGAATGCACAAAAGGTTAAGAATGTAGACGGCAAGGTCGGCGAAGGAGTGAAGTTCGAGAGGATCAGAAGGATCACCGGTTACCTCGTCGGCACTATAGACCGTTTCAACGATGCTAAGGCCGCAGAGGTCAAAGAAAGAGTGAAGCATGGAATTGGATAAATAGAGATAAGGAGG
>CACZGY010000166.1 GCA_902780815.1 uncultured Eubacteriales bacterium
AAAAGTCTGTAAATATGTAACAAGTAAGCCTCCTATGGTAGTATCAAGTTGATGTACCATAGGAGGTTTTGTTATGGCACGCAAGAAAAAAGATGTTTACCATGTAGGGCCTTTGACCGAGGGAAAGAAAAACATCATAGCAGCATTGATGGACGAGTATGAAATCGAAACTGCTGACGACATCCAGGAAGCTCTTAAGGATCTTCTCGGCGGGACGATCAAGTCTATGATGGAAGCTGAGATGACAGATCATCTTGGCTATGAAAAATCTGAACGTTCAGATTCAGATAACTATCGCAATGGAACCAAGCCTAAGACTGTTCGCAGCAAATATGGCGAATTCGAGGTAGATGTTCCAAAAGACCGAAATGGTACATTCGAGCCTCAAGTAGTAAAAAACCGTCAGAAGGATATCTCCGGCATAGATGACAAGATCATCAGCATGTATGCGAGAGGTCTAACGACCAGGCAGATCTCAGAACAGATCGAAGAAATATATGGCTTTGAATGCAGTGAGAGCTTCATCTCTGATGTAACAGATAAGATCCTCAAGGACATTGAAGAATGGCAGCATAGACCGCTGGATAGTGTATACCCGATCGTATTCATCGATGCATGTCATTTTTCAGTGAGAGACAATGGTCTTGTTCGCAAGCTTGCAGCTTATGTGATGCTCGCCATAGACTGCGAAGGTAACAAAGACATCATAAGTCTCAGCATAGGAGAGAATGAGAGCGCCAAATACTGGCTGGGTGTTCTTAACGAACTCAAGAACAGAGGAGTCAGAGACATAATGATTGTATGTGCAGATGGTCTTTCCGGGATCAAAGAAGCTATCGCTTCCGCATTCCCTAAGACTGAGTACCAGAGATGCATCGTCCATATGGTTCGCAACACTCTCAAGCACGTCTATTACAAGGATATGAAAGCCTTTGCTGCAGATCTGAAGACGATCTATCTTGCCGACTCTGAAAAGACAGGGAGAGCAGCGCTGGATAAGGTCAACGAAGTATGGGCCGAGAAATATCCTTACGCGATGAAGCGCTGGTATGACAACTGGGATGCTGTGTGCCCGATCTTTAAATTCTCTATGCAGACCAGAAAGCTCATCTATACGACAAATGCCATAGAAAGTGTTAACAGCGCCTACAAGAAACTGAATCGTCAGAGAAGCGTGTTCCCAAATCCTACAGCTCTTCTCAAATCTCTATACCTTTCGACTATGGAAGTAACCAAAAAATGGACCCAGTCGATCCGGAACTGGGGTAGTGTATACAGCGAGTTTTGCATAATGTATGAAGGCAGAATGCCGGATTAGCCGCTCGCGCTCCTGGGCGCTTGCGGGGACTGCCAAGCCGATCGACGCACGCTCTATAGCTGGCGTCAGGGCTTAGTAGTGCCTGCCGCCAGCGCGGGTCGCTCGGGGCAGTCCGCGAAATTATTGTTGACATTCAAAATACTATAAATTACAGTGTTGAAAACAGGGTGACCGACTTTACAGCCAGTCACCCTGCGTAAGTTAGCTACCATAGTGAGCTATTTACAGACTTTATTTCACACACTCACTTCAGTTGTTGAATTAATTCTAACGCTTTCGATACCGTTCAGACAACTCTTTCTAACTTTGTATCCTTCACTTACAGCTATTATTTGTCCGTTCTTTGTTCTCCAGCCTTATCCAGGTACATTTCAAACTTTGGGTTCTTGCACTTTTCAGCATCCTCTTTTGTCTGGTCTTCCAGAGCAGCTACTGGCGCATTTGTCATAACGCTCTTAATACCGTTCATGCATGCCGGCTTTGATTTATATACTTCTGACGTTGCTATAACCTCACCATTGGACGCCTTAAGATCAAACTTTATTCCTGTGTTTGTCTTCCTTATTACATACTTCCCTATTCTTTTTGGCTCAGCCCTTTCTTCTGGCTCCTCAATAAGAGGTGTATCAGCTGATGTATCAGGGATCATCTCCACTTCTTCAGCAACTGCTGTCGCTTCAATGGTTTCAGGTATGATATCTTCAATGTCCTCGATCTCATCGCCAACATCAAAGTTGCCCTTAATGAACATTTTATAGGCTCTGTTTGCTATTGCTTTGGTCTCAGCATAATCAAGTCCGCCATTAATAGCAGCTCCAACTCCCGGAATCATTTTGCCAAGGTTGAGCAGACCTTTTTCACCAAATTTTGTGATAAATCTAAAGCCCAACCTCTGGTTGATCTTTGTCAGCACTTTTCCAGGAATCTTTTCAACAGCCACTTTTGCCATCTTATTACCAAACTGCACGGCAAATCGTTTAGTCAGCTGGTTTACAGATACTCCCGCCATACATGCATATATGAAGGTCCTCACCTGATCACTTTTCAGGTCATACCCACCCATATGTGCTGCACAAGCAACCATTCTCATTTGCACATACAGCACGCTGCTAAGATTGGCCGGAATGGTTACAGGCAATGTTACGATTCCTCCAAAGCCAGTAATGACTCCTGATGTAGTGCATTTTGCCACCTGATGATTGAGCATTGACTTCGCTGCTTTGCTAACATCCTTATGCTTACTAAGGTAATCATCGGCCATTTCCTCAACTGGAACATTGACCTTAGGAATCCCGTCGCACGCTTTGAGATAAATCTCATCAAGTATTTTTAGAATATTATCTTCATTTATTATTTCTTTTACCTTAGCCATTGCCCCACTCCTGTCTCATATCCTACAACTCTATACATTTGAATTATATCACATATTCAGCATCAGCAATCATTCATAGCGAGGCAACTCATGTAGTCTGCTATTACTGTGTAGGGGCGCACCCTACTTAGAATGAAACCTCAGAGAGTTTCTTAAGTATTCTGGCATTGACCTCGGTGTAGTATGCCAGATCTGCTGCTGACAGACTGTCCTCGTCAATCTCGTCCAGTTTCGTCATTACTTCCGAGTATTTGGTCATGTAGTCCGCGAAGTCAGACATCATGCTCATTTGATCATCGGAATCCTGATACTTCTGCATGAATGCAACGTATTCATCGAAGAATTCTTCGTAACTGTCCATCGCTGCCTTGAACTCCGGTGTCACAATTGAGACTTCCGTCTCCTCCGGTTCGCCTGATTCCTCAGGCTCTGCCTCTTCGGTGACTTCTGTCTCAGGTGCATCGGTTGCCTCGGTCCCGGAAGGTGCATCACTGCTGCTTCCGCATGCCGCGCAAACGAGTACCAGCAAGCAAGCCAACATGGCCAGTATCAGCTTTCTTTTACTCATAGTTTTGTCCTCCTTATTCAGTCGTACAAAAAGACGTTTCCCGTCGGAAACGCCCTCGAATGCTGTGCGCCCCTACAGCGGAGGGAATCTCCTCCTACTATAGGCGCTGTAATTTTTGCGAATCTAATGCTTCAACTGGTCTTTATTCTTGATCCTCTTTTTGTTGAACAAGAAAACCTCCCGCAGGAGGTTTAAATACATCAAGTTTCTTCTTGTTATATATAACGTATATTCTGGCTGTAATGATTACCACCACCAGCTCCTGTTTGTTTCGACTTGTAAAACTTTGTCTTTCTCTTCGCTGCTCTTTCCATGATCACGTTTCCCAAGATATTCATCTTCTAGCGCAACTATAGGATCATACCAGTCAGCCTTTCTCTGTGCCCAATTGATCCACTCAAGCGTGATTTCGTCCCCTCCTTTTTCTACCGCAGCCGCAATATATTCTCTTATCTCTTTAGCAATACGATAATCATTCGCTTTGTTTTTTAACGCTATAGTTTTCTTTGCTTCAAGCCCTATTCTTTCTCTACGCTCTCTTTTTCTTTTTTCTTCTTCAGCTCGCCTCAGCTCTTCGGCCTCCCTTTTCTCACGCGCTATTTTTACGCGCTCAGAGTCTTCATATAAACAAACCAGTATTTCTCCAAGCATGTCTTCAAGTTTTGCAGAGTCACTATCCCTAAGATATTTGCCATTGCCGAAGACAACACGAAGCTTCCCATTATACACCTTGTCATATTTCCTTATTTTGGGCTTTGATGCCCAGCTATACTTTTTGACTTCTTCATTGTATTCCAGTATCGCCTGCGCTTCCCTTTTTGTCAGTTCATGTGGGACCTTATCCTGCCCCTCAGCCAAATGCACACTTACATCATCATCCCGGATGTGCATTGACAAGTCGTCATTAACACGACCTCCCAATTTTTCGACTTCCTTCATTATCGTATTCAGTATAGCAAGCGCACGAGATACCCCCTCCTCAGACAATTCTTTAAAATAATACGCTGCTTCATTATCTGGCGTGATGCTACGATGAAAATTAGTGCTTTCCTTTGCAAACTTCTTTTGTTTAGCCTTGAACTCTGCATCTGCCTGTTTATACCGGGTCAGCGTTCTGTTTAAACGTGAGCTATTTTTATTTGTAACTGCTGAAGATAATCATTACAATCTTTGCCATATGCTGGAGGTTCATCCCGTACTATATACTTGTTTCCAAGTTGCTCCGATATGGATCTTG
>CACZGY010000167.1 GCA_902780815.1 uncultured Eubacteriales bacterium
AAAGGCTAATCTGGAAGCGAGTTTGAGAGAGCAGTCCATGACTCTTTCGATACAATCTGAACAGGCTTTGAGATCCGGTGACATGATCAGCGCCCTGCGTTATGCGATCGATGCACTTCCCGGTGACAAAGGGGACAGGCCTGTAGTTCCCGAGGCGGTGCTCGCGCTTTCGCGCGCAATGAACATATATAAGGCACAGGAAACGAATCTGATGGATGCTGTGCGCAGATATCCTTCGTACGGAAACCACCACATCAGACTCAAGGCATGTGAGAAAGATGGCCATGCGTATGTTGCTGAATTGTTCAGCAACGGAAGGTGCGTGATCTGGAATGCAGATAACGGAACAGAATTAATGCCTGACTATACTGCAGGCCTTATGTCGGAAGGATCATCTGTACAAAACCTTACATTCACCGGCGACGGTAACCTCATACTCATTACCGGAAAGAGCGTACGGATCGTTGATCCCGGGAGAGAGACCGAACTAAGGTCCGTTCCGATTGAAGGAGAGTACTTCAAGCTGTATAACTTTAAAGAATATAAAACAGGATGTGATGAGCTCATTGCAAGAGACAATAAGCTCTGGATCCCGGCTGCAGAAGTTGAGGATAATGAGGATTACAGTGACTACAATGTCCGTATCAACAGCAGAAGAATGGAGGAGCGCCTCAGCACCCTTGCAGGGGATTCTGATGAAGCAGCCGATATTATTCTTTATACGAGAAGGTCCGTGAAATCAGATATGCGATTCAAAATAATGCAGATAGATCTCAGTACCGGCAAGGTTACAGCAGAGACCGAAGCTCCGATGAGACCTGCAAAGATAAGGATATCAGATGACGGAAAATATATTGCATGCTGCTATTCATCCTATTATGGGGTTGACGGGATGAATGCTGATACGGAAGAAGACAAAGTTGTCATTCTGGATGCAGGCGATCTAAGCACTGCAGGCAGTATCAGCAATCCTTATATCAGCGATTTTGTCTTTGACAGCAAGGGGAGGATGCTTGTGTGCGGTTTTGACAGTATGCCTGAAGCCGCGGATACAGCTCTGCCCGGATTAGTGTTTTCCACTGATAATGGCACCAGAGCCATTCATTCTTTTACTGCTGACAGAAATCTTGTCCTCAGCTGTTATGAGGCTGAAACATGGAATGAGAAGTGGAGCAGGAAAGACAAGATTCATGCCGGTGGTATTCCCCGGCTGACGCTCACAGCAGATGATGAATTGTTCAGCAATGCAGTGATATGCATGACAGGAAACACCATGCTGATAACTGATTCTGAGGGAAGGGAGCTTGAGCGGCTTCATCCGCTGTCTGCTGTTACGCTGGCAGCCTGCGGCGAGAACTACCTTACGGCACTCCTTGATGATGGGGAAATGACTACATGGACTTATGATAAAGATCATAAATTAAATGCATATACCGAGTACAATGTCATGATGGGACCGGTCGTTGATTATACAGCAACAAGACAGTATGGATTTGCTGTATCAGCTGATACAGACTCGAGTTCAAATACCGAGATCCTTACGCAATACCGGGACGGCGGTACAGACTCCCGCTGGAAGACATATGCCGGAAGCGGAAATGAATATGAAAACAGCAGTATGAAGAGAACCGATACCTGTTACTGCGGAGATACTTTAGTAGAGGTCTTTACCGAAACCGCGGAAAACCCAGATGTTATTTCAGAGCGGTCGGCTGAAATAGTTGTGAGGGAAAGCGCCGGCGGAAAGGTCCTGAATAAGTATGAAGTAACTACTTCTTATCCGAGGGAAGGAAGCAGTTCAGAAGAACCTGAATACACAAATTTCCTGTATTCAGGTACAGATGTAAAGAAAGGAAAAGTATATTTCCTCGATAACAGGGAATTTGAGGAGCTGACTCTTATGTCAGTAGATCTGAACAGCGGAAAGGAAGAAAAGATGCCGCTGACGGTAACGAAGTCTGATGGCGTACAGGTGGCTCCGGGAGACCAATGGATCTGTGATATGCTGAGGCCTGTTGACCTTTACAGCGGATATGAAAACTATGCTGGAGTTTTCTCCATAGATGGAAAACACATCAGCTATGCAGCCTATGAGGGAGGCTTTTTTAAAGATAGTTCCGCTCCTGAATGTTTCATTGCTGTCGTCGGTGTTGATCCTGTAACAGGTGAAGCCACAGTAACCAGGGCAGGCGAGTCTGTGTCAAGGCCGGATGTTACCATGTATGGTAAAGTAAGGATCAATTCTGAATGCAGAAGGCTGATCATGCACAAGGATACGCACTTTGAATGTCTTGATTATGACGGTCATCCTGTATGGTCGGGAGATGATCTGTCTTATGATCCTGCCGGTTTCACTATTGCAGACGACGGAACTTTAATAGTGCTGGAAAAGAATGGCTCAAGCGGGATCCTGCACATATATAAAGCAGCTGATGGCCGCGAAACTGCAGCAACGAACCTGGGTCCGGTAAACATTCTCAGCCATGAGAAGATGTCCTGTTCGGTTCTATCCGATGATGAGACGCTTGTAAGCGCAGGAGATGATGCATATCTTCTGGATAATGATACCTGGGGCCTCAGGACAGTTATCGGTGATACATTCATAACCTATGATGAGACGGGCAGGCAGTTTATGCTTAAAAGAAAAGATAACGGTGTGACAGGAAACGTACCGTATCGAAGCCTGCAGGAAATGATTGCAGAAGCTAAAGAGTCTCTCGGTGAGTAGAATACCGGCTAAGGGTCAGGCCATTTCCATCTCTGTGAAGAAATCAAAAAAAGTATTGAAATTTTGTTTTTTAGGAGTATTATGCTGCAGAGAAAGGAGAAGAACAGATGGCTTGGTATGAAGAAGCTGTTTTTTATCATATTTATCCGTTAGGGCTGCTGGGAGCATCATATTTATCCGTTAGGGCTGCTGGGAGCCCCGGAGCTGAATGATCACAGTCAGCCGGTGCACAGACTTTCCGAACTTAAGGAATGGGTCGATCACATGGAGGCCTGCGGTTTTACCGCACTGTACCTCGGACCGTGCTTTTCATCAGGATCACATGGATACGACACTGAAGATTATAGGATGCTCGATGAGAGACTGGGAGATAACGAAGACCTTAAAAATCTGGTCGGATACTGCCATGAAAAAGGCATTCATGTCATTCTTGACGGTGTGTTCAACCATACAGGAAGAGGATTCTTTGCTTTCCGCGACCTTAAAGAGTACCGCGAAAACAGCCGTTTCAGAAACTGGTACTGCAATGTAAATTTCTGGGGCAACAATGAATACAACGATGGCTTTTCCTATGAAAACTGGGGAGGCCACAATATGCTGCCTAAGCTCAACCTGTATGAACCGGAGGTAAAACAGTATCTGTTTGATACCGTACGGTTCTGGGTGTCGGAGTTCGATATTGACGGACTGCGCCTTGATGCTGCGGATGTGCTCGAACACGGATTCATGCGTGAGCTCAGGAGCATCGCTGATGGCATAAAGGAAGACTTCTGGCTGATGGGAGAGGTGATACACGGAGAATACAGCCGCTGGGTAAATGAAAACACCCTGCACTCCGTGACAAACTATGCACTGCACAAAGCTCTGTACAGTGCTCACAATGATCACAACTATTTCGAAATAGCGCACACTGTTAAACGCCAGAGAGACATGGGACTGGGAGACAATGTGCATCTGTACGATTTTGTCGATAATCATGATGTAGAGCGCATAATGACAAAGCTGCGCGACAAGAGACATTTTCTGCCTGTCCATGTACTGCTGTACACACTGCCGGGTATCCCGTCAGTTTATTATGGATCGGAATTCGGCATAGAAGGAAGGAAAGAGAGGGGTACAGATGCCTCGCTCCGCCCGGCGCTTTCTCTCGGGGAGCTTTCATCTCATGAGAATATTCCTTTACAGATCATCAGTGCGCTTGGTAACATATACAGTAGAGAATCCGCTCTGTGGTACGGCGAATACCGTGAAGTGGATCTGACTACGACAAAATACGCTTTCATGCGTGGTGACATACTTATAACAGTAACCAACAGTGACCGGGAAGAGAGTTTCGACCTGGGTCTGAACGGATCATATACCGGAGCACTTCATGGAGGAGAGATCTGTTCGGATCAGGGCAGGCTGAGGTTCGCTCTTGAGGGCAGCAGCGCTGAGATATGGATCCCGGCTTCAGACAGGAAACACTACGAGCCGCTGAAGCGCATTCCGGAAAAAGCAGCAGACGAAAAGGTTTCTGAGGAGACCTTTGATGAGATGCCTCAGAGAGCTGAAGCGGGAAAGAGCTTTGAAGAAATGAGCGTAGAAGAGCTTCAGGCCGAGATACTTGCGAAGCTTTCTGCCAATGGACCGCTGACTGACCGCATGAAAAAAGAGGTAAAAGAGAATATTTACAGAGACTCATTGCTCAACTGGGTAAAGAGCTTCCGTTAACACATAGACATAGGAGAACAAAAATGGCTAATGACGAAACAATGAATACGGAAATTATGGCAGAAGAGACTGCACTTCCTCAGCCGAGAAGAAGCATCGCTTTTATCGGATCTGAGTGCTACCCGTTCGTTAAGACCGGAGGCCTGGGCGATGTAATGTATGCACTGCCTAAAGCACTGGCCGGGCTCAACTGCGATGTAAAGGTCATCATCCCGCGCTATCACTGCATACCGTGGAAATATCAGGAAAAGATGGTGTACCGCGGTTCATTTAACATGGATCTGTGCGCAGACGGCAAATCGTATTATGTAGGCATCATGGAATATGTACATGACGGCGTGGTATATGATTTCATCGACAATGATGAGTTCTTTACCAGCGGCAGCCCGTACACCAATCTCGTTGATGACATACCTAAGTACTGCTACTTCTGCAAGGCAGCTCTTGCCGCACTTAACTACATGGACTGGATCCCGGATGTTATCCATTGCCATGACTGGCAGGCAAGCCTGGTACCGGTCATGCTGCGCACTCAGTTCGCAGAAACAGCAATCAGGGATGCAAAGACAGTTCTGACTATACACAACCTGCGCTTCCAGGGCGTTTACAACATTTCCACTATCAAATACTGGACAAACCTGCCTGACGATGTCTTCAACATCGATGTTTTCAAGACAGGCTATGAAGACGCAAACATGTTAAAAGCCGGACTGGCTTACGCAGACGCTATCACTACTGTCAGTGAAACTTATGCGGGAGAGATACAGACTCCGTTC
>CACZGY010000168.1 GCA_902780815.1 uncultured Eubacteriales bacterium
GCTTCCTTGATCAGAGCATCTATTTCTGCCTGATCTTTGGCCTCACCTATCGCAGTCTCTGTGCTCTTCAGTATCTTTTTTATTTCTTTCTGTTCAGCCTCTCTGTACACGTCAAGGTCAACAGACTTTTTCAGCTTTGCGACCCCTTCTTCCTGTGTATATACTGCAGCAGTCTTGAATTCTCCGGTTTCAGCAACAGCCTTTTCGACCAGAGCATCTATCTCTGCCTGGTCGCCGGTTTCGCGGATCTTAGTCTCGGTTTCTTCAAGAATCGCATTGATTTCTTTCTGTTCAGCCTCTCTGTAAGCATCAAGATCTACGGAAGCCTGAAGCTTCTCAACTCCGGCATTCTGCATCTCCTTTATCTTTGTGTCATGGACATACCATGCGCCGCCTGCACATGCAGCTATGAGAATCGCTGCTATCACAGCAGCAACGCCTTTTTTCTTATTGTTGGGTTTTTTTGAATCCATTTTGCTCCCTCTCTATTTTTTTGTCACCTTTGCAGCCAGCTTCATAAGATCGCTGCATGGATGTTCAAATATCTTAAGACTGAAGAATGCAGTCATCAGGAGCGCGATCACGATATATACCGCATATGCTCCGATCATTGATGCCTCGCTGCCCGCAAATGCCAGACCTTTTGCCTGTCCGGCAGCAGCTGCCTTATATGTACCGCCAAACAGCACGAAGAGCTTTGGCAGCACCGCCCAGTTGCGGAATAAATAGCACAGCGGTCTGTGCCAGAAGTATACATTGAGTGTGCGGGATCCTACCGTAGTCGCAAAGCCCAGATCTTTGTCAGGGATCACTGCTATTATGCAAAGCGTAAGAGCTATGGCGAACGCCCACACCGCGATCCTTATCCACCAGCCGTTATTGTAAGCATAGCTGAAGAAGTCGGTCAGGAACTCGTACGAGCGGCGTCCAGTGAACCATTTTCGCCAGCTGTACAGGCCCCACTTGCCATAGCCGCAGATCGCCATAGATGTGATGATACCGCACCACCCGAGCAGCTTAGGCCAGCGTTTGCCCTCAAAGAATCCATTAAACTCCTTCATGTCGAAATAGTAGCCGATCATGTATATAGGAAGGAAGTTTATCATTCTTGAGAGGCAGAATGTATCGTTGACAGCCGGGAAGTAGCCGATCACAGCACTTAAAACGAAAGCTCCAGTGATCATCATCCACGGCTTCACCTTTTCATCGATCTTACGCATCAGCCAGAACAGTATCTCGTACTCTGCCATCACGAAAAGATACCACGGAATGCCAGGTTCGGCTATCGTATGCCAGAGCGGGTGCTGCCCCATGAGGGTCCTGGTGAACTGCAGGAACAGTTTCAGTCCATATCCGCACAGAAAAAACCCCAGGGCCTTGTCCCAGCGCATGCGTGTCTCACCTTTTATGCCGAGCGATGCCCGCTCTTCGGTGATATAGTGCTTGTGAACCAGTCCTGAAAGGAAAATAAAAGCGGGCATATGGAATGTATAGATCCACAGTGTCGTCCACCTTACAAGATGTGAATCAGACACATAGTCTGTCGTCATATGCCCCAGCACTACCAGAAATATCAGCAGTGCCTTTACGTTATCATATCTGTAAATTCTACTTTTCAAGGGTGTATTCCATCATTAGCTCATCATGAGCCTTCATTATTCCTTCATCATCGATCGTTGCGGTCAGGGTCTTGCCCCCATCGTAAGTGATCGTGATATTGCCGGCATCATCTCTGGTCCACTTTCCCTCGTATTCATCGCCAAGGATAGTGACCTTGCAGTCACCGCTCTTGTCGAGTCTTATTGAGCCTACCTCGTTGAGGCCAATTGCTTCAGCATCTTCCTGAGTCATGGTCACACCGCCTGAAGTACCCTCTTTCATCACCCAGTAGCCTACAGGTGAAGACGAATTCTTTATGGAGAGCACCAGTATGCCGAAACCAACAACAGCCGCAAGGATAGCGAGCATTATGAACGTGAGCACCTTTCTGTGGATCCTGCGTTTTCTTTCCGCAGCCGCATCCTCTTCAGCCTCTGTTGCCGGTTTTTCTTCTGCCTTCTTTTCTTCTGCAGGTTCTTCTTCTGCATGTATCTCTTCCGCAGATTCTTCTGCAACCGGGATTTCTTCTGAAGGTTTTACAGCCTCTTCAATTATATCTGCATCGGCAAAATTGAAATTTACTTTTTCCGGATTGCCCATTTCTGTTTTACCTATCCTTTATCCAATATCATTTCTCTGAAAGTGCTGTTCGTAAGTCTTCCGATAACGCCCTCGAGTTTGCTGCTGTCAAAGACCGTATCACCAGATTCTATCTTTAAAGCGACCTCAGGCCACGGAACTGATAATACCTCGACACCGTATCGCTCTGCAACCATTTCTGCCATTTCTCTGAGACTGAGGTCTTCACCTCCGACATTATACACATCATTCACACATCTGTCAGACATGCCTCCTTCTACGAGTACATCCACCAGATCCTCCATATACGTGAAGGTGCGTCTCTGCTTTCCGTCACCATAGAGAGTTATGTCCTCGCCGCGTTTCGCCTTGTTTAGCATGAACTCGGCGGTGCCGTACGAAGCAGCGCCTGAAACCAGTGTGCCGTACGGGACACAGATCCTGAAGATGCAGTACTGCACTCCGAAAACATTGTTGTACTGCTTGAGGTAGTTCTCACATGCAAATTTGTTTATCGCATAAATCGTTTTGAACTCTTTTTCTGAATCCTCGTCCAGGAGACCCGGCCTTCCCTTGTACACCAGTCTCGTTGAAGGGAAAACTATCTTCGCAGATGATTTCTGCGATCTGTACTCACTGAGTATGTTCAGCAAAGCCCTCTCGTTTACGTCCAGAAAGCTGTCGTAGTCATCGAAGCCGTTCGCACTTCCTTTCCTGTCAAGGATGCTGATCTTTTTATAGTTGCTAAACCTATCCGGATGTGTATCCGGGTAATCATAAAGCATAAGCGAAACGCCCGGGTAACGTTCACTTATCTGATGGATCACGTTCCTGGCTATATAGCTGTTTGCTCCTATTACCGCGACTTTTCTGCCTTCGTACATTCACTTCCTCCGCCAGCTGCTGTCCCGGTCACAGATCTATCAGTGACACGAGATTTCTGAGCTGTATATTCAGATCGCTTCCGGACCTTATCATCCTGCTGAGCGAAGCAAGGTCCGCCCAGGCGTAGTCATCAGGTATCTCCGGAAGCTCATTTTCTTCTATTTTGATTATCAGGTTCCTGTTCTGTTCATGATAGAACCTGCCGCCTTCTTCGGAAAGAATCACATCAGTGATGATGCCTTCATTTGATGCGACCTTATCCCTGAACAGTTTGTCGACCTTCGTATCGCCCGAAGCGTCATTCGTAGGCTCCCACTGTACCGATGGACCCATTTCAGCCATATCGAAACAGCCGATTTCCGGTTTCAGCCTGATCAGATATTCGGTTTTGCCTTCATGCACACGGGAGATCAGGCCAAAGGTAGCCATCCCTGCTGCCTTAAAGAGAGGCTGGTCCCACTTCCTTACTTCACGTCCCTCAATCTCTATATTGTAGTACCTGACCATGAAGTCAGCGGGCCTTTTACAGTCTATCCCATGCCCGCTTACAGTCCAATCAGCAAGCTCCGGCAGCGGCACCTCTTCTGTATCGACATCATGATACATCCTGTAATCATTCAGCTTTCTGTGGATATTCCCGATGTATTCATAACTGTCTGTGCCTTCCAGAGGAAGACCTGACAGAACAGTGCGGGTATCCATGTTGACCAGATTATCTTCTTTCATCAGCTCCTTGATCTGTCCGAGCGTCATCCATTTGAAGTTCGGATTCATCTCAAGGCTATTCGCATCTTCCTCATTGAGCCGCAGAATTATGTTGCGGTTTCTCTTTTTGAGGAATCTCGATCCCTGCTCTGACTGGATGCGGTCGTAAATTATGGTGCATCTCGACGGATCGGAGAACAGCTCCAGATATGTAGGAGCTCTTCCGCCGTGTACTCTAGTGAAATTGCTGCGGGTCGCCTGTATGGTTGGCGAAAGCTGCACACAGTTCACATTTCCCGGCTCTATCTTGGCCTGCATAAGGAAATTAAGAACTCCATCCATCTCCGCGCAGAGTATGCCGAGATAACCTATCTCAGGCTGTATTATCACAGGCTGCTCCGAGACAGCTTCACCATCGATGATCCAGCGCATCCCGGTAATGGAAAAGAACTTTCCATTACGGCTCACTATCCTGCCTTGTTCATCATCGTAAATCCATGAAGAACATTCATCGATGCCGCACTCTTCGATCCTGACACAGGTGTTGGCGTTCAGATCTTTTATCCACGAAAGTATCTCCGGGGTGGAATTCACATTCCCGCCCCGGTCTTTCCATGACTTAATGATCGCCTGTCTGAATTTTTCTGTCATTTCAAGAGGTCCCTGTACAATACCGGTCTTATGACCGATGTCCATACTGCGTATCCTTTGCTGTTGAAGTGCAGTTTATCCTTCACGAAGTACTGCTTTCTTGCCTTATCCTTCTTCGTATTAAGAGCTTTTCTGGTATCGATATATGTAACCAGCGGATCGATTTTCGCGTACTTCTTCATCTTCGAGTTCAGGCTCTTCATTTTTTTCCAGTACTTGTTCCTTTTTGGCTGTCTGGTCTGTTCGATATAGTAAATAGGTGTTCCCGGAAGAGCCTTGTGTATGTAGCTGATGAAATCCAGTGTACGGGCATATACAACAGCAGGGGAATAACCGAAAGCAATGTCGTTTGTGCCGGCATAAAATACTATCGCCTCAGGTTTGTATGGGACGATCAGGCGGTTTGCATAATATACACAATCGTTGACCGTCGATCCTCCGAACCCGTGGTTCTGCACCTGAAGAGGTGCTGCTTCTGCTTTCTATAGCTGCCACTTCTCCGCTGAACTTTGATGGTCCTTTATATTTCTTCTTTTTTTTGTACTGCTTTCCGTAATTCGTGGAATCAGGTGCAACAGTAAAAACTTGCGACGCTGAGCTTTCTTCACCCTCCGCGGATGCAGGCTGTATGAAAATGTACGGCATCAAAATAGCAACTGCAACGAGCAGCACGCCTGCACGCATAATTGCGAGGTGATATTTTTTTATCCTGCATCTGAGGCTGTTTCTATTCACCTTCACCCTCTCCTGACTCGTTGTCTCTTCCAAGGATACGGTTTATCAGCTCATTATTGCTGATGATATTATTGACCGTTGCTTGCTTTCTGGCTTCCTCAGCTGCTTCAAGCTCCTGCACAGTCGGATTCATGATTTTTTTAATTTTCTCGAGGCATGCGTTCTGTGATTCCGGATCGACTTTAAGCACCGAGTATTTGTTTCTGGAATCCAGTGATGCGACAACTTCCATATCATAAGTACCTGTCATCCTCTGTGTCCCGATGTCCCAAGGGCGCATGTCAGAAAGCTGCAGCTTCATGAGTTTCTGCATATCCGATGTAGGCATGTCGGTCTCCAGCTCATCCCCGAGCGTTTCCATGATACTGCTATAACTCGTCAGAAGAGTTGTTGATGTCGTTACTTTGTGGATGACAGCTTCCATCACCTGCAGCTGGTTTCTTACACGGAGCTGATCCTCTCCGTCGAACGCCTTTCGTTCGCGGGCATAGTATAAAGCCCCCTTGCCGTTGAGATGGTTTATGCCTTTCGTATATGAATACTTGGAATTTTCCGATGAGGTGAAGGCTTTCGGAGAATCAACATCGATACCTCCGATCGCGTCCACTATGTCGACGCATGCGTTGAAATTCATCTTGACGTAATAGTCGAAGTCCATATCAAGCCATTCACCTACTGATGCAAGGGTCTCGTCGACTCCGTAGACACCGGTATGCGTAAGCTTGTCCATCGTGCCTGTCCTGTGAAGGACTATGTAAGCGTCCCTTGGAATGGATGTGAGCACTATCTTGTGGGTAACAGGATTTACGGTGACGATCATGTTGACGTCACTTCTCTCGAGATCCATTCCTCTCTCTTTAGTCCACTGATCTATACCCGTGATATAGACATTGAACGGTTCTCCTGCGACATTGACCTTTCCGCTGGAGCTGCGTGCAGCAGACTCATCGTTTATCTTGTTCAGCATCGCATATGTGTTCGACATGAACATCGTCGCATACACAAATACAGCCATAAATATAGCCGCTACAAATATGCCGGCAATTCTCACTCCCTTGCGTTTGCTCATGAAGAGTATTCCCGTCACAATGAGCAGTGTCAGCATTACCGCTATTATTCCGAGAGTCAGCCCCTTTGGAAACATGTCCAGTAGTATAAGCATCACAAGAAAGCCGATGGCTGCAAGAGCCATCAGGATCAAAACGACTTTATAGACTGTCTTGCGTGGAAAGCCTTTCTTCTTTTTAGGCTTTTCATGACCTGTTCCAGAGCTTTTCCCGTGCTTGCTTTTGCTTCCTTTGTTTTCCTGACTCAATTTACCTGCTATTCCTTTTCCTTTGTATTGGTTTTTTCTTCCTCTTCGGCAGCGTTTTCAGCTGCAGCCTTTGCGGCTTCACGGAGCTCTTTGCGCCTCTCGCGCTCATAGTTGAGATATTCAGTAAAGTATTCCTTCTCCAGATCGCTCGTATCCTGTGTGATGATTCTCTTAATTCCCTTTTTAGGTCTTCTCGGAATCATAATTATACACAGATACAGTAGCGCTACCATGAACAATGGCACTGCATCCTTGTAAAGTTCGCGGCTTATAAGAACAGCAACCTCGCCCATGATGGCGACTATTCCGTACATTATTAACACTGACCGTCTCTGCCCAAAACCGGCAGCCATCAGATGATGATGCAGGTGACCTTTATCTGCAGCCATGATCGATTCGTGCCTGAGAGTACGCCTCAGCATCGCCATCAAAGTATCGAAGATAGGCACAGCCAGAGTAAGCATAGGTATGAGCGCTCCTACGACAGTAGCCCTCTTTAAAGGAGATATGACAGAGAATACTGCTATCATATATCCTAGATACAGCGCCCCGCCATCACCCATGAATGTCTTTGCCGGAGAAAAGTTGAACGGCAGAAATCCCAGACATCCGCCGGCAACAGCCACAAGAGCGATACAAACCGGCATCGATCCCAGTCTCGCACCATGTATGTACGCTATATATGCAAGATACAGCGACATTATTGCAACTGAACCAGCTGCAAGGCCGTCAAGGCCATCCATCAGGTTCACTGCATTGGTGATACCGACGATCCAGAATACTGTCAGAAGGTATGCCACACTGCTGCTGAGGATAACATTAGCACTCGAAACGGCAAACCCCGCTCCGAAGTAATTGCTGATGAAAGTGATCCTGATACCCAGCGCATAGACTATACTGGCGATAATGAGCTGTCCGGCAAATTTGACAGCAGGCTTAAGATCGGTGATATCGTCTGCAATACCCAGCAGATACATAAGCGCCCCGCCGATCATGGCGACCTTGATCTTTTCATTCATTCCAGCCGGAATGGTCATGGCTGCCATCGATCCGAGGAAGATGGCCATGCCTCCAAAGCGTGGAATCGGCTTCTTGTGAACCCTTCTCGCATCTTT
>CACZGY010000169.1 GCA_902780815.1 uncultured Eubacteriales bacterium
GCAGCTCGACCAAATAACTGAACAGGGTGATATCATCATGGACTTCAGCCTGTATGATGCTTATCAGGCAGGATTCCGCAGAGTGTGCTTCATCATCAAGCATGACTTTGAAGGCATCTTCAAAGAGCACATCGAAAACGGTGCGGGCAAGAAGTATGAAGTGCACTATGCTTTCCAGGAAGGCACCGACCTTCCTGAGGGCTATACCTTCCCTGAAGGCCGCACAAAACCTTGGGGCACAGGCCAGGCAGTTCTCTCTGCCAGAGGTATCATCGATGCTCCGTTTGCAGTCATCAATGCCGATGACTACTATGGCAAGGAAGGTTTCAGAAAGATCTATGATTTCCTGACTACAAAGGCTGATGCTTCCCACAACTGCATGGTAGGATTCGAAGTCGAAAAGACTCTGTCCGAGAACGGCACTATCTGCCAGGCAAAAGACGGTTATCTCACAGACATCGTTGAGCATCTGAAAGTCGGTAAGGAAGCAGACGGCACAGTGACTGACACTCTTCCTGACGGCAGCAAGGTGGTGATACCGGCTGACGCTCCTGTATCAATGAACCTCTGGGGATTCGGCGTTGAGTACATGAAAGTGCTGGAGGCAGGATTCAAAAAGGCCCTCGACAGAATCATGGTCGAGAACCCTATGAAAGGCGAATACTACATCCAGACACCTATCAACGATCAGATCGCGGATGGATCAGCCACATACGAAGTACTGACATCGTCAGACAAGTGGTTCGGAGTTACCTACAAGGAAGACAAGCCAGATGTAGTAGCCAAATTCGCTGAGCTCAAAGCCTGCGGTGAATATCCAATGGATCTCTGGAGGTAGTCCAGACTATTATCGCATATTAAAAGGACACCTGATTGGTGTCCTTTTTCGTTTTTTATTATCGTCTTTTATTTGCCGGTTGTGTAGTTATCGAAGTAACCCTGAATGTAAACGACCGGTGTGCCCTTGTCTCCGGAACCGGATGTGAGGTCGCAGAGCGATCCGATCAGGTCGGTAAGACGTCTTGGTGTTGTACCTTCAGATACCATATTACCTACCAGGCTCTCCTGCGGCTTGTCAGCGATCGCCTTTGAGATAGCCTCTCTGAGCTCTTCTCCGGAGAGGTTTGCAAAGTCGTTGTCTGCGAGATACTTGAGCTTGAGCTCGTTCGGTGTACCCTCAAGTCCAGGTGTGTAGAACGGTGATACAACAGGATCGGCAAGCTCCCAGATCTTTCCTACAGGATCCTTGAATGCTCCGTCGCCGTAGATCATTACTTCTACGCACTTTCCGGTCTTCTCGAGCATCTTGGCCTGGATATCGTCTACGATGTGCTGAGCTTCTCTAGGGAAGAGTTTTACCGTATTCTCTGTCGCCTTGTTGGAACCGAGCAGGCCGAAGTTTTCGTTATAGCCGCTTCCGTTGACCGGTGCGTTCAGGATCTCATCCATTCCGTATACATTTGCGCCCTTTGCCTTGAGTATTCTCTTGGTACGTGCGCGTGTATGGATGTCGCAGTTTATGACGTTATTAGTGTAATTAAGGATCTCTTCTGCGTGGTTGGCAAAGATGATCTCAACTTCAGCTCCGGCATCCTTGATAAGATCGCCGTAATATGCTACATAATCAACTCCCGTGAACTGGTGCTTGTTCTCGCCGAAGAGTTCTCTGTACTTCTCGAGAGTGAGAACATCGCTGTACGGATTCACGCCAGCCTCATCTATCTGATCCATTGTAAGAAGAGCATTGCCTACTTCGTCCGAAGGATAGCTGAGCATGAGAACGACCTTCTCCGCTCCCATGGAGATTCCTCTGAGGCAGATAGCGAATCTGTTTCTTGAGAGGATCGGCCAGATAACTCCTACCGTGCCTCCGCCGAGCTTCGCCTTAACATCTGCTGCGATGTCGTCAACACTTGCGTAGTTGCCCTGGCATCTTGCCACGACCGACTCAGTGATGCAGACAACGTCTCTGTCTCTTACATCAAATCCGTCATCGGAAGCTGCTGCTTCAAGCACGCTGTCAACTACCATCTGTGCAAGGTCATCTCCCTCACGGAATATCGGGCATCTGATGCCGCGGGATACAGTTCCTACTCTTCTTTCTGTACTCATTGTTCCTTCCCTTCTTAATACCTCAGGTATTTCTTTAATTACATGACTTTATAATTTTATCACCTGCGTTTATTCACTTCAATAATACAGCCGCCCTTTTTAGGCGGCCGTATCATACTTATATCATATGGTTTATCATATCTCTATTATTTTCATAGTGTTGGTCTCAGACCTCTGGTAGCTGTGTCTTCCTCTGACTACGCCTGCGATGAACACCATGATGTCTCCTCTTGCAGACATTCCTTTCTCTCTCATGATATCCAGGCAGTCCTCCATGAGCTCGTCTGTGGAATGTGCCCTGTCAGACAGCATAGGCTTTACTCCCCAGAGCAGGTTCATCTGCCTTACCACCATCGGTTCCGGAGAAAACGCGTAGATGTCGGAATCCGGTCTGCACTTCGATACCTGTATAACTGTCGATCCCGATGAAGTAGGAGCCAGGATAGCTCTTGCCTTAAGCTCCTTTGCAGCGGTCACGGCAGCCATGCAAGTTGTGCTCGATATTGAGACCTTATCTGTATCCTTAAGGATATGATGATTTACTGCAAACTGCTCCGTATACTCAGTTATTGAGGCCATCATCTTAAGAGCCTCTACCGGATACTCTCCGCTTGCAGTCTCGCCGGAAAGCATGACTGCATCGGAACCGTCATATACAGCGTTGGCGACGTCCGTTACCTCAGCTCTTGTCGGGCGCGGATTGCGCATCATAGAGTCGAGCATCTGTGTAGCTGTTATTACGATCTTTCCCTTTTCGTTGCATCTTGCTATCATCTCGCGCTGCAGCTGAGGGATCATTCTGGCTTCTACCTCGACTCCGAGGTCTCCTCTTGCAACCATGACGCCGTCTGCCGCATCGATGATCTCCTCAAGATTGTCGATGCCTTCGCCTGATTCTATCTTGGCAATGATCTTAATGCGCGAGCCGTATTCCTCTGCAAGTTTGCGGATCTTGTTGATCGTGCCTGCGTTTCTGACGAAAGAGGCTGCAATGAAGTCATACTCATTCTCAAGTCCGAACTTGATGTCTTCGTAATCTTTCTCTGTAAGATCAGGCAGTCCCACCTTGAT
>CACZGY010000170.1 GCA_902780815.1 uncultured Eubacteriales bacterium
TCAAAGAGCTCATCGATATCCGGTGTTACTTTTACCTCGAACAGATCGTCCGAGGGTTCCTCAAAAAGCTCGTCACCATTGTCCTTTTCTGGTTCTTCCACGACAGCTTCTTCTTCAGGCTCCTCAGCGTCCTCAAGTTCGTCAAGGCTCATTGCAGTGTTGAGATCGGCAACCTCGTACAGGTCGATTCCTGTAAGTTCTGCCAGTCTCTTTCTGAGGGCTTCTATCTCTTCCTGCTTGTCTGCAGGAGGAGCTATAGTCATTTCAGGCATCTCAGGCTTTGTCTCTTCCATTTCCCTGAAGAGCTCATCCTCATCAATGCTTTCTTCTTCGTCGTCCTCGTCGTCAGCAGGATCTTCTGCAGCAGGCTCTGCTACGATCTCCTCTGCAGCCTCTTCTGCTTCCTCTTCCTCGTCATCATCATCGTCGTCATCATCATCGTCAAGATCATCATATGCGCTTGCATCGAAACGCATTGTGCGGCCTGACGGTGCAGCAGGCTCAAAGTCAAGGTAGAGATCTTCCATAGCCTCTTCAGGCTCTTCATATTCTTCCTCTTCGTACTTAGGCTCCTCAAAAGTCTCTTCAGGCTCTTCGAAGGCTACTTCTTCAGCAGCAGGTTCTTCCGCAGCTGTCTGGCTTGCAGGAGTAAGTGCAGCAAAGAGTTCGTCGATATCCGGCGTTATCTCAGGCTCAAACGGATCATCAAAGAACGTTTCCTCAGCCTCCGGCTCTTCCTGCTCCGGCTCTTCAGATACAGGTTCCTCTGCTTTAGGCGCTTCATCTGTTCTTGATGCAAATCCAGTCACTTTTTTGAGGAAATCAGGAAGCTCAAACTTAGGAGCTTCATATGCAGGCTCCTCTGCAGGTTCTTCTGCAGGTTCTTCTATCTTGAGTTCTTCCTCGGTCTCTTCGAATTCCGGTTCGCTGACGATTCCGGCTTCTTTTTCAAAGCTCTTTACATATTCATCAAACTGAGCAATTGTTTCTCTTGAAACCTGAAGTTCAGGCTCTTCTTCTGCTTCGACCATTCTCTGCGGCTCTTCGAACTCAGGCTCGTCGAACACCGGTTCCTCTTCAGCAGGTTCTTCAATCTGAAGCTCTTCTTCAGGTTCCTCAACGGCAGGCTCTTCAAACAGCGGTTCATCTGCAGCCAGATCGTCGAACTTAGGCTCTTCGAAAAGCGGTTCTTCAAACAGCGGCTCATCTGTGAAGTCAGGCTCGTCCTTCTCCTCTTCCGGTATATCAAAAGGAGTAGTTACCGGCTCGTCGACATCCTCATAAAGCGGAGCATAATGCAGTTTAGGTGCTTCATCGAATGCTGTAAGGTCAGAATCGAACTGAAGCACTTCAGTGTACTCGATTGCCTTATCAGCTGCTGCCTTTTCTTTTTCTTCTTTCTCAGCCTTAAGAATGTCAATGAAGCTCATCGTGCGGCTCTTCTCAGTTGACGGTGTCATCTCAGCATAGATTGCCTTCTCATCGATTCCACCTGTTGTAGCCCAAGGCGACTTGATATCGCTGACATCTTTCCTGCGCGGTTCATCAACCACGTTGCTCCAGTCGAAAGACACTTTCTCTCTTACCGGTCTCTCAGGGGTCTCATCATACACAGGTGCTTCGATTGTCGGCGCTTCGACCTTTGGTTCCTCAAACTGAATATCCGGGTTTGTTCTGAAAACCGGCTCTTCCGGCCTGACGACTCTGGCTCCGCATTCGCTGCAGAACTTAGCGCCATCCACGAGCTTGCTTCCACAATTAGTACAGAACATTGTTTTCCTCCGTATAGTCTATTGCCATATTGGGCAGTTTTAGCTTTTTTGCACATCAAAAATGTGCCTGTTCATAAATATTCAGTGAAATACTACTATATATTTGTTAACATTTCAATGTTTTGATTGTGATATGAATAGATTATAAGAAATTTTAGGATTTTTGCTATTGACTTGTAGCGCCTAGGGTGGTAATATCATCAAGCGGCTCGCGAAAGCACCTTGCGAGCGCAGAAAGTGAATATGGATGATTAGCTCAGCTGGCAGAGCACCTGACTCTTAATCAGGGTGTCCAGGGTTCGAGCCCCTGATCATCCACCAGGGTTGAGGGTTTTTCATTTCTGAGGAAACTGCCGATTGTCACTTTCTTCCCACAAAACTTCCCACAAGTTTGTGGGAAGCATCGTTTCCGGTGATAAAGTCGGTACTCTCAGCCAAGACTTTTTTCAAGCAGATCCACAGCTGTTTTACGGGTCTTTTCATTCGGATGCACGTAGGTATTTAACGTGATCCCTATGTCGGAATGCCCCATCAGAAGCTGCACATCCTTGTAATTAGCACCGCTGGCGATCATGTTCGATCCATAGGTGTGGCGAAGTCCGTGCATATGGAACCATGTTATTCCCAGATCCTTCTGAATCAGTTTGTTGCAGTTCTTGAGGGTCTGAGGAGTGACCATCTCTCCGTCAGCCTTTCTGCAGACGAACTCGAGCGTCACCAGACTCTTTCCCTTCTCTGCTTCGCTCAGGAGTTTACCGTGGCCCACCCTGCTTCCGATTATACCGGTATCCGTATGGATGTCCGTAAACACGATGTTGTGCGGTCTGCCCTTGATGCTCTGCGTCTGGCAGTAATGCTTCTGGTAGAGTTCACCATACAGCTTCCTGTCGCTTTCCTGCTGAGTTTTTGCTTTCGTGAGGATGTTCGCCAGAGTCTCGCCAAAGTCCACGACCCGCTGCTTTCCGTTCTTTGGCACCTTCAGTTCCCAGTTCTTTGTTCCGGTATCCTTGAACATCGAACGCCTGACAACAAGCCGTCTTCCCGGTAAGTCGATATCGTCCCAGCAAAGGCCTGCAAGCTCACCGGCTCTGAGCCCCGTGTAATAGGATATCTGCACCGGCAGTATCATATACCTGTAATCATCTCCGTAGCTGTTCTTGTGAGTGCCGAGGAATTCAATTATCTGCTTGTACTCATCATGTGTGATGATCTCGAGCTTCTCATCCTCATCGCCGAAGATGTTGGCCTCTTCCGGCTTCTTGCGCTTCTTAACATGCTGCATCGGACTCGACTTGAGGTATTCCTTCGGATAGACAGCATATCTGAAGATCCCGTTCAGCACCACGAATTCCTCTTTCATTGTGCTGTCAGAATACGCATGTTTGATCTCTTTGCCGTTCTCATCGTATTCGCCGAAGTATTTCTCATCGACGTACGCCTGCAGGGCTTCAACAGTTACCTCTTTCAGCTTCATCTTTCCTATGCGGTGTGACCTCACGTGGTCCATCACATTGCGATAGCTGTCAAGAGTCGTAGTTGCGCGGCTGCTCGGTTCGATCTCAGTGCGGAACCATTCGTCCATCAGTTCGCTTACCGTGATGTCACCGGGATCGAGTATCTTGCCAAGCTCGTTATACTCTTCGATAGCCTTCTTAAGCATAGCCTCGGTTTCGCGCTTCGACCTCGTGCCGGCGAACTCATGCATCTTCATCGTGCCGTCCGGCTCTTCCATCCTGAATCTGTAGTAGTAATTGTTTCCTTTCTTTCTTACGCTTCCTTCCTGATAAGATATTTTATGTTTCAATAGGTCCTTCCTTTCCGGCAGAACCTTTTGTGGGTAAAGATATGTTTGCTTAGAGGTATATCGTTCTCACGGCCGGTACTGCCTTGTTATATATTGTAGAGTTTTAATATCGCTTTCATATGGCCCTGTGCAGCTACCGGGTCTTTAACATAGCCTCGCAGGGTCTCGCTTATATCATATAGCGTGTTTACTGTATGCATGATCTCACGCTGGAAAAGCATGGAACTAAAGTCCTCCAGAGACTCCCCTATGAGCTCTGCAAATTGCTCATTCTCCTTGTTCCCGTCAAAATCGAATCTGTGGCAGGCTTTGGTGAACGAGTCTGCAAATTCCAGATACTCTGCCAGAATTACCAGAAGCATGTTCTCCGCAAACTCATTATCAGATGACGCGATGCCAAGCGGAACAGTTCCCTGTATCTTCTCCATAAGGTCACGTATCAGCAGCGATCTTTTGTCGGTGATCTCCGTATTGTATTCATCGGTCTCTCCTCTGAGGTATTCAGGCGTCACATGGAGCGCATTGGCCAGGCCTTCAATAACCAGACGTTTTGTATTGTCAATGGTCCCCTTCTCATATCTCATGATAGTAGACTTATTAACATCCAGCTTCTCTGCCAGGTAGTCCATAGTTAGACCAAGTTCCTTGCGCCTTGCCTTGGCACGGCTTCCGATAGTTCTGCGAAGTTCTGTATCGTTCATGACATGCACCCCTTATATGAATCACCTGCGGCCAGACCGCAGGTTTTTTGATTATTAATCATCTTTCACGTACAATATACCATTTTTGCAGAATATATGCAATATGCAATTTAATTTTATTTTTTGTTGTTGCTTTTTGCTTGACATTATTTCTGAATGTGGTATTATATCGATGAAGAAAAGTTGCATATCGCAACTCAACAGAAAGAACATCAATTGCAGAAAGGAGATAGCGAATGACAGGAAAGATCGCAATGACGGTTGAGGAAGCAGCGGATTTCACCGGTATCGGCAGAAATACACTGAGACAGCTCATAAGCTGGAAGACAATGCCTACAATCAAGGTCGGACGCAAAGTCCTCATAAGGACGCAGGACCTTGACAGATTCCTCGAACTCAACCGCAACACTGATCTGAGGAATCAGGCGGAAGTGATCCCTCTCACGGGATACGTAAACTAAAAAGCGGCCCATCACGGGAGCCGCAGATGTAACGGGATATCCGGCAGGAGCCTCGATATACCTCTAAGCACCATCAGTATATCACATGGCTAGGATCGGCGAAGGCCATAAGGAATTCACACCTGACAAGGCGATCGATGAAGATTATTACCTTCTGACCCTGATGGCCATCGCCAGAGAGCTCAATCAGGAGCATATCACGGAAGCCGATGTGCATATCGCATGCGGCCTGCCGCTCAGATGGGTCAGTACCCAGAGGGAGACCTTCAGAGAATATATGCTCAAAAAGAAAAGTGTCAGGTTCAAATTCAACGGCACCGAATACCGCATCAGGATCACAGGCTGCACGGTCTTCCCGCAGGGTTACCCTGCGATAGTCAGGAATATCGATCAGTACCGCGGGGTTCATATGCTGGTGGATATCGGTAACGGCACGATGAACATCATGTATATCATCGACAAGAAGCCTCAGGAAGGTCGCTGCTGGACAGAGAAGCTTGGCGTCAACCAGTGCATGATCAGGGCACGTAATGCAGTGATGGACAAATATGCAGTGAGTATCGACGAATCCATAGTCGAAAGGATTCTCAGGTTTGGCACAGCTGACATCAGTGAGAAGTTCACTGATGTCATACGCAGCGTTGCTGAGGAATATGTAGAAAACATATTCGCTGCACTTCGCAAATACGAGTATGACGCGGATCTTGTCAGGCTTCACATAGTCGGAGGCGGAGCATGCCTCGTGCAGAACTTCGGTGAATATGATCCGGACAGGGTCGAGATCAACGACGACATATGCGCAACGGCAAAGGGCTATGAGTATCTGGCCTATCAGATGCTCAGAAGGGGGAAATGATGGAAGAAAACACAAGAAAACTTCCCGTTCGCTTCAATCTGGATAAGCCCGATCAGAAGAGAGCCTGGGAGTATCTGCAGACGATGGACAGGAGTGTATTCACTTCCTGGAACCATGTGATCCATCTCGCTCTGCTTGACTACTTTGACCGCTATTACAGGATCCAGGAAGATCCGTATCTGGAGACCCGGGAGCGTGAGGAAAGATTCGTGCAGCAGATCGTAGATGCTGTGTGTGAATCGCTGAGGCAGACGCTGCCGCTGTTTCTGGCAGGATGCATGACTGGCATAACCGCCATGCATCCTGCGCCTGTTCCGGCGGTACAGAAGACAGCGGAAGCGCCACCCTCTTCTGAACAGAAAGAAGAACCTGAGCCCGAGGGTATCGACTGGGATTTCCTTGGATCATGATCAGCAGGGATGAAGAGTACACAGGCCGGTATCAAATCACAGCATATCTGATGCCGTCCAGATGTCTGAAAAGGCGCGATATATATCAAAGGTTGCGCATATAAACGGTTTTGCAGCAGATGGTGCCATAACAGGCGAAAAGTCATATCACATTAGTGACACCAGCAGCAAAGATCGCGGTCAGACTTGCAGAAGATCACTTAATGCACTGAAGGCTCTGCCTGACACGGAGCATTCAATCAAAAAATGAGTTCAGCCGGGCAGCAACCGCATCTGAAACCAAATGAATAAAACTGCCGTATGGGGTCTGCTGAATTGGAACAAGCACTGCATTCCTGCTCCTACCGGGCGGAATGCGTACCTGGTGGCAGCCCCAGACCCCCGGCTGAAGCCGATCAAATAAAGTACTACACGAGTTAAGTCAAGAAAGGAGACAAGATAATAATGATGCGAAGAGATATAAAAAAGAGTTTCTGGGTGAACAGCGAAGAAGACCGCGATATAAAAGCCAAGTCGCAGGCAGCCGGTCTGACCGAGGCTGAATTCCTCAGACAGAGAGTCAAGGGTTATCACCCTGTCGTTATGCCTGATGAGGTCTTCTGGAAGACCATGGAGAGCATCCGGTATTTCGCCGACAAGATCGATGAAGTCGCAATGAATGCAGGAAGCAATGCGGATATGATCGCGATCATGGCGGAAGCCATGAGATGGAGAGCTTTCCAGAATAGTATTGAACAGGAGATCCTCATACCAAAGAGAGGTGATTAGTGATGGCAGTAACAAAAATATGGAACATAAAAGGCCGGGCGGAAAGTCCGCTTGAGTATATCACGAACCCCGAGAAGACTCTGCGTGAGTTCACGGAATCTGAAAAGCAGGCTCTCGCCGACGTGATCGCCTATGCGGCAAACGAAGACAAAACAGAGCAGTTCTTCTACACGACTGGTATCAACTGCAGCGTGGAATTCGCCCGCGACCAGTTCAATGCCACCAAGATAAGGTTCGGCAAGACCGGCGGCAATGTTGCGTATCACGCTTACCAGAGCTTCCGCGAAGGAGAAGTAACTCCTGACGAAGCTCACGCTATAGGAGTGCAGCTTGCCAGAGAACTATGGGGCGACCGCTTTCAGATGGTGGTCGCCACCCATGTCAATACTAAGTGTACCCATAACCACATAGTCATCAATTCGGTTTCATTCAGGGACGGGCTGAAATTCCATGACTGCAAGGACACTTACAGACAGCTTAAGGAAGCATCCGACCGCATATGTCTCGAACGCGGCCTGTCTGTTGTTGAAAACCCCAAAGGCAAAGGTGTGAACCAGTAT
>CACZGY010000171.1 GCA_902780815.1 uncultured Eubacteriales bacterium
ACTGCGCGGCTGGCGTCTGCCAGCTGACGTCACCGACGTCAGACGAGCCGGGTTCGAATTCATTGCCGCTGTAGAACGGCATCAGGAAATCGTTCAGAGGCTTTTTGCTATGGTCCGACATCTCCCATACCTTTTCTCTTATAGCGGTATCAAACTGAGCTCCTGTTCCCGGCACCTCGTTTGAAGGCGGGCATGCAGCGTCGAGTTCTGCGGCAAACGCAAGCTCCTCTTCCGTATACTCCGGCATAGGCACATATCCCATGTTGCTGTATAAAAGCTTTTCAAGGATCGTATTCGGCACCGCATTGGCTGTCCCGTCCACAAATACCCTCTCGAATGTCGTTCCCGTCATGAGTGCGGCACCTTCAGCACACTTATCCACACGCTCCTGAAGTTCGAGTGTATCTTT
Source organism: uncultured Eubacteriales bacterium (assembly GCA_902780815.1). Taxonomy (GTDB): domain Bacteria; phylum Bacillota; class Clostridia; order Peptostreptococcales; family Anaerovoracaceae; genus Crickella. The sequence continues at coordinate 410 of CACZGY010000171.1, forward strand.
CACCAGCACCGACCTTACCATGTACAGGACGGATGCATGAGGCTGCACTACGTTAGGCGAAAGGCCGCCGCCGTCCACTATCGCATAGTGTAAGCTGCACTCCTTTTTCATATGCTCTCTCAGGTAGTTGGCTCCTACGTTCATGAGCTCCACTGCATCGAGGGCAGATCTTCCGTTTTCAGGATCTCCTGCAGCGTGTGCAGGTATTCCCTTGAATTTATAAAGTACCTGGGTGCAGGAATTGTTTGTACCTGTTATCACCTGGTTCTCGCTTCCCGGATGCCATGTGAGAGCACAGTCGAGGGCCTTCCACATGCCTTCACGGGCCATGAATGCTTTTGATGCGCCGCCTTCTTCACCCGGGCATCCGTAGAATATGACAGTACCGTCAGCCCCGGTCTCTTCCAGGTACTTTTTGACGGCAACCGCTGCTCCGAAAGAAGCAGCGCCGAGCATGTTGTGTCCGCATCCGTGACCGCTTCCGCCCGGAACAAGCTCCTCATGATGCGGGCAGGAAGCTTTCTGTGACACTCCCGATATAGCATCGAACTCTCCGAGTATACCTATGACCGGTTTTCCGCTCCCTGATACGTATTTTCCGGAGAAAGCAGTATCTATATCCGCCTGACCGGTCTCAACTTCGAAGCCGTGCTTTTTCAGCTTTTCTATATAAAGAGCCGCAGACCTGGTCTCCTTGAGAGAAAGCTCCGCATATTCCCATATGCTGTGTGAGATTCCGACGATCTCATCTGCGACTGCTTTGTCTATGTAATCATCAACGAACAGCACGCGGTCCGAAACTTCCCTGGCGAATCCCATTTCGTGCGTTACGATAACCATGGTCATTCCCGCCTGAGCGAGCTCTTTCATCAGGTCCAGCACCTCGCCTATCATCTCCGGGTCGAGAGCTGAGGTCGGCTCGTCAAAGAGCATGACATCAGGGTTCATGGCCAGAGACCTTATGATGGCGATACGCTGCTTCTGGCCGCCGGAAAGCTTTGACGGATAGACGTCCGCCTTGTCCTCAAGACCGATACGCTTCAGCAACGCGAATGCCTGCTCGCGTATCTTTTCTTTCTCACCGTTCAGATCCTTTACCTTGTTGTACTTGGCCGTCTCAACAGGCGCCAGCATGATATTCTCCAGCACCGTAAGGTTGTTGAACAGATTGAACTGCTGGAAAACCATGCTCATCTTTCTGCGTCCCAGATTGGTGTCGATATGGTTCTCCTTGTAGATCTTATCCATGAGGGACTTATACTCCTGCCCTTCCCTGGAATGCTTCTCCTGAAGCAGATCCTCACTTTTGATCTTGTTTATAGCATCCATATCTGCCATTCCTGCTGTCTGCAGATTTTTGTAAGTATTCGAGGCACGGATGACATCGAAATGCAGATACGGATCCACAGGAGTCATGAGTTTTCCTTCGATCCACACTTCACCGAATGTAGGTTCCTCGAGGAGGTTCATGCAGCGAAGCAGTGTCGACTTGCCGGAGCCGGAAGCGCCGATGATCGATATTACTTCGCCCTTGTCGACTTCCGTGCTCACGCCCTTCAGCACCTCAAGGGCGCCGAAGTTCTTGAAGATATTCTTTACTTCAAGCATTACTTCCTTATTTTCGTTAAGCACTTGCCTTCATCCTCCTTTCAGCGATTCCCATAAGCTTGGAAAGCGTGAATGTCATCACGAAATAAATTATGCCGATGTCCATCAGGGTCGGGATCGGGTTGAACGTCACACCCTTGATGACAGCATATGTGGTCATGAGTTCTCCGACAAAGAAGTTGGATGCCAGAGAAGTCTCCTTGATTATCGTGATGAACTCGTTGCCGAGCGCCGGCAGGATGTTCTTGATGGCCTGAGGCATGACGACCTTGACCATCGTTGTCCTTGCTGTAAGGCCAAGAGCCCTTGCCGCCTCTGTCTGTCCCTTGTCTACCGCGTCTATGCCGGAACGGATGATCTCGGAAACATAGGCTGCCGAGTTTAGCATCAGTCCTATAGCGACGCACGCGATAGGCGTCGGATCCAGCTTTGTGAGCAGCATAGGCACTATGAAGTACGCGATGTACAGCTGCAGCAGAGCCGGCGTGCCGCGCATGATCTCGATAAACGCCGTTATGATAAAACGCAGCACCCTGAAGCGACTCATCTTGCCTATCGCGAGCAGCGCGCCAAGTATGGCTCCGAAAAATACTGCTATTGCCGAAAGCAACAGCGTATATCCGATACCGGTCCAAAGCAGCCCCTGCCCGATATAGTATGTTACGAAAATATCCCACATATCATGGAATATGCTTCCCAGTGTCATAAACGAAACCTCCGTCTGTTTCAGTCGTGCGGCTTGCCCGCAGACTCATTTTCCTAAAACGAGGGGCTTTCCTCAGGAAAGCCCCTGCATGCATTCTTATTCTCAAGTCTTTATCTTTTACTATAGATTACTCTGTGATCTTGTTGCCCTGGTCATCATATCCAAGCTCATCGATAGTCTTGATATTACCGAGCATCTGTGCAGCGTCATACCATGTATCAGCTACGTTGTCCTTCTTCTGCTGAGCGATCACTTCGTTGACCTGATTGCCGAGCTCAGTGTTGTCCTTGTTGATGAGAACTACGTTGTTTTTGTATTTCTCATCGATCTCGAACTGGAATCCGCTTGCAACGAGCTTGCCGTCATTTGCAGAGATGAATGATTCTCCGTTGCCCTGAGCAACTGCGAGTGCATCGATCTTTCCTGTCAGAAGAGCTGTGCAGAGGTCATTGAGGTCTGTCATCAGAACACATTCAGCATCAGGAAGCTGTTCCTTTACGAGGAGCTCCTGAAGCGATCCGCCCTGAGCACCTACCTTGAGGCCTGCATAGTTTTCAGCTGAAGTCAGTTTGCCTTCGTTCTCTGCAGTGGTGATTACGACCTGCTCTGTCTCGTTCTCTCCTGCTTCGTACCAGTCTGAGATGAAGTAGTTCTCAGCACGCTCAGCAGTCCAGCTGAATCCGGATATTCCGAGATCTGCATTTCCTGTCTGAACAGCAGTCATTACTGCGTCGAATGACATCGGCTTGATCACGAGTTTCTTACCCAGGTGATTTGCAATATATTTAGCAAGCAGAACGTCATATCCTACATACTGATCATCTCCGCTCCTGGAGAGGTCTACGAATTCCATCGGTGCAAAGTCAGGCGACATGGCTACGACGATCTCTTCATCTGTGTCAACAGCTTCGCTGTTGAGTCCTTCAAGGACCTTATTGTATGCTGCTGCTGCCGGATCACTGCTGCCGCTGTCTGCAGCCTCCTCGCTTCCGCCGCCTCCGCATGCGCTGAGTGCAAATGTGAATATCATTGCAAGTGCAAGTAAGAGTACTAATGATTTCTTTTTCATGATTTGTTCTCCTTTATACAATTTATTCAACCCCATTATTGAATATTTTTTACATTTTTGTGCATTTTTATGCATACATCTGAAAACAAAGCGGGACCCCGCCCTACGCCAGTAAGTTAATGACACAAACCACAAATTGGTAACTGCAGAATATATATACCAGTTTTTCATTGTGAATACTGTCGTTCTGATCAGATGCAAAATCTGAGAACAAAAAGCAAGTGCGATTCTGAGGATTGACTTCCGGTCCCAGGTACCGAAAACGGGCTTCAGGCACGGAAGTCTGCATGTGCCCGGGGTATAAAACTTCCGTACCAAATGCCAAAAACGGACTTCAGGCACGGAAGTCCGCATGTGCCCAGGATGTAAAACTTCCGTACCAAATGCCTAAAACGGGCTCCAGGGACGGAAGTTTGCAGGGATGCAGAGAGTAAAACTTCCGTCTCAAATGGTGAAAACGGGCTTCAGAGACGGAAGTCTGCATGTGTCCAGGGTGCAAAACTTCCGTACCAAATGCCTAAAACGGGCTTCAGGGACGGAAGTTTTTATTGGCAGAACACTATCTGGCAATAAAAAACATCAGGAGCTGCACGATCATGCATCCCCTGATGTTTCATCCTCTTTTTATATCACATTAACTAAATGACATTTGCATGTGTCGGTTTACAGCATCTCTATGAATGCTGCAATACGTGTGTTGAGCTGAGCAACGTCTGCTGTGGAGTAATCTGTCTCCACCATGAAGTATGGTACTTTCTTCTCTTCTGTACAGAACCTCTCGATCGACTTGTGCTCAACATTATATGTATGGCATGCCTGGAGAGTCATCTCGAGAACGCCGTCAGCCTTGTACTCATCAATAGTTCTTCCGAGCAGGTCATATCTGTTAGGGTTAGGAGTCATGACCGAACATCCGATGTTGAGGTATCTCTCCGCTACTGCTTCCCAGATGTCCTCTGCATTTTCATCAACCAGTCTGTCGTACTGCTTGGCACCGACGCAGTTCTCCATTGCGACTACGACACCGCCGTTGTCTTCGATAGCCTTGATTACCTTTTCAGTTACTCCGCCGATTGGGCAGCCGGTTACGATGATGCGAGGCTTCTTCTCGAGCATCTTTCCTTCCGCGTATTCCTTTTCAATCTTCTCTCTGATCGAGTCGAGCTCCTCGACGATAAGTGTGCGGTCAAACTTGAAATCGCTTCCGTACAGGAGCTTGAACATGTCCATGCCGGATACCGGGCAAGGATCGTTCTTCATGACATCGATCAGGCGCTTCTTGGCCCTTCTGATCTCGTTCTCGAGCTTCACGGCCTCGCGCATCTTCTCATCAGTGATCTCGATGCCGAATTTCTCCTCAACGTAAGCCTTGAGTTTGAGGCATTCTTCTTTATAAAGGGCAAGGCCCTTCTCGCTCTGCGAGTTAGGAAGATCCATGACGAACACATCTTTGAACTCGCTCATCAGCTCGTACATCTTCTTCTTTCCGTCGCAGGTATTCTCTCCGATGACGATGTCGCTGAAGTAGAAGAACGGGCACTTGTCGTCCTTGGCGAATCCGTAGCTGGACTTGATCAGCGGGCAGAGGTTTGCAGGCAGATCCTTCTCAGCAGACGGAATGGTCTCGCCGGAAGTCGAGCAGAGGCTTACCGAAGCCGCTCCCGCTGCCAGAGCTATCTCCCTTGGGAAATAAGTGCAGTAAGCACCGATGACCGGGATGCCCTGGTCCTTTACCTTCTTTACGTTTACGAATGCGTTTCTTCTTGCTTCTGCGAATTCTTCAAATACCGCAGGCAGTTCCTTAATGATTTCCATAAACTGAACCCTCTTTCTTTTCTGGATTTTTACAGCCGCAGTAAGCGGCCCCTACCTTTTAATTATACGAGCAAAATAACAGGGACAACTATAGAATTAATCTATAATTGCCCCTTTGTTTTATGTGTTTTACAGATCGGCATTCAGAAGATCCGTATCGATAGGATATCTTCCGAATATGCGCGCCGCATCCATGAGCGCCTGTAGGTTCTCCGCCGGCGTATCCATAGGTGTCTGGCATCCTGAAGTCAGGGTGAATCCATTTGGTGAATCCCATGCCTTTCTGATGCACTCCTTGCCTGATCTCAGCACATCCTGAGGTGTGCCGAGCCGTATGACATCTACAGGAGGCACATTGCCCTGGATTGCCATGTGAGGTCCGAGCACTTCCTTTGCCTCTTCAAGGTCTTCGATGTTGTCAAGTCCGAAGCATCCGATTCCGGTCTCATTGAGAGTCTCCCACAGC
>CACZGY010000172.1 GCA_902780815.1 uncultured Eubacteriales bacterium
ACGGCAAAGCTGTGCTTGAAGTCTTCGGTCTTACGCATGAGCAGACTGACTGGATGCTGACTTATCCTGAAGAGATGACCTTCACTGCTGAGCAGGAGGGTAAATTCCTCCAGGACAGAGCGGACAGTGCTGACGAAATCGAGCTGCTTGCGGAGATCAACGGCAAAGTTGTCGGTACAGCAGGCATAAGCTGCGTCGGGAGGAGGGAAAAACTGAAACACCGCGCAGAATTCGGCATCGGTATCGACAGGGCATACTGGGGGTTCGGCATCGGACATGCGCTGACAGAGGCGTGTATAGAATGCGCTGAAGCCGCCGGATATGCTCAGCTTGAGCTGGATGTCACTGCGGAAAACGAAAGAGCAATAGCGTTATATAAGAAGGCAGGCTTTGTTGAATTCGGCAGGAATCCACTGGGATTCCGCACGCGCGAAGGCAGATGGCAGGAGCTTGTTCTTATGAGACGGGTATTGTCCGGAGGTGATAAGGAATGAAAATAATACTTTGCGGAAAAGGCGGCTGCGGAAAGAGCACTGTCGCAACGCTTCTCGCGAGAGAATATCAGAAAGAAGGAAAGAATGTGCTGGTGATCGATTCAGATGAGTCGAATTACGGGCTGCACAGACAGCTCGGATTCGAACTGCCTGAAGATTTCACACACTATTTCGGCGGTAAAAAGGGCGCATATCGCGTATTTGATGAAAAGGGCAGAGTTTTCGACAGTAAATGGCACTTTTCGGACATTCCCGGAGAGTATATGTCCGGAGAGGATAATCTCCATCTCATGGCGATAGGCAAGATTGCAGAAGCAGAGGAAGGCTGTGCCTGCGGAATCGGTTTTACCGGAAAAATGTTCCTGGACAATCTGGTAACAGGAGACGATGACGTCGTGATCACGGATACTGAGGCCGGGGTAGAGCATTTCGGACGCGGGCTGGACAGATGCGCCGATGTGATACTTATGGTTGTAGACCCGTCTTATGAATCCATACATTTGTCCGAAAAGATACACGACATGGGCGAGTCTATCGGGAAGCCAGTTTTTTTTGTTATCAATAAGGCTGATGAAGAGCAGGCTGCGATGGTCAGAGAAGCTATACGCGACAAGGATGCTGTGATCGCAGAAATACCGGCGCAGACCGGGATAATGATGGCAGGCCTTAAGGGTGAGCCGCTTAATTGTGACAGTCCGGGCGTTAGCGAGATCATTAACAGGATTTGTGATTTTAAATAAAAACAAAGGCGATGTTTGTTGATATTCACAAAGAGACATAGTACCATAGCGCTATATTCAAAAAGAAAGTTTACAATCGACAAGGTCAGATGAAACAGAAAAACAACTTCGCAGCAGAATATTATTATTACTACTACCTCAATGGGGTAGCTGTTTTGCTGTGAGCAGTATGATAATGTGACAGATGCACATGGTTGATGACGCTCCGCAGCAAGCAGCTGCGGAGCTTTTGTTTTGGGACTTGGATAAATAATAAGGAGGAATACCGCAATGCCCGCAATTAAGTTTTATGATCACGAACCTATTCCTGTAGAGATGCATAAAGTCAAGATCGTTCAGCAGCTTAAGCTTCTGCCGGCAGATCAGAGACTTGAGAAGATGAAGGAAGCCGGGTTTAATACTTTCCAGCTCCACAATGGCGACATCTTTATGGACATGCTTACCGACTCCGGCGTTAATGCAATGAGCGATCAGATGCTTGCCGGCATGATGACGCCTGACGATGCTTATGCAGGGAGCGAATCGTTTTTCCGCATGAGGGACAAACTTGAGGAAATCTTTGGCATGAAATACTGCCTGCCTGCACATCAGGGAAGAGCATGCGAAAATATTCTCGCCACCAGATTTGTAAAACCGGGAAGCTGCGTGATCATGAACTATCACTTCACGACTGCCAAAGCTCATATAACAAGACTCGGAGGTCACGTGGAAGAGCTTGTAAAGGATGAAGGCCTCGTATCACAGAGTGATCTGCCTTTCAAGGGAGACATCGACCTTGACAAACTGGAAGCCTGCATAGAGAAGGAAGGCGCAGACAATGTTGCTTTCATGAGACTGGAGGCAGGGACTAATCTTATCGGCGGCCAGCCTGTTTCGGTGCAGAGCTTCAAGGATGCATGCGCCATAGCAAGGAAGCACGGAATACCTTCGGTACTCGACGCATCTCTGCTGCAGGACAATCTTTACTTCATTAAGATCCGCGATGAAGAGCGCAGGGACATGTCTGTTCGTGAGATCACCAGGGAGATAGCCGATCAGTTTGATATGATCTATTTCTCGGCCAGGAAATTCGGCTTCGCGCGTGGAGGCGCTATTCTTGTCAGAGACGAGGAAATGTTCCACTCGATGGAAGATCTGGTGCCTATGTTTGAGGGCTTCCTCACATACGGCGGCATGTCTGTACGCGAGATAGAAGCAATGACTGTAGGCTTCGACGAGTCGATGGACATGGACATTATTTCTCATGGCCCTCAGTTTATAAAGTACTGTGTTGACAAGCTGGTGGAATACGGCGTTCCGATGATAACTCCTGCAGGAGGCCTCGGTGCACACGTCGATGCGACCGAATTTGTTTCCCACATTCCTCAGCAGGAATACCCTGCAGGAGCCCTTGTATGTGCTTTCTACCTTTGCGGCGGCATAAGAGGAATGGAAAGAGGCACGCTCTCAGAAGAAAGGAATGCTGACGGAAGTGAGAGATTCGCATCCATGGAGCTGGTCAGACTGGCACTTCCTAGGCGCGTGTTCACACTTTCGCAGGTCGAGTACGTAATAGACAGAGTTAAATGGGTATTCGATCACAGAGAC
>CACZGY010000173.1 GCA_902780815.1 uncultured Eubacteriales bacterium
TTGACTACGCTAAGTCTAAACTCATCTGAATACTTCCTTTTTCTTGACATAACAAAACCCCTTTCGTCAGATTCTGTCTAACAAAAGGGGTTCACTTCACATTGCCGGAAGTTTTTCACATTGAATCTATAATTCTGCAGTTTCTGCAGCCAGCCAGGAGGCAGTCTCGCTGTCAAGATACGGCGTGAGTGTCTCTCTCACCCATTTGTGGTATTGATTGACATATCTGAGCTGCTCATCAGTGAGAAGCTCTTTTTTTATCGCTTTTCTTTCATAAGGCACGCATGTAAGCGGCTCGTTTACGATAAATCCTTCTTCGTTATTTTTGAACAAAACAAGGTTTTCGATCCTTACGCCGAATCCGCCTTCGATATATACGCCCGGTTCATTGGACATTATCATGCCTGCCTGTACCGGATATGAAGAGCGCCCTTTCTTTATCCCGTTAGGGCCTTCATGGACACTCAGCACATGCCCTACACCATGTGAAATTCCGTGATTGAAGTCAAGGCCGGCAGGAGCCATCTCCGCCCTGGCAGTTTTGTCGATCTCAACACTGTCAGTTTCAGGATCCAGCCTGTACATTGCCATAGCAAGATGTGCCTTGAGCACATATGTGTAGTCGTCCTTCATTTCTTCTGTAAGCGGGCCTACAGCTATCGTTCTTGTTATATCTGTTGTTCCTCCCGTATACTGTCCGCCTGAGTCTATAAGCAGAAAGCCTTCAGGCTTAACTTCTGCATCAGACTCGGGTGTCGGCGAGTAATGTATAATAGCGCCATTCGGACCGTATCCGGCTATAGTCTCAAACGAAAGGTCAAAGCATTCTTCATTATCAAGTCTCAGTTCCTTAAGCCTGCCGGCAACGGAAAGCTCTGTCTTCGGAACTGTATCTGCAGTCTCTTTCAGCCATCTGATCAGCCTTGTGACTGCTATCCCGTCAAGGACGTGTGCACGCCTCATTCCCTTTATTTCAGCTTCGTTTTTTATCATTTTCATAAGGGCAGCAGGTGTCAGCTCCTCGCGGATACTTACTCCTGCCGGTACAGAACCATACAGAGCACAGTTACATGTAGCAGGATCAAGCCACAATGTGCTGCCTGCAGGAAGGTCTGCAATGTCCTTATAGATATTATTGTATGCCTTCACTTCAATAAAGGAGAGTCTTTCAGGCAATCCATCAGCCAGTGTCCCGTCCATCACATACAGTCTTACGCTGTCCATAGTCAGAAGAATGAAAGAGAAAAATACCGGCGTGTACAAAATATCACCTGCGCGCAGATTGAGAAGCCAGGCAGATTCCATAAGATCTGTAATGAGCAGATGATCCGCTCCTGCTGCCCTCATCTCTGCCCTTACAGCCCCGATTTTATCTGCTGAGTCGATGCCGGCTGAACTAAGCGGGAGTTCCCATACCTTGCTCGGCCTTATCTCAGGCCTGTTCTTCCATACATTGCCGCCGAGGTCCTTTTCTATGCTGAAGCTTACCTTCTTATCACATTCCCTGAACTTCTCAGCCAATGCTTTGCCGAACTTTGCAGAAACTACTCTTCCGTCAAAGCCTATAACATAATCGCCCTCTGCAGAATCAACAAGGTCTTTAATAAAATCATCTATTGCGGGCACCCCTTCTTCACCCATTTTCATGAGTTCGATTCCGCTTCCTTCAAGCTGTCTGGCAGCCTGAAGGAAATACCTTCCGTCCGTCCACAGCCAGGCTCCGTCTGCTGTGATCAGGAGTTCACCTGCCGATCCCGTAAATCCGCTGAGAAATGCACGCATCCTGAAAAACGCATTCACGTATTCTGATCCATGAAAATCTCCTGAAGGTACAAAGTAAGCGTCAATACCCTCTTCTGCCATGAGTCTTCTTAACTCGACTATTTCTTTCCTCATTTCCAAATCTTCCTTTATCTGCTTTTTGCCGTCGTATGGTCATTGCGCCACAGTTTAATATTTTACAACTGTTTAAAGCATATCTCAACTTTTCGCTCTGACACTTAATATTTTGCGTTACTTGAAACGTTTTTTATTGTACACTTATACTGGCAAAAGGATTAATGCAACTATTTATAAGATCACTCTTAAGAGGAGGATAACGAAATGGCAGAATGGAAAAATCTTGATACTCTTGAGGCATATAAAACCCTGCTGGATTCGGACCACCGTGTTGATATCAAACAAGCTCTTGCAGGTGATGCCGGTGCTGAACGTGTAAAAAAATACTCAGTGCCGATGGCATGCGGAATGACATTTAATTATGCAGCAAGACAGGTCGATGAAGAAGTTCTTGATATGCTCAAAGCTCTCGCAAAAGAATCGGATCTTGAAGGCAAGTTTAAAGAGCTTTATAACGGGGCAATGATCAATACCGGTGAAAAGAGACTTGTCCTTCATCATCTTACCCGCGGCCAGCTTGGTGACGCTGTGATCGCGGACGGCACTGACAAGAGAGCATTCTATACCGGAGTTCAGAAAGATATCGCCGATTTTGCAGCAAAGGTGCATGCAGGCGAGATCTGCAATGCAGATGGTGAAAAATTCACAACTGTTGTTCAGATTGGTATCGGAGGCAGTGACCTCGGTCCTCGTGCAATTTATATAGCTCTTGAGAACTGGGCCCGCGCAAACGGCAAGCTGCTGATGGATGCCAGGTTTATAAGCAATGTAGATCCTGATGATGCAGTAAGCGTTCTTAAGTCCATCGATGTCGCACATTCACTTTTCATTCTGGTTTCAAAGTCAGGCACTACTCTG
>CACZGY010000174.1 GCA_902780815.1 uncultured Eubacteriales bacterium
TCTCGGTCCCTGAGACATTTCTACAAGAGCGCCTACCTTTTCGATATCCACTCCGCTGAATCTCTCACTGCCGCAATCCATCAGCTTCTCACCGATCTGCGACATTCTCTGATAGCCGCCCGGTTTCAGGATGGTTGTAGCCATTGTTATAGGCCAGATGCCTGCCTCAAAGATTTCCTTGATATTGAAGAAATCAGCACCGCCCGAGTAGCTGATCCTGAGCTTGCCGTTGAACTGCTTCGAGATCTTCTCAGCAAGGTAGATGCTCAGCGGGAACAGGCTGCGTCCGGCCATGTACATTTCTTCCGAAGGAAGCTCTCCGGCCTTTACGTCTACAGGGAATGTGTTGGTCAGCTTTACGCCGAACTCAAGTCCCTTCTCGTCGCAGAGAGCCTGCAGACGCTCGAACATAGGAACAGCATCCTCCCACTGAAGATCTTCAAGGAAGTGGTGATCGTCGAATGCGATGTAGTCGAATCCGAGTGAATCGAGGCGCTTTCTGGCGAATTCATAGCCAAGCAGCGTAGGGTTGCACTTGATGAACGTGTTGAGGCCCTTCTCTGTGATGAGATAGGAAGCTATTCTTTCGATCTCATCAGGCGGGCATCCGTGCAGAGTCGACTCCGTGATGGAGTTCGAGATCCTTGCAGGAATCGCCCTGACGAAGTCCTCATCTACGTTTTTAAGTCTGCCATCCTTTACGGCCTGAAGAGATACCGCCATGGCCTCCTTGAATATCTCAGTATCTGATGCATCCTTCATCTCCTCGATATACTTGTTTACCTTCGGAGTCTTGATGCCTTCAAGGTCATATCCGACCGACATGTTGAATACGAATCCATCAGGATCGCCCAGTCCGAGCTCCTTCGAGAGGATCTTGCAGACGAACCATGCCTTTACATATTCCTCGTAAGCCTGAGGTACATACAGCTCTGTCGACCATTCGCAGTTGTAGCACTCATCGTGAGCGGTGATACATGGCTTGGCAACACAGGCTGCAAGCTCCGCACCATCCATTACCTGAACGGTCTTTAATTCAAAGAATCTCGAACCGGCAACATATGATGCGATGATATTCTGTGCCAGCTGTGTATTAGGGCCGGCAGCAGGTCCGAACGGCGACTCGATCTTCTCATCGAAGATAGGCAAAGCCTGTCCGTTATTATGTTTTACAAGTTTGGAAACGCCAAAGATGCTTCCGCTTTTTTCGTACTCATCGAGTACCCAGCCCAGCAGTTGTTTATAGGGCATCGGTCTCATAATGTCACTCATAGTCATCCCTCCTCAACACTTACTAATACTGTCTGTGATTGAGCTCTCCCCAGAGCTTCTTGCTCTGCTCGAGAGTCCAGGCATTGATTGCCTCTTCATCTATATCTACGAATTCTCTGTCCTTATACAGGACCTTTCCGTTGATTATCGTAGTTCTGCAGTTCTTGCCCATCATTCCGAAGATCATGTGGCCGTCGATGTTCTCGTCCGAGAACGGTGTGAACGGCTTGTAATCCATTACGATGACGTCTGCAGCAGCGCCTTCCTTCAGTATACCGAGAGGCTTTTTGAAGTACTTGGCAGCGATCTTTCTGTTGTTCTCAAAGAGCATCGTGACATCCTCGCCCCATGCGACATTCGGCATTGCTGCGTTGTGTCTCTGGATTATCAGGAAGACCTTAAGGCTCTCGAGCATGTCGTGGGTATATGCGTCTGTACCCATGCCTACTGTGATGCCCTTTGCCATCATCTGAAGCACAGGTGCACAGCCTACTGCATTGCCCATGTTCGACTCAGGGTTGTTGACTACCATGGTGCCGGTCTCCTTGATGATGTCCATCTCAGCCGGGCTCACATGGATGCAGTGTCCGAGCAGAGTCTTCTCTCCGAGCAGACCGTTGTAGAGCAGCCTGTTGATTGGCTTGCAGCCGTAGTTTCTGAGGCTGTCATAGACGTCATTCATACCCTCGGATACATGGATGTGGAAGCCTGTCATGCCGTCATTGGCCTCTACCATCTTCTCGAACGTCTTGTCTGAGATGGTGAAGAGAGCGTGTCCGCCGAACATGGCTTTGATCATGTCGTCATCCTCTTTGATAGCCCACTTCGCGAAGTCTGCGTTCTCCTGGATGCTCTGTGCCGTCTTCTCTTCTCCGTCTCTCTCAGATACCTCGTAGCAGAGGCAGGATCTCATACCGAGTTCCTTTGCTACATCCTTGATAGCGAAGAGCGATCCCGGGATCTCGCAGAAGCTTGCGTGATGGTCAAAGATCGTAGTAACACCGTCTCTGATGCAGTCCAGGATAGTTGCATAAGCACATGCCTTGGTGCCGTCAATCGTCAGATGTCTGTCGATATTCCACCATGTACCGTCAAGCACCTCGAAGAAGTTTGTCGGGTTGTTTCCTGCAATAGCAAGGCCTCTTGCAAGTCCTGAATAAATATGTGTATGGGCATTGATGAGTCCCGGCATAATGATGCCGCCCTTTGCGTCAACGAATTCCGCATCAGGGTAAGCTGCCTTCATATCTGCGAACGAGCCCACCGCCTTGATGACTTCTCCATCGATGACGACAGCTCCGTCCTTCAGATAAGGAAACTCAGGATCTCTTGTAATCAGTTGTCCGTTACCTATTAAAAGCATGTCTGATCCTCCCTTCCTGTGTTACTGTATCTTTCCAAGTTCTCTAAGTATCTTTTCAGGTGTCATCGGCCAGCTTCTGACCCAGACTCCGCAGGCGTCGTGGATGGCGTT
>CACZGY010000175.1 GCA_902780815.1 uncultured Eubacteriales bacterium
GCTTACGGAATCCTCTGACAGCACAACCATGTCCTGCTGAGTAACAAGCTCATCGATGCCATGGTTGATTTCAGGATCGATGTGATACGGTCTGCCGGAGAGGATGATGCCCTTCTTGCCATGCTCACGCATATAATCAATTGCTTTGGCACCGGCTTCCGCTACCCTTCTCTTATAAGCTTTCTGTGCTGTCCGTCCTGCATAAAGAGCATGTTCAATTTCCAGTAAGTCGGTATTAATGCCATAAAGTGAATATTCACGCTTATCATCTCCGAGGCCATAGCTCTTTACTATGTTTTCGGTTGCTTCAGTATCAACGCTGCGGCTTCCTGAGAAGAATCCGGTCATCTGGCGGATAAATCTCTGATCATCATCGTACGGAACAAACGGATGGTAAAACTCAACATCGTTATCATAGAAGTAGTCTGCCATGTTCTTGTCGATAACTTCCGGATATGTTGCGACGACCGGGCAGTTATAGTGGTTAGGAGCAGCAGTTTTATCTTCCACCGCCTCGTAGTTGATTGAAGGATAGAAAATCCTCTTTACTCCATTCTCAACCAGCCATTTGATATGCCCGTGAACCACCTTGGCAGGATAGCATGCAGTGTCGGAAGATATCGTATCCATTCCGCTCTGATACATTTCCTTATTTGTAGAAGGACTGAGTATAACTCTGAAGCCCAGTTTTGTGAAGAATGCATGCCAGAACGGGTAGTTCTCGTACATATTGAGAACTCTAGGGATACCAATGATACCCCTCTTGGCGTCTTTTTCGTCAAGCACAGGCCTGTCGAACAGCAGTTTGTTCTTGATTTTGTAAAGATTAGGAAGTTCGGATTTTTTATTGCCGCCTCCCGCACCTTTCTCGCAGCGGTTTCCTGTAATGTATCTTCCGCCGTCAGCGAATCTGGATATGGTAAGCAGACAGTTGTTGCCGCATCCACCGCATCTTGCATTTGTGGTCTTAACACTGAAGCTGTCAACTTCTTCAAGCGGCAGAACACCTGAATGTTCCCCTTCGACGTAGTCATCGCTAGCGATGATAGCGCATCCATACGCTCCCATGAGTCCTGAAATGTCAGGCCTTACTACATCTTTTTCGAGTATCAGCTCAAGACTTCTCAGGACAGCCTCATTAAGGAATGTTCCGCCCTGCACTACTACATGATCACCCGTATCCGATGTGTTTCTGAGCTTTATTACCTTATACAGAGCATTCTTGATTACAGAGTATGAAAGACCTGCAGATATATCTGCTATAGAGGAACCTTCTTTCTGAGCCTGTTTTACTTTTGAATTCATGAAAACAGTGCATCTGGTTCCAAGATCTACAGGCCTGCGGCTCTTCAGCGCTTCTTCTGCGAATTCCGGTACACTCATGCTTACTGATTTTGCATAAGTCTCTATGAAGGATCCGCATCCGGACGAACATGCCTCGTTAAGCATGATGCTGCTGATTGCACCGTCGTGTATCTGCATGCACTTCATATCCTGTCCGCCTATGTCCAGTATGAAGCTCACTTCCGGGAGGAACTGTCTGGCTGCTTTATAATGAGCCATGGTCTCTATCTCTCCGGCGTCTATTTTGTATGCAGCCTGTATAAGTCCTTCACCATAGCCTGTCACAACGGATCTTCCTATGAAGGCCTTCTCAGGTAGAGATGTATAGATCTCAGTAAGAACCTGCTTGACTACAGCCAGAGGATCACCCTCGTTATTGCTGTAATGCTCATAAAGAAGCTCTTTATCCTTATTGATGACTGCAGCTTTTGTAGTTGTTGATCCTGCGTCTATGCCGAGGAAAACAGCGCCTTCCGCTTTAGAAAGATCACCTCTTTTTATGGTGTCTCTGGCGTGGCGGTTTCTGAATTCATTCAGCTCTTCTTCGTTTTCGAATAGAGGCCTGAGGTACTTTGTATCTGAAACATCATCAGGTGAAGCATTCTCCAGTTTCGAGATCAGAGAATCAAGTTCAACCGGCTCTTCATCGCCTGCAAGATAAGCTGCCCCGATGGCAACAAAAAATTTAGCGTTGTCAGGGAATATTACATCTTCATCATTAAGATCAAGAGTCACAATGAATCTTTTTCTGAGCTCGGAAAGATATTCAAGTGGTCCTCCGAGGAACGCTACTTTTCCTTTAATAGGATGACCGCAGGCAAGACCTGATATCATCTGGTTTACAACGGCCTGGAAAATAGAGGCGGCTATGTCAGCTGTCTTTGCTCCGTCATTGATAAGCGGCTGTATGTCAGTCTTGGCAAAAACACCGCATCTTGAAGCGATAGGATAAATAATCGTATGATCCTTAGCCGCTTCATTCAAACCCGAAGCATCAGTGTTGAGAAGTACTGCCATCTGATCGATAAATGCACCTGTACCTCCCGCACATGTTCCGTTCATCCTTTGCTCAACAGTCGAACCATAGAATGTAATTTTGGCGTCTTCTCCGCCAAGTTCTATGGCTACGTCGGTCTCAGGTATCAGTTCTTCAACAGCCTTGCTGCACGCAATGACTTCCTGTTCGAATCTGATGCCGAAAAGGTCCGCAAGCGAAAGCCCGCCGGATCCGGTAATAACCGGTCTGACGGATAAGTTGCCCTTGAGATCACGGAGCTCTTTGATCAGTTCTCCCGCTTTCTCAAAAACATTTGACATATGGCGCTCGTACTTTGAATAAACGATTTTATTATCGTCATCCAGCAATACAAGTTTTACAGTTGTTGATCCTACATCGATTCCCAGTCTAACCATTTTTTCCTTTTTGTCGTCAGTGCGACATAATGAATAAATATAAT
This sequence comes from uncultured Eubacteriales bacterium, assembly GCA_902780815.1. Lineage (GTDB taxonomy): Bacteria > Bacillota > Clostridia > Peptostreptococcales > Anaerovoracaceae > Crickella. The sequence goes on from CACZGY010000175.1 coordinate 2,802, forward strand.
TATGGGCAGACCGTAAGCCGGGTTCTGTATCTGACGATCATCCATCTGGGACTGCAGTTGCCTGCAGCCTCAAGCGACATACCTCTGGGCGGGTACGGGCCGCACCACATAATGCCCATTTTGTCTTGCTCCGGATGGGGTTTACACGGCAGCTGTGTCTCCACAGCCCCGGTGAGCTCTTACCTCACCATTTCAACCTTGCCACGGCATTACCCGTTTCGGCGGAATGTTTCTGTTGCACTTTCCCTACAGTTACCTGCGGCGGACGTTATCCGTCATCC
>CACZGY010000176.1 GCA_902780815.1 uncultured Eubacteriales bacterium
TCACCATAAATCAGAACATCACCGCCATCAGCCGGGTAATAATATACTTCATCTATCTCGTTCTTATTCCCTATTCTCACCAGAATATCACTGCTCTTCTCAGATATCTGATCCCATCTCGTGTGGTAACATCCTATAAAAGCCAATGATCTGCCGCTGTCCTGATCCCTGAAACGATCAATATCATAGCCGCTGACATTTTCGTCAAGCACGGCCACGATACTTCCGTCTGACAGTTCCTCTATAGTCAGCGCGTTACCCGGATCTTTTATGTACACAGGGCTCATCATGTGTATCACTGCAATAATGATTATTATCAGTCCCAATACAAATCCCAGCAGGGTGCTCGTGATCTTTCTTTTTGCAATAAGGCTTCTGGTGAGCGACAGCCCGTCTGAGGCTATATCGTTCAGCTCAGCTCCGGATACCGGTGCATTGATCCTTTCTCCTTTTATGAGTTCAGCGATGGAAACATCCAGACATTCGGAAAGAGCCTCCAGATTGTCAATATCCGGAAAGCCTCTCCCGGTCTCCCAGCGCGAGACAGCCTTATCTGAAACATGTATGGAATCTGCCAGTTGTGCCTGTGTAAACTGCTTATCCCTGCGAAGTTCTGCGATGAATCGTCCGGTTCTTTCAATATTCATAAGCATTCACCTCCTGCAGAAACATTACTGCCATACACCGATAAAAGCATCCTATGTATCATAGAGTTCGTAATCAAGACAGGTCGTCAACATATAATTTTATCTTATCTCTCAGATCTACCGGTCCCTGATAACTGACAATTTCGATCACTTTTCCTTTCCTGAGCAGTAGGTGCTGGCACTCTTTATAGTTCTCAGCATCTACATCTTTTGTAGTATAGTATCCAGCATAATCAACACCATCGCATTCAATACGTACTTCTTCCAAAGCCTTGCTCCACACTCCATCTTCCACTTTGCCATACAAATCATAGGCCACTTCTTCTCCCAGATATTCCTCGGCGATCGATTCACTTCTCGCCACATAGTATCCTGAAAAATAGGATTGCAGTGTTGAGATCAGTAAGAAGGTCTCATCCTCTCTCTCGGCCTCTCCTTTGATCCGACATATATATAACTGCTCTCTCCAGCCTTCAGCAAAGCATGCCCCGGTGTCCTTTCCGGTCATGTAGTCGATATCATAATCGTCTACATATTCTTCTGTATTCCAGTTCTCTATCATCGGAACTGCCTCAGCCCAGGTATCAGGATCGATCTCTCTGAGCATCACCGGATGCTCCCCGTTATACTTCAGGGCTTCCACGCCATCAGCCAGACTGTAGTCGTTAACTTTCATTCCTATCCATGCAGCAATCAGACCGACAAACACTATGACTATTGCTGCCGTCCATAACTTATTTGCTTTTTTCTCCCACAGATACCTCTTATCATCATACGGAATATTGTCATATTGAGGCAGTTCTGTTTTAGCATTATAGCGGATCAATTGGATTTCCCTGAAAACTGAGTACAGAAAGATGCCTGTAATGATTACTAAAAGCAAACCCAAAACCACTAGAAGATACAGCGGTTCTCCGTCAAAATCATGCAGTCTTCCATATGTCGCGGAATAGTCACCTCCCTGAAAAAGGTCATACGCATTCCATATCGCTTTGGCTGCCCAATATGTCCACACTATTATCAATACTATTGAGCCGATCCACTTATTGCGTTTGTACTTCCGGAAGCTTTCCTTATCGCTGAACAGTTCCGGTGCGTCTTCATCGTCTGTAGTAAAGATGGTTACTCCACTTCGTTCATCAGGAACATATTTCCAGCCTGCATCATCATATATGCCCTTTTCCTCGTCGCTCATGCTGAAGTGCGATTTGTCCAGGATACGGTATCTCCGTTTATGAGGTTCGCACTTTTCAAACTCACAGATGAAGAATCCTATATGCTTTAAAACCAGACCCTGCTCTGCCATTTCCTGCAGCCATACACAAAGATAAGGGCTTCTTTCCCATACAGGTATGCGTTTCTTAACTGTATCACTCATAGATTCTCACCTGCCTCAAGCTGGTCGATAAACAATTGCAACTTGTCCATCAGTTTCATCTTGCCGGAATAGTATGCATATACGACCTTAGAGCCTTTACGTAAATACAAATACTGAAGATCACTGCCGCCATCCCGCTTTTCATAATAGCCTGCATAATCTGCTCCAGGTACATCGATAGATATCTCAAGGATCTTGTTCTCTTTCTCAGGATCATTCCTGTCAAGATCCATATCATTGCTGATCTGTCTTCTCAGCATTTTATCTGCAGTATTCTCCGATCTGAAATCATAAGTAAGACTTGTGTACGCTGGAAGTTCCCAGTCATTGTAGTTCATCGCTTCAGCATAGTAGACATTCTCTGAGCAGCCCTTTCTGAGGGTAAGGTTTGAAGAGTTATATAAGTAATAATCATACTTAACGCCTTTATCATCATCCCAGCTGAACGACTGCCTGTTATCCTTTACAAAGTCCCATTCTTCCGGTGAAAACTCTCTGAAAAGCACAGGTGAAGGCTCATTATATGAGAAGACCTTGTCGCCTCTGACTCTGCCTGATCCTGTAAAAGTGATTACAAGGGCAACAAGCGCAA
>CACZGY010000177.1 GCA_902780815.1 uncultured Eubacteriales bacterium
CCCGTCAGTCAGCTGGTCAGCACCTTTGACCAACTTGTCAGATGCGTCTCCGAGTTTTTCCATACCATCCTGGAGCTGCTCTATTTTTGATTCCAGTGAATCGCTGCCATCAAAGTCTATGTCCGAGAGCATACCTGTCATTGCAACTGTATAGGTGCCGTCTATCTCAAAGCGATCCGTATATGCCGAGATCATAACAGTTTCCGGGATCTCGAATTCAGTTGAGTGTATGTCCAGATTTTCTGCCAATCCCGGGAACGCAAGACCGAGGCAGATGCATTTATTCCCGTCGTCTATCACTTTCCCGTCGTTGACTTTGACATCTGTAAAGTGTTCATCGTCCAGAATGACACCGCTAGCCATAGTATAAGGTGTTTTGAATACATCGAATCTGATCGTTACGTTTCCTGCCTTTCCAGCGATATCCCCGGCGCTGATGCTCTTACCGTCGAGATAATATCTTACCTTCACACTGACCGGAAGTTCCTTATCAATCGTACCTTTGTACTTGATATCGGATCCGTCCGCCTCCCAGACCACACTGTTGCCGTCGCGTGTGAACGGCTTGTCATTTGATGTGTTTTCTATGTCATTCAGAGTTGAAACATCATTGATGCTTTCAGCTCCTGTACCGTTATGAAGCCATTCTGTGACCGAGGTATCCTGTATATTCCCATCTGCGTCCATGGCTACATAGATGACTTCCTCTTTGCTGACCTCTCCGTCCTGACAGTGTGACGCGAGGAGATCAGGATATTCTTTTTCGATCGCTTCCTGAGTTTCTGTAGTATCCTCAGCATTGCTCTCTGCTGCGCTGCTTCCTTTCTCGGCTATCCACAGCAGGGATCCGAGAACCATTACTACGGACAGCACCATTGCAATGATCTTATATGCCTTTTCTTTATTGATATTATTTTTCATTTATACCCTCTCCTTAGCATATAGCTGCATCCCCGTTTACAGGTGAATGCTCATTGATAGATTCTTTCATTCCCACTGTGGTCCTGCAGATGAGCTTGTCAGATGCCATAAGCAGTGACGGCAGCAAAAATATGACCGTGAACATGCTTATCACCGCTCCCCGGGCCATAAGCCCGCATACCGTACTTATGATGGCGATATCAGAGTAAACGGCAACTCCCACCGTCGCTGTGAAAAAGCCAAGCGCACTTACTATTATCGATGGTATTGAAGTATGGGCAGCCTCTTCGATTGCATCCCTTTTCTTCCTGCCCCCGATCCTTTCCTGTTTGTATCTGGTAGAGAGGAGGATCGCATAGTCAACAGTCGACCCAAGCTGTATAGTACTGATCAGCACAGGTACGATGAACGGTAGTTCAAGGCCTGTATAGCCGCATATACCCAGATTGAGTATTATTGCGAATTCTATGGCCAACACGAGGATAACCGGCAACGATGCCGACTTAAGCACAAGCAGTATTATCACGAACACCATGCCGATGGATATCCAGTTGACTACCGTAAAATCCCTGCCGGTTATCTGTATCAGGTCTTTGGTTGCCGGACCTTCTCCGATAAGAGCAGCGCTTGCATCATATTTGTCCATGATCTCATTGATACGGTCGATCTGGTTATTGCATTCCTCAGTCGATACTCTATAAGCGCAGTTGACGAGGATCATCTGATGCTGATCTCCTATCAGCGCTTCACTGACCTGATCTGGCAGCATGTTCCTTGGTATAGCGGTGCCAAGAAGGGCGTCGATCCCTAGTACACTTTTGACACCGTCTACTTCTTCTATCTCTTTGCACATCGCCCTTCCTTCTTTAGCAGGAAGATCCGCATCAGCGATAATGATGTGCGATGTTCCGATATCAAAGTCCTCGCGGAGTTTGTCATTGGCGATCATGAACTGCTTGTCTTCATCTGCCATGCTCTCGGCATTGCTCGAGAACATCTTGGTGAAGTCGTAGACCACATTCTTCTGATTGTAAAAAATGACGGCCGGTACCAGAGCGATAACGAAAACCAGAATGTATGCCCAATACCTACCTGTAAGAATGTGAGCGAAACCGGTCATATCCGGTATAAGGGATCTGTGTCTTGTCTTCCTGAGAAGTCCTGAGAATTTCAATATCATGACCGGAAGAACAGTAACGCTTGCAAGCACCCCAAACATGACCCCCTTTGCCATTACAAGGCCAAGATCCCGGCCCATCGTGTAAGTCATGAAGCAAAGTGCCAGGAAACCTGCGATAGTGGTAATTGAACTGCCCGCAACAGAAGTCAGCGTATCATTGATCGCTTCCGCCATGGCTCTGCGTTCCAGTTCTTTCCCATCTTCTCCGCTGTCCCCCTGTTCAGCTTCATCCAGTTTCTCGGTATACCGATGCCATAAAAATATTGAATAATCCATAGTGACAGCAAGCTGAAGAACCGCTGCAATGGCCATGGTTATAAATGATATTTCTCCGAAAAGAATGTTTGTACCCATGTTATAGAGGATCGCCATGCCTATTCCGATCAGGAACAGGAACGGTATCGCAAACGAGTCCAGCAGGAGCATCATTGCGGCAAGCGCCATAACGACCGCGACCGCGACATATTTTGCTTCTTCTCTTTCACACAGGTTCTTAAGATCAAGCACAAGCGAGCTCATTCCGGAAATATAGGATGTCTTCGTAAGAATTTCTCTAATGTCTGAAACCGCATTCAGAGTTTCCTCCGATGAGGTAGAAGAATCGAAGAATACGACGATCATGGATGCGTCAGGATTGTTGATGCTGTCATTTACAATATCCGGCAGCATGCTTCGCGGTATGGAAGGGTCGAGTATGCTTTCCAAATCGATCACACTGTCGACATGATCGACCTCTTCTATCCTTTTAGACATCCAATAGAAAAGCCTCCCTTCCCGAATTCATCCAGAAGGACGTTCTGTCCCTGAACTGTTTCTATATCCTCAGGGAGGTAATATAACATGTCATAATTGATCCTTGTGGCGATCACGCCCAGCACAGACGGAATTAGGAGCACTAAAGCTGCAATTAGTATTATTCTTCTGTGCTTGACTACAGTATTCCCAAATTTCATTCTCCCTCTCCTGTAATGACAGTACCGCAGCAAATTCACGCTGCTACTTTTTCTGTATCGACCTTACAGTTGTATATGTTCTCTCCATCAGTAAAAATCGCCAGCGCATTTTTCGGATAGTAATCATTAAGGATCACGATGCTGAAATCCCATCCATCCAGCCCAGCCTTTCTGATGCCTTCCATCCAGTCCCGGCTGCAATCACACGCCTGTTCACAAACCTCGCCCCATTTTTCGTCATTGTCATCCTGGATCGACTGCGCTACCCCATCGACCATTATCTTGCACACTATGCATTTATTGTCATAATCCAATGTCACGTCACTCAATATCCCGCTGTCTGCCATACTCTTTTTTATATAATCCTTAGTTGATCTGGCTATTTCGATCTCCTGCGGGTCAGCACAGTCTTCATTCTCGCTTACTGCTGCATATGTCACGCCTATCTTTCTGGCAGAACAGTGATACAGATCCATTGCATTGAGTTCTTTGAACACGCTGCCTATATAGCCGAATACCATTACTGCTATTAAAAAGAAGGCTGTATATAGCGTGATGTTTATTACTCTGCGCTTCAATGTCATCATCTCCTTTGTAATTAGGCATTTGCATAGTTTTGTCTATTTTTTCAACAAGCCGCATGTATTAGAATAAAAATGCAGATTTCGTTCCTAGAATATGATAAGCATGATCGTTTTATCTCAAAACGGTCATTCTCTTCCGGCTGTTCGTAAATCAGGCACAGATATGAAATTGACTAATAAAGGAGATACGGCAAAATGTCAGCTGCAGATATAACCAGATCCGCTATACGGGCAGCCTTTCTTGAACTGCTGAAGGAGAAGAATCCCGAGAAAATAACTGTCAAAGATATTTCGGAAAAATGCGGCATCAACCGAAATACTTTCTATTATCATTATCAGGACACCTTTACGCTTTTGGAGGAGATCTTCGAACTGGATTTTGACCAGATAGTTGAGCAGTATCCTAAACTCAATTCTCTGGAAGAGTGTCTGGATGCTATTACTTTGAACGCAAAAGAAAAGAAACACGCGATCATGCATGTATATAGGTCAGACAGGAAAAACATCTACGTGGACGTACTATGGAAAATGTGTGAATATGTTACAAAGAAATACCTGAGCACCGTCTTCCCGGATGTGCAGTTGTCTGATTATGACAGACAGCTGATAACGAGATACTTTAAGTGCTCCTGTTTCGGACTGACTATTGACTGGATAAAGGCCGGCATGAAGGATGAATATATTGAGGATATGCACAGGATATTGCAGCAAAGCAAAGGTGTGGCCGATCTTATAATTAAGAACTGTATTGAATCACAGCAGTAATGCTTCGCACGCATATTTCTTTAATTGACTTGAGATAATCGAATCTTCTGTAATGTGCAGGAACCCGCCTAGGTTCTCTGATCTGCGGACTTCCCGGCGGTTCAAGCATGCCTCTGCCTGTTGTGAATTCGCCGTCTGCTGCATCGGTGCCGAGAAACAGTTTTATAAAACAATGCTTATGGAGAGAA
>CACZGY010000178.1 GCA_902780815.1 uncultured Eubacteriales bacterium
GGAGCTCCTGTAGTGATCGCGATGCTTATAGGAAGAAAGAAGAGGTGAAGGTATGAGATCTGTTATAAGAACTGAACACCTCGATTCAGGATACGGGCATAAGGTAATTGTTTCCGGCGCTGAAATAATCGTTTACCCGGGCGAAATAGTGACACTGATCGGACCTAATGGTGCGGGCAAATCGACTGTCCTCAAGACTATAGCAGGACAGCTCGAGCCGGTAGCCGGAACGATATACATAGGCGAGGCGGAGCGTTCGTCATACACGCTGACTGATATCGCGAAGAAGCAGGCCGTAATGCTAACGGAGAGAAAGCCTGCAGAGAAGATGACCTGCGAAGAAGTGGTGTCTCTCGGAAGGTATCCATATACGGGAAGGCTCGGGATCCTTTCGGAGAACGATAAAAAGATTGTCCGTGATACCATGGAACTTGTGCATGTGACGGAGCTGGCTGACCGCAGCTATGATCACATAAGCGATGGACAGAGACAGAGGGTGCTCCTTGCAAGAGCGATCTGCCAGGAACCTGAGATCATGATACTCGACGAGCCGACATCCTATCTGGATATCAGGCACAAGCTGGAGTTCCTCGATCTGCTGAGGAAGCTCACCCGTGAGAAGGAGATAGGAGTCATAATGTCGATGCACGAGCTGGAGCTTGCGCATCTCATTGCAGACAAGGTCATCTGCATATCCGCAGACGGAAAAGTGGAGAAAGTCGGAAGCCCTGAAGAGGTATTTACCGACGAGCTCATAAGCAGGCTGTACAGCCTTGAAGACGGAAGACTCAGGGAAGTCTATTCCGGTTTTGTAAAGAGCATAGAGAAAAATGGCTAAGGTAATAATGGTACAGGGCACGATGTCCAACGCCGGCAAGAGCCTTCTTGCTGCAGGGCTGTGCCGTATATTCAGACAGGACGGATACAGGGTGGCGCCATTCAAATCGCAGAACATGGCGCTCAATTCCTTTGCGACGAAGGAAGGTCTCGAGATGAGCCGTGCGCAGGTGGTGCAGGCAGAAGCAGCCGGGACCGATCCTTTGGTGTGCATGAATCCCATACTCCTGAAGCCGACGGATGACCAGGGCTCACAGGTGATCATAAACGGTAAGTCGATAGGCAACATGAAAGCCCGCGACTATTTCAAATTCAAGACAGAGCTGATCCCTGTGATCAAAGAGGCTTTCCGGAAGCTCGAGGATCAGTTCGACATTATCGTGATCGAAGGCGCGGGTTCTCCGGCAGAGATCAATCTCAAGGAGAATGACATAGTCAACATGGGACTGGCGGAGATGGTGGATGCGCCGGTGCTTCTGGTCGGGGACATTGACAGGGGCGGAGTATTTGCGCAGCTTCTCGGAACTCTGATGCTCCTTGAGGATAATGAGAAGGAAAGAGTCAAAGGACTTATAATAAATAAATTCAGAGGCGATGCATCGCTTCTCGACAGCGGCATAGAGATGCTTGAAGAAAAGGGCGGAGTGCCTGTAGTCGGCACAGTACCTTACATGGATATAAAGGTGGAGGACGAGGATTCGCTTTCAGACAGGCTCTCCGCAAACAGCAGGGGGCTTGTAGACATAGCTGTGGTTAGGCTCCCGAAGATATCCAACTTTACAGATCTTGATGTGTTCGAGCAGTTCCCGGATGTATCAGTCAGGTATGTCACGGAGCCGGAAGGGCTCAGAGGTGCTGATATGATAGTTCTGCCGGGATCAAAAAGCACTATTGCAGACCTCACTTGGCTGCGGGAAAAGGGATTTGAGAAAGAGATTCTCAGGATGCACAGTGAAGGGATCCCTGTGTTCGGCATCTGCGGAGGATACCAGATGCTCGGAGTCGAAGTGTCTGATCCTGAGGGCGTTGAAGGCGGCGGCGAAATCAGCGGACTTGGTCTTCTTCCGGTCATTACAGTGCTTGCAGGAGAAAAAAGGACAGAGCAGTTCAACGGAAGATTCGAAAAAGCTGAAGGAGTTTTTGAGGCTCTTTCCGGACGTGAAATAGAGGGCTATGAGATCCATATGGGCAGAACATTCCCTGACGGATGCATCGCTCAGTGCGCTTCTGCCTTTACATCGGATGATACGGGTGTCTGCGAAGGCAGCGTTTACGGAACATACATACACGGGATATTTGACAGGGAAGGAATAGCTGCTGCAGTGGTAAAAGCTCTTGCAGATAAAAAAGGCATTATGCTAAGCGGCGGTGACGCTTCCGGACACAGGGAGTTCAAAGAGAAGGAATACGACAAGCTGGCGGACATCCTGCGGGAAAACCTCGACATGGACCGCATATACTCCATGCTAAGGGAGGCAGCATTTTGATAAATATAGTACCTTTTGATAAAGACAAATATGATGAGATCAGAGCCAGATGGGACAGCATCGCGAAGCCGCTGAACAGCCTCGGCAGATTTGAGGATATCACGGCGCGCATAGGTGCGGTGCAGGGCTCGGTTGAGATAGATATAAGAAAGCGCGCAGTAATAATCATGTGCGCAGACAATGGTATAGTCGCTGAAGGTGTGAGCCAGTCCGGACAGGACGTGACCCGCGCTGTCCGTCACAGACCGCAAGGTGATGAAGGGCACCAGGAATTTCGCACTTGAACCTGCCATGACTGAAGATGAGTGCATGCAGGCCATAGAGGCCGGAATCGATATAGTCTGCGACTGCAGCGCCGGGGGTTATAAGCTGCTGGCAACCGGGGAGATGGGTATAGGCAATACTACGACAAGCTCCGCTCTTGCTGCAGCGCTTCTTGGCCTTGACGCTGATACTGTAACCGGAAGGGGTGCGGGCCTAAGTAGCGAAGGGCTCATGAAAAAGACGCAGGTGATCAGAGCTGCTCTTGAGAAATATGATCCTGCCGGTGATGCCGGAAGAACAAGTCCCGAGTATGCTATGCATATGCTTTCGTGTGTAGGAGGCCTTGATATAGCAGGCTGGTGCCAGGGACCAGGAACTTCATGATAGCTTCTCACCTTGGGAAGGAGCCGGGCATGAAGTACATACTCGACATACTCGGCCTGGAACCTGTCATTGACGGCATGCTTGCGCTCGGTGAAGGTACCGGAGCTGTCATGCTCATGCCTTTGCTTGACACAGTGCTTGCTCTTTATTCAAAAGGGCTCTGCTTTGCAGATACGACGGTAGAGCAGTATCATGACTTTGAAGCGGATTCTGCAAAGGGTACTACTGTTTTTATTATCGGTTCGCCGGACAGCGGTA
>CACZGY010000179.1 GCA_902780815.1 uncultured Eubacteriales bacterium
GGAGGGAATCAGTCAACGACAATCCGCAGGAAGTACCATATGTCATCGTTAACTTCCATACAGTGAATCAGGATGAGGACAGGAGTCTGTATGTCTATAGACAGGATGATCAGTACTATGTTGAGCAGCCATACAGAGGAAGATGGACTACCACTGAAGAATTGTTCGATTTGATCAATAGTTACGCTGAGAAAAACGCAGACCACTATAGTACCAAAGATATTACGGCGGACAATGTTACAGAGATCGAAGGTATCCTGAAGAGTGCGGGTCTCTCCAATTCAGATGTATTCGAAGAATGGGTGACAGATACATCGAACATCAATGAAAACACCGGAGAGAGCGGCTTTTCAGACGCGGACTGCCGTATGACTGTCATGCTGCTTGCAGGCGATTCCATCAGCTATGACAGTGTAAATGATAAGTACGATGGCGACTATCTGATGTTTGACATAGACGCGATCGACAACAAGGAGGAGTACAGCATGCTCCGTGATAAGGAGAAACTCTTTACTACAATGTTCGGGGAGACTCCTTATTCAGGTGGCGGGTTTGCTGATGCGCTGCCTGACAACTGGAAGAAACATGGCATAGTTTTCAACAACGAAAAGTGTTCGATTATCAGCATCGTCTTTAAGACTTACGATAAGGATGAAGCATATGTAGGTCATACCGGTATCCTGATCGACTGTCAGGATATAGCTGACGCAGATACGAAGTATGTATTCATAGAAAAACTGGCTTTTGGAGATCCGTTCAAGGTGACAAAGCTCAATGATAAAGCAGATCTTATAGAGATGCTTTCAGAACGCTCAGATTACACAGTGGAAGAAGGCGAACCGGCACCTGCAGTTTATGAGAATGATAAACAGATCGGTGAGCTGAAAAGATAGGCGGCAGACAGTAACTATGAAGAGAAATATGAAGAGAAAACTAATCATAATAATCATCATAATACTACTTGTTATACTGGCGTTATTTATCGTTTGGCTGCCAACGTTTCTTATGACAGGAAACAGGCAAACTATAGAAGAAGCTTTTGCATGGCAGACGGATCACTATGATACTTCTTTCTATGAAGAACTTAAGAAGACTGATTACACTATGGAGACGAGCGACGGATATGTGATCCATGCAGAGCTGCTTGAGAATCCGGAGCCAACTGATGATTATGTCATCATCTCGCACGGCTACACGGATAACCGCATGGGCGCTCTGAAATACGTGCCGATGTATCTGAAACTCGGATTCAACTGCATAATATATGATCTCAGAGGTCATGGCGAAAACGAGGCGACATTCACAACATATGGCATCAGAGAGGGAGAGGATCTTGACTGTCTGATCAGGGATACACGTGAAAGATACCCGAAACTCAAGGTGCTGGGTTTGCACGGAGAGTCACTTGGCGCAGCTACAACGATCACTTGTCTGAAGTACAAACCGGAAGTGGATTTCGCGGTCGCGGACTGCGGTTTCTCAGATATTGAAAGTGTGTTGAAAAACGGCTCATCGGATATCTTAATAGACCTCGCAGATATCGGCAGCAGGATAAGATACCATTACGCCATCAAGGACATGCGCCCGATAGACTCGCTTGATGAAAACACGATCCCGATCCTTTTCATACATGGTGCTGATGATGATCTGATCCTGCCAAAGAACTCTGAAGACATGTCAAATAGAACAAAGGGGATCAGCAAGTTATGTATCATCCCGGGAGCAGGGCACGCGATGTCGATTCTGACAGAGCCGGAAATGTATGCAGACACGGTGAAAACCTTTTTATCAGAACTTAGCAACTAGTTGTTGGAGGAGCGGAACATGGCAAAGTATATAACTACTGTACCCGGCAGTCTGGAACAGCTGAGGAAATATATATATCATAACGGACCTAATCTCGGCGCGACTTTATCTCTTGAAGAAGAGATATCCGGAACCGCAGATGGCGTTAAGTACTGGATCGGCACATATGAAAGATATGCTGTTCTGGGAGAAAACAGGGTGAGCCTCAATATAGTTCTTCTTGAGATCAGCGAAGGTGTCAGGGTCATTGCATCCTCATCCGGCGGCAGTCAGGCGATGTTCCTGAAGATCAATCACTGGAGTGAAGACAACTTCCTGAATGATTTTGTAAGCATTATTGAGACTTATATGAAAAAGGCAGGTAAGTGATAATGTGGAAAAGACTGATAAAATGGATCAAGTCATGCTTTGCGGGAGACGCTGCTGTCAGCAGCAAAAGCAAAGCTGAATTAGATATTAAGATGGCAGATCATAAGGCAAAGAACCGTGTCTGGAGAGGACCGCTGAATGGATAGAGATAACGAAAAGGTGCTCTACAACGTCCTGTTCCCGATCTGGTTGCTGGTATTCTTTCCGTCATACCTGTGGCTGATACTGATCCCGGCGAATTATATGATCGACAGGATCGTGCTGAGATGGAGCCTTGGTGATATGCCTGATAAGGGCATGTTTTGCAGAAAGAATACATGGAAGATATGCCTTGCGGGGTTCCTGGGAGATTTTGTCGGAGCAATCGCACTGTTTTTCATTTCGGAGCTATTGCTCGGATTCGGCGATGATGGCGCAACATTTATTGAAAAGGCAGGCGATGGGATCATGTTCGATCCTTTCACAAATGTACTGTCTTTTCTGATCATAGCTGCCGGTATCGCGCTTTCTGCTGTCTGCATCTACAAGCTGGACAAAAGAATTCTTGGAAAGACTGAGCTGGAACCGGAGCAGGCTAAACGTGCGGCACTCAGGCTGACGCTCTTCACAGCTCCATATCTGTACCTGATACCAAGCCGCTGGTTTTACTGAAAAGGTGACTTTGGAATGGAAAAGAGCAAACCTGCATTGAGAATATCGATCATGATAATGGCACTTATGGTGCTATTTCCGGTGAATGCTTTCGCTGACTCATCATGGGTATGGATATCCGAGAAAAGACCCTTTGATATACTGCCGTGGGTCGCAATGGGAACGATCCTGATAGAATGGCTGAGCATCTGGCTCATACCCAGGACCGGTCATGCATTCAAAGTATTAGGGATAGTTATGGTGGCAAATGCAGCATCATTTCTTCTTCCGTATGCGTTTCTGAAGGCAGATCTTTCCTGGTATGGGACGTTCGAACACATTCTTGATTCCGGTCCGCATTATATTGTAAGCGGAGTGTTTCTGCTGCTTACATTACTTGTAGAGATGCCGATTGTTTACAATGTGCTGAAAAGCAAAGTGCAGGATAAGAAGAAGCTGCAGCTGACGATCATAATATCGAACATGATAACAACAGCAGGCGTTGCTATAATCGA
>CACZGY010000180.1 GCA_902780815.1 uncultured Eubacteriales bacterium
GTGGATGACGTGGACAATAAGGAGTTCCTGCGAGAACTGTTGGAAGCGATGTATTCAGAACTGCCTGCTCCAAAGAAAAAGAAGTGAGGACGTCAAATGGGCAGAACAGAAAATGTCGAACTGACAGTGCTGTGTCTCATCACAGATGGAGATAGAATACTCCTTCAAAACAGAACGAAAAATGACTGGCAGGGATATACGCTGCCGGGCGGTCATGTGGAACCGGGAGAATCTTTTGTTGATGCAGTGATTCGTGAGATGAAAGAAGAAACGGGGCTGGATATAAAGAATCCTCGGCTTGCAGGGGTGAAGCAGTTCCCTATCGAGGGTGGAAGATATGTTGTCCTTCTGTTTAAAGCCAACGAATACAGCGGAACAGTTGTTTCTTCTGACGAGGGGCAGATGGTGTGGGTGGACAGCAATCATCTGCCAGAGATACACACGGTCGATGATTTTGAAGACTTGATACGAGTAATAAACAATCCTGATCTGACGGAGTTCCAATATTTGGTCGATGGCGAGACTTGGACGGTTTCAATTAAGTAAATCAGGATTTGTAAGGGCGAGATTATGACAATTCAATTTCTTAAATATATAGTCGCTGTTGCGGAGATAGGTTCAATTACTGAAGCGGCAAAGCAACTTCATATATCACAGCCCAGCTTGTCAGCGGCATTAAAAGAAGCAGAAAAGGAAGTTGGATTTGAGATATTCACAAGAAGCCGAAGTGGTATCGCATTGACGAAAGAAGGCGTAGAATTCCTTGGATATGCGAGACAGGTGATACAGGAGATGAATCTTCTGGAAGATCGCTTCATATTGAGCAAACCGGAGAAACAGCGCTTCTGTGTATCAACCCAGCATTATACATTCACGGCGAATGCATTTGTTGAGATGGTTCAGCTGTTCGGGCAGGAACGATTTGAGTTTATCCTTAATGAAACTCAGACTCACCAGATATTAGAAGATGTGAAGAATCGTTTTTGTGATCTGGGTATCATATATTTGTGCGATAGAAATGAGACGTTCCTACGGAAAACAATGGATGAGATGGGGCTGAGCTTTTATGAACTGTTTTCTGCTTCTCCGCATGTTTTCCTCCGGGCAAAGCACCCTCTGGCCGAGAAGAAATCTGTCACTCTGAAAGACCTGCAGGCATATCCGAGATTGAATTTCCTTCAGGGAAGCTACGAGTCTGCGGATTTTTCCGAGGAACCGTTCAGCACGGAACTTTCGGAGAAGGAGATACGTGTCAGCGACCGGGCTGCCATCGTAAATCTGATGATTGGACTTGACGGATATACCATATCAAGCGGAATCTTTCCGAAATACCTGCAGGGACGGCAGATTGTTTCAGTGCCGCTTGAGGAGAAGGAAAAAATGCACATTGGATATGTGCTTTGTAAGGGGCAGAGTCTGTCAGACCTTGGATCGATCTATGTGGATGCATTGAAAAAGTATGCTCCACAACATACATAGGAAAAAACTATGCTAAAGCATATAAAATAAGTGTTACCTATAAGTCTCCGTTTTGCAGTATGATAATATCACTGTTGCGAAAGGAGACTTCATCATGCCGGGATATGTTCTGACAAATTTTTTTGTTTATGCGATTGTGAATGCATTTACACCGGGGCCGGGGAATATACTGGCACTTAATACAGTGACTAACTATGGGTGGAAGAAAGGAAAACCACTCTTTTTTGGAATATTCACAGGGTACTATGTGGTTCAGATTATCTGTGCCGTTTTTGTGTACGGAGTAGGCGCATTTCTTCCTGATGCTTTGCAGGTCATGAAGTATATCGGAGCTGCTTATATCCTTTGGCTTGCGATACATATTGCCATAAGCAAGCCTGAAGTCAGTGAAGAGCAGGGCTCCGCTTCTTTCATGAAAGGATTCCTGCTGCAGTTTGTAAATATCAAAATCTATATGTTCGGAATCACAGCGCTGACGGGGTTCATCACTCCATACAGTAAGGCATTATGGACTCTGATCGGGTTTGAACTTCTGATCGCAACGATCGGGACGATTGCAACTTCAACTTGGATCGGTGCCGGACTTCTGATACAGAAACTCTATGTTAAGCATTACCGGATTATCAATATCATTCTGGCACTGACTTTGCTTGAATGCATATGGAGTATGTTGCGAGCGTAGAATTCCAGCTTATTGACATGTTCCCGATAACGGGCAGAAGGCAAAAATCGGCTGATATGTTCCTGACGAACAGGAAAAACGTTGATATGTTCCTGGGTGCAATATTGCGAACAGGCAGCAATCAGTGGACAAGTTCCCGCTTACTGGCGCAGGTATGAATTAGTAGTTTCATTTCCTCGTGCCACGTCGAATGCGTTACGCTCTTACAGCGAGTGAGCAACACCCGGGAGAGAACGATCACGCTTGATGTCGAGATGGAAGACTATTACA
>CACZGY010000181.1 GCA_902780815.1 uncultured Eubacteriales bacterium
CTGTCTCCGGAGGAACAGAAGAGATTTGTTGAGGAAATGAATCATCGAGAACCTCCAAAATGGAGAAATGATTACAGAATTCAGCTATTCATTGAACTGTATAGTGGCATGAGGATGGGTGAGATAAATGCTTTGACTACCGACAGCATCGATTTTGAGAACAACGTAGTTCATGTGACTGCAACAGTTTCAAAAGGTGTTGGGAATCATTGGCACATTAAAGAAGGAACAAAGACAGATACCGGAGTCAGAGACGTTCCAATCAGTGACGCGCTGAGGCCTTACCTTGAGGAGGCACTCAGGCGATATAAGAAGAATAAGCAAAAGTTATTGTTCTTCAATCATGAGTCAAAGAAAGTGATCACAACTAGTCAGGTTAACTCATATTACCAGAGAGTATGCAACGCAGCGGGGATCAAGTCAGGAGGACAGCATGCTCTTAGGCATACCTTTGCAACCAGATGTATAGAGGCAGGTATCCCAGCAGTTGTACTCAAGACCTGGCTCGGTCACACAGATATACATATGACACTTGATACTTATACAGATGTATTCAGTCCGATGGATAATGATGCTATCAATAAGCTGGATGAGCACTTAGTGAAGCTTTAGAATTTGTAGAGCGAAAGCACCTTATATAACAAACCGCTTTCAACAGTAGATATACTACTCAAGAAGGCGGTATTTATTTGCTCTTTTCGCTGGCTCCAATCACTAAAAAATAAGGTTTAGTGAGTAAATATCCACCGTAAAACAAGCAAATTCGATGGGGACAGATAGGGTTTGATACATGTAGGTACTATTAAACCCCAGTAATTTCAAGCCTTTTAGAGAACGATGTTTAGTGCGTCCTCCGCCAGAATTTTGGCCCTGAGTGATAATCTCAGGGCTTTTATATTGCGATGTTAAAGCCTGCAATTGACAAAAATACTCCTATATAGTAGCATGTATAGAACTACTATATAGGAGTATTTAATTATGAAAGCAAACGGCGGATTTCTTGTAACTAAGATAAAGCAGCTGGGGGACCGCATCTTTGACAGGATCCTGGCGGGTAAGGACATAGATGCATTCAACGGGCCACAGGGAAGGATACTGTATGTTCTCTGGCAGGAGGATGGTGTCCCTATAAAAACAGTTTCTGAAAAGAGCGGGCTTGCGATCACATCCCTGACCACGATGCTTGAAAGAATGGAAAAGAGCGGACTGATCAGAAAAGAGCAGTCAGAATCAGATAAGAGAAAAACACTTCTGTATCTGACGGATACTGCAAAGGCTCTCAGGAAGGAGTACGATGCTGTATCTGATGAAATGGGGAAAATATACTATGACGGATTCACCGATGATGAGATAAAAAGGTTTGAAGAGTATCTGGAGAGGATACACTCCAACCTGGAAGGGTGGAGCGGCAAATGAGTGTATGTATAAAAGATCAGATTCAGAACATGAATCTGGTAATAGGCTGTACGATTGGTTGTCCGTATTGCTATGCGAGAAATAATACGCGTAGATACCATATGATAGATGACTTTGAGAAGCCCGAATTCTTTCCCGGAAAGCTGAAGATGATGGAGAGGGCAAAGCCTCAGAATTTCTTGTTGACAGGAATGAGCGATCTGGCCGGATGGAAGGAAGAGTGGCGTAAAGAAGCCTTCGCCAAAATAGCAGAGAACCCACAGCACCAGTTTCTCTTCCTTACTAAGCGCCCGGACTTAATCTCGTTCGAGACGCACCTTGATAATGCATGGTTCGGAGTTACAGTGACGAGGCGGTCTGAGCTTTGGAGGATAGATGCGCTTAGGAAAAATGTCAAAGCCAGACACTACCATGTGACGTTTGAGCCTTTGTTCGATGATCCGGGAGAAGTAGACCTGAGTGGGATAGACTGGATCGTAGTCGGCACCATGACGGGAGCAAAAAGCAAGACAGTAAAGACAGAACCGGTTTGGGCATGTTCGCTGACAGAGCAGGCCCATGAACTGCAGATACCTGTATTCTGGAAAGAAGATCTTATTCCGATAATGGGCGAGGACAGCATGATACAGGAGATGCCTGAAGCATTCAATATAGTTCTGGAGGAGCAGAGGAAATGGAACAAAAGGAAATAATAGTAAAGCATATTGACACCAGGAGCGTGATGACCAAATCAAATACGCCTATAGGCGGATATTCGGTCAATCCATATGTGGGCTGTCCGCATGCTTGCAAGTATTGCTATGCTTCATTTATGAAACGTTTCACAGGGCATACTGAAGATTGGGGCACATTTATGGATGTCAAGAACTGGCCGGTGATAAAGAATCCGAAAAAATATGCCGGACAGAAAGTTGTAATAGGAACTGTGACTGACGGGTACAATCCTTTGGAAGAAACTTACAGAAACACCAGACGCCTGCTTGAAGAACTGAAGGACAGCGGAGCGGA
>CACZGY010000182.1 GCA_902780815.1 uncultured Eubacteriales bacterium
CTAAATTATCATTTATCTGCCTTTTTAGAGCGATTCGATCTGTAATTGCCTTGTAGCTATTGACCACCGCCTTTTGCTCATCCATAGTGGGAACGGGCAACTCAATCCTACAAAGGTCTTCCCATGTTATCCCGCCGCGCACACTTCCATCTGTTCTAAGCCAGCAAATTCTATCGAACTCCGGGCGACGAAACCACATCATCAAGTATTCTGGATCAAGCTTGCTTTCATCTTTGATCTCAAACATGAAGTATGCTGGAGATACTATCGCCGGAGTATCTTCCGCGAAAAGCGCGACAGGCAATCTCTCGTCACGTCCAACGTGCATGGGATTACAAGCAAACTTACCTTTCGTGATGAGTTTGTACTTGCTCAAATCCGTTCCGATTACGTTGGCCACTGACGGCATAAAGAACTTATCTATGTTGATACCAAGAACCTTATCTGATACCAGCTCAGTATTCCTTGTATCAATGGTGCGGATATGGTTGCCTAAAACATCATAGTTCGATCTCATATCCTAACTCCTTAAAGACGTCGAGCAGATCCTTCTTCGACTTTTCCTCGGCTACAAGCAGTTCTTTCAGTTCTGCTTGCAGCGTCTTCATCTTCGTATCGAAGTCGATGTTCTCATCTCGGTTAATAAACTCAATATATCGGCTCGGGACGAGGGTGTAGCCTTTCTCCTTGACCTCGCTCTTAGGTGCGGAGTAGCAGAACTCGGGAACATTCTTATAGTTTTCCTCGTATCCGGCACGCTGCCAAGCGTGATAGACGCCTGTAACTTTGGCGCGGTCTTCCTCGGTAAGCTCGACATATTTCTTTTCATACGGACTGCCCATCTGCCGCAGATCCATAAAGAGGATTTCACCTTCACGACCACGGTATTGAATCAGCTTGCCGTTCTGCTCAACGGTTCTCTTGTGCTTATTCTTGTTTAGTATCCAAAGGGTAACGCTGATGTCGGTGGTATAGAAAAGGCTTCTCGGGAGAATCACGATTGCTTCCACGAGATCGTTCTCAATGAGCTGCTGCCTGATCTTCAGCTCCGTGCCATCATCGGACAGCGCACCGTTTGCAAGCAGGAAACCGGCGACGCCGTTCTGAGAGAGCTTCGAGACGATGTTTAGTATCCATCCATAGTTTGCATTACTCGTAGGTGGAACTTCGTACCCGCTCCAACGGGGATCGTCTGTCAGCTCGTTATCAGCTCTCCATTCCTTCTGATTGAAGGGAGGATTCGCCATGATGAAGTCGGCTTTCAAATCCTTGTGCTGATCGTTGGTGAAGGTATTCGCAGCCATCTCGCCGAGGTTTGCGGAAATACCGCGGATAGCAAGATTCATCTTCGCGAGTTTGAATGTGGTGTTAGTATACTCCTGGCCGTAGATGGAGACTTCCTTTTTGTTTCCGCTGTGTGCTTCAACGAACTTGATAGACTGCACGAACATACCGCCAGAACCGCAGCAGGGATCATACAGGATACCGTGATATGGCTCGATCATCTCCGCGATCAAATTGACGATGCATTTTGGCGTGTAGAATTCGCCCTTGCCTTTACCTTCCGCAAGAGCAAACTTCCCGAGGAAGTATTCGTAGACTCGTCCAATGATGTCATTTTCCTCGTCATCCGTGTTAATCTTGTCAATCTCATCAAGGAGAGAGGCGAGCTTGTTGGTGTCTATGGCAAGGCGAGAATAGTAATTGTCCGGCAAGGCGCCTTTTAATGCAGGGTTCGTCTTTTCGATGGTATAGAGAGCCGTGTCGATCTTCAACGCGATATCGTCCTGCTTGGCGTTCTCCATGATGTATGACCATCTGCTTTCCGGGGGCAGATAGAATACGTTGTCTTTGGTATACGCGAAAGTCTTTTCGATTTGTGCCTCATATCCGGCTGCAATCAGCTTTTTTCTCTGTGCCTCAAACTTGTCACTGGCAAACTTTAAGAAGAAAAGACTCAACACCACGTGCTTGTATTCTGCTGGTTCGACAGAGCCACGGAGCTTGTCCGCAGATTTCCAGAGAGCTTCCTCCATCGAAATTTCTTTTTTAGGTTTAGCTGCTGCTCTTGCCATTTACGCTTCCTCGCTTTCAAATATCTGTTGTAGTGCCGTAAGCGGTCGCCATTAGTCTTCTTCGATTACTTCCATCAGGTCCCCAATATCACAGTGAAAGACCTTGCAAAGATTCATCATAACTTCCATGCTGACCGGAAGATCACGATTCAACTTGGTCATAGCATAGGAACTAATCTCAGCTGCTTTCGCAAGCTCACTCTTCTTCATTTTATTGTCTTTCATTAGACGCCACAGCTTATCGTAACGAACCTTCATATGATTCAATGGATTTGGCTGATATTCGCATTATGCAAAGAAAAGGTGCGGCAAAATGGTCGCACCTTTTCTCGTTGAGAGTGTAGTTGTGCATGTGAGAAGGAGTTATGGGCACATATTGCGATAGCTATTTAGCAATGTTGAATATTGTCAGCCCATGTTCAGAGGCATAATTGACAGTATAAAATGTGCCGCCTGTTTTCTCGGTAAGAAAACAAATACATCTGCTGCTATTATCTACGAGGTGACGGTTACGTTTGTGCATACACCCGTTATAGTAATCTTGTGATGTATATACTACTTTGTCAGCACCCTTCATTATTCGGTTGTATTCTTCAATATCTTCTTGCTTCCAGCCCCTGGTTTGCGTTCTACAGGGCAGGACAAGAATAAGCTTAATTTGGGGATAGTCTTTTTTCAGGTTCAATACTGTCTGTGCAGCAAGAGTATCAAATCCCAATGCTCCGCCAGCACCGAAATACAGATAGCCGTCCTT
The DNA here is from genome assembly GCA_902780815.1 of uncultured Eubacteriales bacterium. Taxonomy (GTDB): domain Bacteria; phylum Bacillota; class Clostridia; order Peptostreptococcales; family Anaerovoracaceae; genus Crickella. Next base: position 2,830 of record CACZGY010000182.1, read on the forward strand.
AATACTTGCAATAACAGCATCCCTCAGCCGTTGGGTCACGCTTTCCAGTTGATCCAACGGTATTCTTCTATGACCGGTAAAGCAACAAGTTTGATTTATCATCGTTCAGCCCTCAATCAGTGCTTAAAGGCACTACTTTCCGCAATTATAATACTTATAGTATACACCGCAGAGCAAATAATATCAATGGTCTGTGGAAAAACAGTTCCAATATTTATAGACTATATTCAGAACACAATGAGGTGCCTAAAATGAGTGAGATAGCAAAGACAGTTGGTCAACGAATAAGAAGTTACAGACTTCAGTTAGGATTCAGCCAGGAAAAGGTAGCTGAGCTTTCCGGCTGCCATCCAACATATATTGGACAGGTCGAGCGCGGAGAGAAAAATGCTACGCTTGAGAGCATAGAGAAGATTGCTGCTGCAATAGAAGTTCCTCTCTCCAAGCTCTTAATCCTTGAATTAGACAAATACAAAGACATTCATATGTAAGTGCCACCCATTTGGGTGGCATTTGCTGTTAATAGGCAGGAATCCCGTAGCCCAGGATTTCGTAGTAGCCTACAGCATAATGGTTTTCTCGGCAGCTATCACCTGAGTTTCCTTCGACCGTGTAGACAATGCCGTCCTCAACCCGTTCAACGATACCGGTATGATCGGATTCACCGTCCTGTGGGCCGGAACTGCCCTTGTTATCCCAATCGAAGAAGATAATCATACCAGGAGCCGGTTCGATATCATTATCTGCCCACTGGCCTCGATCCTTGAACCAGTTGACGCCGTTGACGCAGCCTGCATATTTGGGAATAACACCAGTCTCGATATAACCGCACTGATCGGCGCACCACGATACAAAGCAGGCGCACCACTCAACGCGAGAGCCGAAACCGTACCAGCTCCAGTAGGGCTCACCACCCACATTGCCAAGCTGAGACAGCGCAACCGCAACAATCTGATCGTCTGCACCGTAGATGCCGTAGAGAACAGATGCCCACATACTGCTGTCCTGTGCGAGCAACTCGGCAACCTGGACTTTTTGATCCTCTGTGAAGCCGTACTGATCCATCATTTCTTCTACGGTCTTATGATTCACGGTGATATACAGATATACCGTAGTTTCTTCGACTTCCTCTTCTATGATGTTGCCTTCTCCATCATCTGTTTCAACTATGACCGTTTCTGTCCTTTCTTCGGTTTCATAGGAAATCTCATTCATTTCCCAGAAGATATCTTTCAGAAGCTGTTTCTTTTCGTCGGTCATAGACGCCACTTCC
>CACZGY010000183.1 GCA_902780815.1 uncultured Eubacteriales bacterium
ATCCAGCAGGGTGGAACCTTCCGGAACAGTTACAGTAATGTTATCAACTGTTACTTTGATATCTGCCATTGTGTTCACCTCCCCTTACTTTCTGCTTATAGCACCGAATGCGCAGTTCTCCATGCAGGCACCGCACTTGATGCATTTAGCCGAGTCAATAACGTGTGGCTGCTTGACAGCGCCTGAAATAGCGCCGACCGGGCAGTTGCGGGCACACTTTGTGCAGCCCTTGCACTTCTCCGGATCGATCACGTAGTTGAGCAGAGCCTTGCAGACTCCGGCAGGACATCTCTTGTCGATGATGTGTGCTTCATACTCATCTCTGAAGTGCTCGATTGTCGAGAGAATAGGGTTAGGTGCTGTCTGACCGAGTCCGCAAAGAGCGTTGGCCTGGATGTAGTGAGCCAGCTCATCGAGTTTGTCGAGGTCTTCGATCTCACCTCTGCCTGCCGAGATCTTCTCGAGGATCTCGAGCATGCGCTTTGTACCGATACGGCACGGTGTGCACTTTCCGCAGGATTCGCTTACTGTGAATCCGAGGTAGAACTTAGCGATATCTACCATGCAGTTGTCCTCGTCGAGTACGATCATTCCGCCGGATCCCATCATGGAACCGATAGCCTTGAGTGACTCGTAATCGATAGGAACATCATATGACTTAGCAGGGATACACCCACCGGAAGGTCCGCCTGTCTGAGCAGCCTTGAACTTCTTTCCGTTAGGAACTCCGCCGCCGATCTCTTCTACTACCTGTCTCAGTGTAGCTCCCATAGGAACCTCTACGAGACCTGTGTTGTTTACCTTGCCGCCTAGAGCGAATACTTTTGTTCCCTTTGATGTCTCAGTACCGTACTGATTGAACCAGCTTGCACCATTGAGAATGATCTGAGGGATGTTTGCGTATGTCTCAACGTTGTTGAGTACTGTTGGCCTTGCAAACAGACCCTTTACTGCAGGGAATGGCGGACGAGGACGAGGCTCACCTCTGTTGCCCTCGATCGAGGTCATCAGAGCTGTTTCTTCACCGCATACGAACGCTCCTGCACCGAGTCTGAGGTCTACATCGAAGTCGAATCCCGAACCGAAGATGTTCTTGCCGAGCACGCCATAGTCTCTGGCCTGATCGAGAGCGATCTTCAGTCTGTCAACAGCGATAGGATACTCAGCTCTTACATAGATGTAGCCCTGGTTAGCGCCGATAGCATAGCCGGCAATAGCCATAGCTTCAAGAATTGAATGAGGGTCTCCCTCAAGGATGGATCTGTCCATGAATGCGCCCGGGTCGCCTTCGTCAGCGTTGCAGGCTACGAACTTCTGAACTTCTCCTCTGTTTGCCGATGCAAACATCCACTTTCTTCCGGTTGGGAATCCGCCGCCGCCACGGCCTCTCAGTCCCGAATCCATGACTTCCTTGATAACATCGTCAGGAGTCATCTCGAGCAGTGCCTTAGCAAGAGCCTGATATCCGTCTCTTGCGATGTACTCGTCGATATCTTCAGGGTCGATCTTACCGCAGTTGCGGAGAGCCATTCTAAGCTGATCTTTGTAGAACGGAGAATCAACATAGTGGATCTTCTCTCCGTTTGGAAGCTCTTCTACCATGAGATATTCATCGACAGGTGTTCCGCCGAGGATATGCTCATTGAAGATGCGTTCCACCATTTCAGGCTTAACTTCCTGATAGAAGATGTTTCCAGGATGAACTACCATGATAGGGCCCTTAGCGCAGAGTCCCTGGCAGCCTGTCTGGATGATCTGGATCTCGTCCTTCTTGCCGGCAGCATCGATCAGTGCATTGAGTCACTGTGGTTCGACTGGCAGCCGGTACCTCCGCAAACGAGGACGTAGGTCTTGACGGCTTCTTCTGCTGTGTCAGGATTGAATCTGATGTCGATCTGACCGCACTTTGCCGCCTTGATTTCTTTTATTTCTTGCAGTGTTTTCATGACTTGCCCTCCATTATGCGTTATTCGTATTTCGCAAGGATGCCGCCGACTCTGTCAGGGGTCATCTTACCATATACATCTCCTGCAACGATCATAACAGGTGCCAGTCCGCATGCGCCTACGCAGCGGCAAACCTCGAGAGAGAACTTGCCATCAGGGGTGCATTCGCCGTCGCCGATTCCAAGCTTGGCCTCGACTTCCTCGAGAACCTTGCCTGCGCCCTTTACGTAGCAAGCAGTACCGAGACATACCGATACGATATACTTGCCCTTAGGCGACATCGAGAATTGCGCATAGAAAGTAGCTACACCGTAAATCTTTTCGATAGGAATACCTGTCTCATCGGAAATGATCTTCTGTACCTGGTAAGGAAGATATCCATAGATATTCTGTGCCTCCTGCATGATAGGCATCAGGGCTCCCTTCTGGCCTTTGTACTTGGCGATCACTTCGAGCAGTTTGGCTTCCTGATCTTTAGTTCCCTTGAAAGGAACGCTCGATACTTTCATCTGCTAGTGCCTCCTTTATACTTTTCTAATTCCTACAAACTTAATGGGGTTTTAGCCTGAAATTTCAATATATGCAGACATTCCTCCATTCATAATTATTGTACCTTATCGTTAGAATTCTGGCAATGTCTAACTTTTTTTATTAATTATCATTTGTTCAGTTAAAGTTAATATTCGCTTCGTAAAATCAAGTATATCTTAACGTGATTTTCTGAATTTGTTTTCTTTGACAACTTTTTAACATAAATGTTACCCAAATGCATTAAATAAGCGCGTGCCCTTTCCCATTCCGGAGGGTTTTAAGTTTTATGTTTTTTATTCTGAACGTAAAAATTATAATCTCGTGCTATAATCCTTTTTATGACTGACACAGCTCTGCGTCAGGATCAAAACACAGAAACGGAGAATCTTTTAATGATATACCCTGAATTTCCGCAAGAAGGATCTTATATAGGTATTTGCGCACCGAGTGCCGGTGTCGGCTTCAAGCTTGACTATTTTGACATGTCCCTTGACATACTTGAACAGACCGGACTTATTCCGTGTGAAACGGAAAGTGTAAGGAATGATGACTGTCCTTCTGCTCCTGCTGAAGTACGCGGCCATGAGTTCAATGAGCTTTTCGCCGATGACGATATAGATATGGTCTTCTGTGCTTCAGGCGGAGACTATGCAGTTGAAATGCTGCCTTACATAGATTGGGAACTTGTGAAAAGTCATCCTAAATGGTTTGCCGGTTATTCCGATCCGACAGCAATCCAGATGCTGCTCACTACTGTTTTTGATATTGCAAGCATATACGGTGTAAATGCAGGGGCCTGGGACTGGAGGCCGCTGCACGAGTTCCAGTTCAACGCCCTTTCTGTAATCTTCGGCGACATTCCTGTTCAGCATTCATACGATCTGTACAATTCTACAGGATACAACGAGGAAACCGAGGAATATGAGATGGATGCACCTGTTGAATGGCTCCTTTTCAGAGGAGACGCTGAAGAGCAGGAACTCCACGAAGAAAATGAACTTGATGTTACCGGAAGACTTATAGGCGGATGCATAGATGTCATAGATGAATGTATAGGCACACCATATATCGATCTTACAGGATTTGCTGAAAGATATAAGGAAGACGGGCTTATCTGGTTCTTTGACAATTTTGAACTTACACCTATGGGTCTTATGTATTCCATGAACAGGCTGAAGCAGATGGGTCTGTTCGATTATGCAAAGGCCGTCGTAATCGGCCGCACATGCTTCAGGGGAGATGCAAGTGATGACGACTACCTCGAACAGCTGGAAAGAGTTTTCGGGGATATGGATGTGCCTCTCATCTGGAATGCCGATATAGGGCATACCAAGCCGTCATTTACTTTGATAAACGGATCTGTCGGACATCTTGAGTTTGAAGACGGATATGCTGAACTCAGCATGGAACTTAAATAAAAAACTTCCGGCTTCATTGAACTGAACCCAAAATGTTAGACACATTTTGGCAGGACACTAGGCTACTAACAAGGACTGAATTCTGTACTGAACAGGGCTCAGTCCTTTTAGCTTG
>CACZGY010000184.1 GCA_902780815.1 uncultured Eubacteriales bacterium
CAGAATATCCATATCGACATCTCCGCTGATGCCGGAGATCTTTCCGGTACAGCTTGCCTGCCACATCATATACGGACCTTTGTAGTCCGTTTTTTCTGTATAATGGGCCAGCCATACAGGCCTGATATCTGTTTTCTTCCAGACACTTTCAATGTAGTTTTTGCTGCCGTAGAGCATGCATCCGTAACCGTTTTTCGAGAGCTCGTCGGCAAAGGCATCATACAGCTTGTTGAGCTCGTAGAAGCTGATCCCATAACTCTGGAAACTGCCGAAATCCTCCCAGTCGAAGGCGACCGGAAAGTCGAGGTTTGCGCCTCCGAGAGTTTCAATTATCCAGTCCGCAGAGCTGCGTACAAGCTCTTCTGTATTGTCGGTGCTGTACAGATAAACACCGATATTAAGTCCTGCAGCCTTGGCTTCCTGGAGATTGCGGGTGAATCTCTTATCAATGGTTACTCCCTCATCAGAGGTGTATCCGATTCTTATTATGACGAACTCACATCCGGCTTTTTTAACTGCCTTGAAATCTATCTCATCCTGCCAGGCAGATACGTCTATGCCAAAAGATTTTCCCTCTCCCTTATAAGCTGAAGCGAAGCTGGCAAAAGCGGTGCGCTCAGAAGTATCTTCATAGTAAGGAATTTCATTGGCAACCTCTACGGTGAGATCCCATTCAATCGAATTCCCTGACGAATCAGTAACCTTTACATGGAGAGGATACTTGCCGTTCTTTCCCATGTCGACATTGCCGTCTACAGAAACAAGAGGGGTAGGGTCAGCATTATCACCATATGAGATGACATTGTTGATGTCGAATTCGGTTCCGCGCTCAAGCACGGTACCGTCACCGCTCCACAATTTAACAGGCGGTTTGCTGTCAATTACAGTATATTTGAGTGTGAATTCCCTGGAAGGGGTAAGGATACCTCCGAGTACAGGCTTTTCAGCTGTGTAGACCATTTCAGATCCGCCTGTGACAGATGTATCGATATAATCCGAGGCGGCTGAAATATCGCCTTCTGATTCTTTAACATAACTCATTGCAAGCAGTTCATCCCCGAACTCTATGACAGGTTTTTCTTCGGTGAAGGTAACTGCAAGAGAATTATATGCTGTCCAATAAAGGTATCCGGTCACGCCGGCTATGGCAGCAGCGAGTATGAATATGAGGATAAGCAGACCTTTCAGCGGTCCGCGTTTTTTCTTCTTCCTTTTGACTGCAGGTTCGTCTTTGTATCTGTCGCTTCTCATTAAGCTTCCTCCGGCAGAATGCAGATATGACCAATATGTTTAATATCGTAGTATTACACAGCCGCAAAGTCAAATATATTATGATACAATACGCGTATGACTAAAGACGAGCTCATCACAGCAAGAATAGAAGACAGGATATCACAGTGCCGTGACGGCTATTATGTGACTTCGACGGGATTCCTTGATACGCATGAGCAGGCTCTGGCGATCGCTGCATCCAGACATGCGGCAGGTGTCAGGACTTTCATGTACGGCGGATACGATGAGGCAGAACGAAGGATGCTTGTATGCGTTCCGAGAGACCTCCCAATCAGCGACGGGGAAGCAGTCGAAGGGCTGATTGAAGTGCTCAGGGTAAAGCTGCCGGCTATATCACGTGAGCTGAGCCACCGGGATTATCTGGGTTCACTGCTGGGACTCGGTATCGAGAGGAGGCTGACGGGGGATATACTCGTAAGATCAGACGGGGCTGATGTCCTCATAGTTCCCGGGATCAGGGAATTCCTGATGAGCGAGCTGCACCGTATAGGTCCTGTAGAGGTGAAAACAGAAGCTGCGGCGATAGAAGATCTTATAGTGCCTGAAGCGCGTGTCGAATATATAAGGGACAGTGTGAGCTCTGTAAGGCTCGACAGCGTGGTTTCATCAGCGTTCAGGCTCTCGAGGGGCAAGGCTGCAGAAGCGATACGCAAGGGGCTGGTCTCCCTGGATCACGCGGAATGTATAAAACCTGATGCTTCAGTCAGCGAAGGGTCTTCACTGGTACTGAAGGGTAAGGGCAAAGCGGTCCTTGAAGAGACAGGAGGGGAGTCCCGAAAGGGACGCATCCGTATAGTAATAAAGCGATACATCTGAGGTATATATAGTACACAATAAAAGATCCCGCAGGACAGTCTGAAGTGAACCCCTTTTGTTAGACAGAATCTGACGAAAGGGGTTTTGTTATGTCAAGAAAAAGGAAGTATTCAGATGAGTTTAGACTTAGCGTAGTCAA
>CACZGY010000185.1 GCA_902780815.1 uncultured Eubacteriales bacterium
GCACCGGAGAATACCTTTACAAGAGCTTCACCGAGGTGACCGATGTTGAAGAAGAATACCAGCAGAGCGGATACTACGTAGAGTACCATCATTGCAGGAACGATCTTCTCGGTTACCTGAGCGATTCTCTGGATACCACCGACGATTACGGCGATCGTGCCTGCTGTGATGATGATAGCAGCGATTACCTTGACCCATGTAGCATCCTCACCGAATGCTGTGAAAGCAACCTTTGTTGCGCCAGCCTCTACAGCTACCTTGTTGATAGCGTTTACGATACCGTTGACCTGTGTGGATGTTCCGATACCGAGAGCTCCGGCGAGTGCTCCGAAGAGAGCGAACAGCTTGCCGAGCCATTTCCACTTAGGGCCCATTCCCTTTTCAATGTAGTAGAAAGGTCCGCCAAGGATCGAGCCGTCTTCTTTTACATGTCTGTACTTAACAGCAAGAACACCTTCTGCGTACTTTGTTGCGATTCCGAAGAATGCAGCGAACTCCATCCAGAAGAGAGCTCCAGGACCGCCGCCCATGATAGCTGTGGATACACCTACGATGTTTCCTGTACCTACTGTAGCAGCGAGAGCTGTTGTCAGAGCTCCGAAGCTGGATACGTCACCCTCAGCGCCGTCCTCATTGTTTACAGCATACTTGAGGGATAATCCGAGTCTTCTCTGTGGGTGGAACTTGGTTCTAACGGACAGGAGAATACCTACAACGATGATGAGAACCATCATTACGGTACCCCATACAAGACCGTCTAACCAGCCTATAAATAATTCACCAACGCTCATAAAAAAACCTCCTTAAAAAATCCAATAACTTATAAAGATTGGCCGTACTCGTTCAGATCGATATATACATACTACCCCAATCTGAATCTATACAAATAAATTCTAATGTGTTGAAAATGTGATGTCAAACAAAAACATCGACAAAAAAATGTCATTCGGGGTAGTATAAATATAAACTATTGATATTTCAATGTTTTGAAAAATCAACGGTTTTCTTAAAGTTCTTTAAAAAAACAAAAGGTGCTTATTTACAGCCTTCTTGCCGTGCTGTAAGTACCGTCAGCTGCCCGTGACCGGAGCTGAAACATAAGTACTGCAAAGGCGTTGTTTTTGTGGAAAATGATTGGCATTAATGGTAAAATTGACTGATTATTTGTGGGCTTAGGCTAGGGCATGCATGAGTCATGTGGTGCCCGTCCCTAATCCCATTAATATGAACGTTTTCATTTTAAAAACGAAAGGATGGGATAAACGGTTATGAAAGAAGGTTACAGACCGCATCTTGAGTCCGTCGAATCGGTTCTCGCCGAGACCGGTTCCGGTGTCAAGGGCCTGTCTTCCGCTGAAGCGGCGGCAAGGCTCGAAGCGAACGGACCAAACAAACTGATAGAGGCAAAGAAGAGGAGCAGCATTGCAAGGTTCTTCGACCAGATGAAGGATCCGATGATCATAATCCTGCTCGCAGCAGCAGCTCTCTCGCTGATCACATCACTGTATCAGCATGAGAATCCATCGGATGTCTTCATTATTTTGTTCGTGGTTGTGCTGAACTCCGTGCTCGGAGTAGTGCAGGAAAACAAAGCCGAGGAGGCTATTGCCGCACTGAAGCAGATGACAGCTGCCAAATCAAAGGTGCTGCGCGACGGACAGATCGTGAGCATAGAGAGCAGCGGTCTTGTTGTCGGTGATGTTGTGATACTCGAGGCAGGGGACAGCATCCCTGCTGACGGACGCATAATAGAGGAAGCTTCGATGAAGGTGGAGGAGGCCGCGCTGACAGGAGAGTCGGTTCCGGTCACCAAGCAGAGCGATGCTCTTGAGCTTGGCGCGAATGCAAAGGAAGTGCCTCTTGGCGACAGACGCAACATGATATATATGGGAAGCACTGTGGTATACGGCAGAGGAAAGGCCGTCATTACAGGCACCGGCATGGATACCGAGATGGGCAAGATCGCCGATGCTCTTGCGCAGGCTGAAGAGGAACTGACTCCGCTGCAGATCAAGCTTGCACAGCTTTCACGCATACTTACGAAGCTGGTGCTCGGCATCTGCGCGTTCATCTTCGTGCTCGGAGTCATCAAGGCCGGCAGACTCAGCATGGATGTCATGATCGATACTTTCATGCTGGCTATCTCGCTTGCTGTAGCAGCTATACCGGAAGGACTTGTTGCGGTAGTTACAATCGTTCTCTCGATAGGCGTCACAAAGATGTCGCACAGGAACGCAGTTATAAGGAGACTTACAGCTGTTGAGACTCTCGGCTGCGCCCAGATAATCTGCTCGGATAAGACAGGTACGCTCACTCAGAACAAGATGACTGTCGTTGACTATGCAGGTCATGACAGGGATCTTCTTGCTGCGGGCATGGCTCTCTGCTGCGACGCGGAACTAAAGGTCAGCGAAGACGGCGTTGAGGAAGTCGTGGGCGAGCCTACAGAGGCGGCTCTTGTAGCGTATTCATCAATACAGAATCTTCCTAAGACAGAACTGGTCAATCTCTTTCCGCGCGTGGGTGAGGCCCCGTTCGATTCCGGACGCAAGATGATGTCAACGGTACACAAGAACAACGACATGGATTCTCCGGCCGGACTCGACACTGAACTGGACAAACTCATCGCAAGGTCGGAGTACGTACAGTTCACAAAGGGAGCGCCTGATGTTGTTCTCAGACACAGCACACACATACTGACAGACCACGGAATAGAGCCGCTGACCGATGAGCTTGCAGCAAATGTAAAAAGAGACAACTCCAGGATGGCCGGCAAGGCACTCAGAGTACTTTCGCTCGCTGCGCGCGTTTATCATGAAAGACCTAACGACTTTTCCGATGAGGCTCTTGAGCAGAAGCTCATCTTCGTAGGTCTTGTGGGCATGATCGATCCGATCCTATCATGATCACGGGTGACCAGCTCGATACGGCTGTCGCGATAGGCAAGGACCTCGGCATCATTGAAAGTTCGGATGACGCGATCCTCGGAGCTGCTCTCGACGACATGAGCGACGAGGAGCTCCTTAATAAGGTAAGCACTTTCTCGGTATACGCGAGAGTGCAGCCTGAGCACAAAGTAAGGATAGTAAAAGCATGGCGTGCCAGAAGAATGGTAACGGCCATGACCGGAGACGGCGTTAACGATGCACCGGCGATCAAATCCGCGGATATCGGAGTCGGCATGGGTATAACAGGTACTGATGTCACAAAGAATGTTGCCGACATGATCCTCGCCGATGATAACTTCGCAACTATCGTTTCGGCGGTAGAAGAGGGACGCCGCATATATTCCAACATAAGAAAGTCGATACAGTTCCTGCTTGCGACCAATATCAGTGAAGTACTGTCGATACTCATTGCTACAATACTGAACTTCACGATCCTCAAGC
>CACZGY010000186.1 GCA_902780815.1 uncultured Eubacteriales bacterium
TAGGAAGGCGAATAGTAGACGATATTCCTGAGAGCGTTCCACTTGCCCTTGTCGTCCTCATCCGTAACGACTTTATCTACCGTCACCGTTCCTGTTGGTGGTGAATTCTTCGCCGGCTGCACGCAGTATGAATATCTGCTGCCGAGGTCATCACCGAGGTCACACTTTCTTGAATTGCTGTAGCCTCCATCGCCGGATCCATATCTGATCTGGCCTCCGTCGGTCACAGTGTACTTGCTGCCGACCTTGCCGCCGAACGCTGATGCTTCCTGTGTCGCAATCGGGACCACTGAGCCGAGCACCATGATCATGGCAAGAGTCATTGTGAGCATTCGCTTGAATGCGTCGATAAACTTGTTGTCTGTCATTGCGTAATTACTCCTTTCGCTTTTGCTAGATGCACATGAATGCGAGGATGATCACCGGCAGGCTGAGTACTACGCAGACCCCTGTCAGGATCCAGCTGAGCCTGTTCGTTGCTTTCTCACTCAGATAGAGCTGCATGCCTGCATCATCAGTGACAATGATCACTTCGTCATTCGGTTCATTGCCTTTGGTTTTCGTCATTGATCGTCCTTTCCCGCAAATCCAGGCACGCAAAAAGGCGCCCAGGTCATTTCTGACTAGAGCGCCTTATGTGCCACGTTGTTGCGATTATTATTAATATATTATGTTATGTGATACTTATCTCTTCTTCGGGTAGTAACAGGTAGTTCTAGAGGAGGGGTTACAGGGGAGGAGATGTGTAATTGTGTCCACAATGAAATAGTCATTTAGTATATGCGGAACACATTATCTCGCTTCATCTCTCGTTTTCTGTCGATCCCGATGTCTCCCATAGTATTCCATTGCTGCGGCAATATAGTCCTCACGCTTGGATATAGGGAGATCCGGTGGGAATAGTCTGCTGAATCTATCTCCCCTAAGGACTATTCTCTCCTTCTGATTTGGTTTCTCCTCCAGCATGATTGCTTCAATGGATTCAGGTGTGAGTTTTCCCTCCTCTGCCATCCTCCGCATACGTTTCGCTTGAGTGTGTGATGGCGTGCACTGCTCGATTTCCATGCAATGAAAGCTCTACAGCTGGCCTAAGAGCAATCACTCCGTCATCCACCATATCCAGGATCTCAGGGATAAGTTCAGTGAGGCGGATATATCTGCGAATCTGCTCCCTACTCTCTCCTACTTCTGCACCAAGTTCCTCGTTGGTCCGCATTTTATCTGACACCACTGGTGTCAGATTATTTTTTGAAGGTCTGCCCGGCAGTCGCTTCATCGCATCAAGCTTCATCTTATATGCGAAGGCTTTCTCGCTCGGCAGTATCTTCGATCTCTGGAAATTTGCGTCCACCATGAAGATGGTCGCTTCATCCAGGCTCATCTCGACTATCTCACATCTGAGTGTCGGAATACCTGCTATTTGGCATGCTCTCAGCCTCCTGTGTCCGGAAAGCAGTTCGTATCTGCCGGCATCCTTCTTCCGAACCGTTGCCGGCGTCAGGATGCCGTTCGTCCTGATGGACTCAGCGAGGTTCATCATGTCCTCATCATCCTGCACCTTGAATGGATGGTCAGGAAACGGGTCTATTTCCTCAAGCGGGATCTCGTATATACGCTTCAGCTTCGCATCGTCCCTTTCCTCCTGCGATGAGAACAGCTCATCGAGCGATGGCAGTCTCATCTCTACGCTTTTCTCGTTCGCCAATTCTCATCACCTCTTTCGTCAATGCCTCATACGCCTTTGCAGGCTTCGATTCTCGGTCGTACTCGAAGATGCTCTGTCCGGCCTTGGATGCCTCTGCCGCTTTTACAGCAACAGGGATCTGCGTGTCGAATATCCTGATCTGCATTCCGTACTTCATTCTGATGGTATCTATGACCTCTTTGGCCAGATTCGTCCTGCCGTCCACGAGCGTCATGACTATGCCTTCGATCTTCAGCTTGTCGTTCGTATGGTTTCTTACCATGTCGATGCTCTTCATCAGCTGTGTCATGCCCTTAGCAGGCAGAAACTGAGCCTGTACCGGGATGATGACGCTGTCGGCAGCCGTCAGGGCATTTATGGTGATCATGCCCAGAGAAGGCATACAATCGATCAGGATATAGTCGTAATTGTTCTTCACAGTCTTCAGGAGATTCGAGAGTATCTTCTCTCTGCTCATGGCATTCACAAGCTGACTCTCCATGGAAGACAGATCCAGATTGGACGGGATAAGATCGACGCCCTCGGGATGATGGATGATCGTATCCTGAACTATAGGTTTATACTCCTGCGTCGCAAGATACATCAGTCTTCCGAGTGATTTCTCAAGTGCGTCACCGTTCCATCCGAGAGCCGCTGTCAGGTCAGACTGTGGATCTGCGTCGCACAGGAGAACTCTCTTTCCCTGTCTGGCTAATCCAACGCCGAGATTCAGAGTAGTCGTTGTTTTGCCGACACCGCCCTTCTGATTGCATATTGCTATAGTCTTTGTCATCAATCCACCTCCCTCACCGGTATCCTGATAACCGCCGAACACTCTTCATCACCACAGTTTTCGATCATTGAGTTTATCCTGAACCATTCGAAGACGTCCTGATCAGAGAGCGTATCCTGAAAGCGCCAGTATATCGATTCTTCATACTCTTCACATTCTTTCAGAAGGTCCAGTTCCTCTGCCGCATGGGCCATACCTTTTATTAGGAACATTTCCTGAAGCATGCCGACCAGTGCCTCTGCATCGCTCGCCTGAAGTCTCCTGACTATCTGCTTCGCGATATCCATATCCAACCCGTCGATCATTTCTGAGAATCTCTCTGCGGTGACTTCCGCAAGATGGTCTGCGATATTGTATGCGAGTTTTTCTGCAGGTGAAAACTCAACTGAATCTTCGATCTCCTCATAAAAAAGACCTGCCTCTTCCAGATTGCCGATCGCATCGCCCAGCTCCTGTGCCATCTTCTTTTCCTCTTCGCTCATAGCTTCTTCTTTTTCTTTCTTAAAAGTAAACATATTTGATCCTTCCTCCGGGCACGGAGTCATGTAGTCAGCCGGAGCTGAAAGAAGAATCATTTTAATCTACGAACTTGATCAGAAGATCATCGATGGCATCAGTGTATCTGCCTTCGGCCAGAAGCTGGTTCTTGAACTCAACGAGAGCCATGACTATGATCCTGACCTCATCGTAAGTGAATCTGAATTTAGGTTTGAACATTTGGCTCACCTCTTTTCTTTTCCATATATGTAATTTTTATTTCAGTTTCAGTGTAAAAGAGCCGGTCAGAACCTGCAATTATATAAAGGATCTTTTTTAAGATCGGTCAGAAAGACATTTGTTGAACGGCTCAGAATCTGTCATATTATAGGCGTAATGGGGACAGCGATGGGGACAGCCCTCTGAAACATGCTGTTGGGGACGGAAAATGACGACTTTCGTGTACGGCGGATCTCCAACAGCGGTAAAAACCGACATCAACACCAGTAATATCAGGCTATTCAAGAAATAATTACCTTCGTGGGTTCGTGTACCATGCCGCCAGTCAGACACGTTTTTATGAGGCACCTTGTACCATGCCAGTACACCGTACCCGAACCCATCAGAGGAGCTCATATCCCCAACCAGAGACCCACTTTCTCGCAATTCCAGATACATTATACATACATCATATGCAGTTGCAAAAAATCCGCTGCATATTGAAATTTCAAGGGATAGAGCCTGTGTCCGTTGCAACAAAAGAGCCCTGAGAAAACGTCTCTCAGGGCCAAATTTTGGCGGAGGACATGGGACTCGAA
>CACZGY010000187.1 GCA_902780815.1 uncultured Eubacteriales bacterium
CTGTTTTTTCATTTGGATTTAGAAGATTGTGTGTATATTGGCCTGTGATGATTGAAGCGTATTGGATCGGGTGCTATCATTCACCTGTATTAATCAGATTATGAAAGAAAGGAATAACTATGAACGAGGTTAACAGACCACGGAAACCGCTGCTTATCTTCTATATAGCAGTTCTCCTGATCCTGTTCCTGTGGAACTCCATGATCGTTCCGATGGTTGCAGAACAGGAAATCAAGGAAGTAGACTACGGCACCTTCATGACCATGACTGAGAAGAATCAGATCGGTAAGGTGCAGATTGGGAGCAATAAGATCCTTTTTACAAACAAGGACGGATCGAAGACATACAAGACGGGCATCATGAATGACCCGGATCTCGTCAACAGGCTCCATGCATCCGGAGCTGAGTTCACCAGCGAGATCGTTGAGGAGATGTCGCCGGCGGCAAGCTTCTTCCTGAACTGGATACTGCCGATAATCATTTTCGTTGTGCTAGGTCAGTATCTGAGCAGAAGGATGATGGACAAGGCAGGCGGCGGCCCGGGATCGATGATGTTCAACCTGGGCAAGAGCAATGCCAAGGTGTATGTAAAATCATCTGACGGAATCAAATTCAGCGATGTCGAGGGTGTCGATGAGGCAGAGGAAAACCTTCAGGAGATCGTAGACTACCTGCATAATCCGGAGAAGTACCGTGAGATCGGAGCTTCGATGCCTAAGGGCGTACTGCTCGTAGGCCCTCCGGGAACAGGTAAGACCATGCTCGCCAAGGCTGTAGCCGGCGAAGCTGACGTACCGTTCTTCTCGATGTCAGGCTCTGAGTTCGTTGAGATGTTCGTCGGCATGGGAGCATCCAAAGTGCGTGACCTGTTCAGGCAGGCCAAGGAGAAGGCTCCGTGTATCGTATTCATAGATGAGATCGATGCTATCGGTCAGAAGAGAAACAGCGGAAATCTCGGCGGCAATGACGAGAGAGAACAGACTCTGAACCAGCTTCTGACTGAGATGGACGGATTCGAGGGCAACAGCGGAGTAATCATCCTCGCTGCGACCAACCGTCCGGAATCACTCGACCCTGCGCTCACAAGACCGGGACGTTTTGACAGAAGAGTACCTGTCGAGCTGCCTGACCTGCAGGGAAGAGAAGCCATCCTAAAAGTACATGCCAAGAAGGTCAAGGTCGAGGACAACATCGACTACAGCGCTATCGCAAGAATGGCATCCGGCGCATCCGGTGCTGAGCTTGCCAACATAGTAAATGAGGCAGCTCTCAGAGCTGTCCGCGACGGGCGCAAGGCTGCAAGCCAGACCGACTTCGAGGAGAGCATCGAGGTAGTCATCGCAGGATACCAGAAGAAGAATTCGATCCTTACTGACCAGGAGAAGAAGATAGTTGCCTATCACGAGATCGGCCATGCGCTGGTCGCTGCAAAGCAGACCAATTCAGCTCCTGTCCAGAAGATCACGATCATCCCGCGTACTTCGGGAGCTCTCGGATATACTCTCCAGGTCGATGAAGGCAACCACTACCTCATGAACAAGGAAGAGCTCGAGAACAAGATCGCAACTCTCACCGGCGGACGTGCCGCAGAGGAAGTTGCATTCGGCTCAGTGACGACAGGTGCTTCGAACGATATCGAGCAGGCTACCAAGCTGGCGAGAGCGATGATCACCCGCTACGGCATGAGTGATGACTTCGACATGGTCGCTATGGAGACAGTTCAGAACCAGTATCTCGGCGGAGACACTTCGCTCGCATGCTCGGCAGAGACACAGGCTAAGATCGATGAGAAGGTCGTTGAACTTGTCAAGCAGCAGCATGAGAAGGCTGTACAGATCCTGACAGAGAACAGAGAGAAGCTCGACGAACTTGCAGCTCAACTGTATGAGAAGGAGACGATCACAGGCGAGGAGTTCATGAACATTCTCAACAGCTGATCAGAGATAGAAATTATTTGAAAGATGACGCTGCAGATTATTTATACGATTCTTGAATATTTTCTCGTATTCTCATTCCTCGGATGGTGTGTCGAGGTGGCATATCAGGCGGTGAGCAAGGGGCTGGTTGTCTTCGGAGTGCTGGCGGTGTTTTTCCTGCTTCAGATAACGGGTGAGGGAGAATTCTATGAGCAGAACGCGCTCAAGGTGTTCCTCTTCGGAGTCGTCCTTGCGACGGCTGTTGAACTGTTCGGCGGGTGGATCCTGGATAAGGCATTCCACGCGAGATGGTGGGACTATTCGGACAGGCCTTTCAATCTGAACGGATATATCTGCCTCCAGTTCAGCATCATCTGGGGCATGTCCATACTGCTCGTTGTGCGCGCTGTATATCCGATGCTGAGCAGCATTCTTGAACGCATCCCGCAGAATATAGGGTGGGCGCTGATAGGAATCTTCTCAGTAACATACATCGCGGACTTTGCTGTTTCAGTCAGTGTAATGATAGGACTCAACAAGCGTATGGCTGAGATCGATGAGATGCAGAGACGCATGCGCGTTGTCAGCAATGAACTTAGCAACCAAATCGGAACCAGGACCCTTGAGACCAAGCAGCGCGTTGATGACGCGAAGGTCCAGGCTTCGCTTGCGGGTGCTGAGGCAATAGAGCATATTTCAGCTGCCAGGACTGAAGCAAGAGAGGCGATCGAGACAAGCAAAGCTGAGACTCTGGCTCAGATGGCGGCATCACGTGCCGAACTTACGGCTAAGCGTAAAGCACTCGAAGAGCGCATTCTGAGCAGCAGGCATTTCGGAGCAGGGAGACTGCTACTAAAGTGAATTTGAATTTTGGCTTAAGCATCTTGCTCACTCCTTCCTTTGACTTGTGGAACTTGTCATCGTTCTGCTGTGACTCAAGAATTGCTGCGTATTCTTTTCTGGTCAGGAAGATATATGGTCTGAACTGGTCAAGGCTTTCTTCAAAGCGCTTTTCCATTTTCCACTGAGGGTGCTTTGAAGCTATGGCGTATTTACAGCCATGAAGTTTTGCCCCATATTCAGTGACCAGATTACTGCCTGATATTGCATTCTTCCATTAACATAAAGTGATGCCTCGTTCTTAACGATCTTGATATCATTTGTGTTTTCTTTCCTTGTCCGCGTGTAACTTCCGTAGGTTTGTATTCATTGAGCGTTGGATGCCATTCCGCCGCGAGCTCCGGATCTGTAGTAGCTAAATCATTTTTTCCTGGAACAACCACTCTGTTAGCACAACATGGGCAGCCCTTTCCGTTTGCTCGGTTATATATTTGAGCGCTCCATATATGATCACACTTATGGCATTTCCATGACACTTCCACATGACTTCCTCTACCAACTTTTGTCGGATCAACTCCAGTGTTACTGTCATAGTCCCAATCCTCCATTAGATCAGGTAGTATTGTAGGTAAATCATTGACACCACTTACTATGACTTTTCCCGAACATAAGGGACATCCATTTCTATAATCTCTTGTCCGGTCACAAATTGCAGCGCTCCATTTATGACCGCATTTATGACATTTCCAGCTTACTATTTCTCCGCTACCGTTGGTGTAGTATTCAGGTCCATGCTCATTTGCCTCATAGTCCCAATCAAGCAAACACCATTCTTTGTCTAAAGATCCACGCTTAGAAAGCAGCGTATCTTTCTTTGTAACCTTTCTTTTGCCAGTTGCGCATTTATCGCATCCATCAGACGATTGCTGGTGTCCACATTCGTCTGCTTGGCAAATGTGTTGAGAGAACCCCTGGTGAAGAGTTCGATTTCAAGTGCCAGTGAGTGTGCCTCCGGTTCTGGCTGCTTCAGGAGTTCCTCTCTGAAATCCTGAAGCGTTGGCGGAGTACCCATATAGTTTCCCTGTTTGTAGTAGCGGTACACGTTCTCCGTGCAGCGGTCGATGATAGACTGCTGTCCCTTCTGGAATTTATGCCCCGCTACTATCTGCTCACAGAGCGACTGCAGGAACTGCGACTTCTCGATTATAGGATCCGTCTCGCCGTAGTCTCTCGACATATCCATCGCATTTATGTGATTTGGTGATGTCGCAGATATCTCGATAACGGATCCTCCCATCGCCTTTACAAGCGGACTGTATTCACGCTCCGGATCGACTATAAGCTTTCCTTCTTCGTTACAGATGATTGCAACATCATCATATCTCGGATCGGTCTCAGAATGGAAAGGCATATACTCCTGTATCAGGCCACCTACCAGTTCCTGCATAGACTCAAGATCATCATCGATTTCGACCACTTCAGCTGTCTCGCCGGGCTTGCAAAGTATCACCCTGAGCATCTCTGTTTCATTATTTTCTGTCATTTAGATCACTCTCCTTCCGTATTTATTGCAAAGAAAAAGGCTCGACCTCTGACTGCAGATCAAGCCATGTAAATATTCTTTTCTTACTTTAGTTTCACTTAAGGTGCAGGAGTTACTCTATGCTTGTCAAACGAAATACGACAAACTTCTTCATAAAAACCTTCCATATAAATACCTTAAATACCAACGGCATCAACAGCTCTGTCAGAGATTAGTTCTCGGCAGAGCTGCTGTCATTGTCAGTAATAAACTTTGATACTAGAGAAACTTATTTCCATGTTTTGAGTTCACCTATGTAATCGCCATTCACGTATATATATGGGCTGGCTTCTCCTTCG
>CACZGY010000188.1 GCA_902780815.1 uncultured Eubacteriales bacterium
TGTAAGGAAGAGTCAAAACAAGTCCTCGGCAGGAAAACTGAAGAAACGGTTACCATACAATTTCAAGCAGATGTCAAAGCAGATCATGCAGGCGAAGACTTCTGATGCTGCGCGTCCGCTGGTGGCAAAAGCACAGGCAAAGCTTTCATGGCTATATAAGAAACTGCGCAGTGGTGAATATGGTGACAGTGAGATAGCTGCCGCTATCATACATGCCGCAGCTATGGAAAGGATCGCAAAGCGTAAGGTCAGGCATCTGGAAGAAGAGGAAGCCGCTGAAAATGAAAGCAGTGTGATGGGGGCTCCCGGTGAGGAAGAGGAGATATACGGAAAAAATGAATTAAAGGCTGGTCTTGAAGATAGTGAGGAGATCTCAGAGGAAAAGATGAAACAGATGATGGAGGAGATAGAGGAACTTGAAGAAGAGCTGGCGGAAGATGTGATGTCAGAGCTGCAGGATATGATATCCTGTGCAAGCGGAGATATGACAGAGGAAGAGATAGAAGAGCTGAAACGAAAGCACCGGAATGATGAGGAGCGTCAGATCACACGTGCAGATCTTAAATATCTGAAGGCACTGTTTGATAGGTTGGAGCAGGAGAAAAAACAGGTATCCTCCGGGAATATCGGGCAGACGTCGGGCTCATCGGAATCATTTTGCTGTGTCGTTGACTGTATTCCCGATGTGGAGGTAGTAGATGTTGATGTTGGAAGTTTTGTAGATGTATGTGTATGAAATGGATTTCAGAACAAAAGTCAAAGGAGGGCAAATGTATGGCAATTGATTTAACTACACTTAACACCACAGAGATCATACCGCAGAAGGTTTATAATTTAAACAATTCCTATAAGGCTGATCAGAATAAGATCAGGGAAAACTGGGAAGAGAAAAAGTCGACTGCTATAGATCTGATCGAGGAATCAAAAAAGAACGGAACATATAGAGAAAGTGCTTCGCTTGAAGGCACCGGTGTAAGTGGTCTTACTGCCGGGAAAGGTGCGTATTGTAATTATTCGCTGGATGCGTTCTTTAGGAAAGATATGCCGCTTTTATCTGATGATAACGGAAACTTTACAGTTGGAGGAGCAACATTTACCAGAGAGGAACTTGAAGAATGCCGCGCTGTCATGAAGGCTGCGGTAGATGGAATTGGATGCGGAATTGGTAAGAATACGAACATTGATTACAGAAACTATGCAGAAATGGAGATTGCGGCAGGTGGTGTCAGGGCGTATGCCAGCGAGAATCTTACTGAAAAACAGGCGGCGGTAGTAAATAAAGCGATGAAGGAATACAACGACGCACTAATAAAACATGAAAAGGATACGCTCGAAAGAGCAGGCACCATTGATATATCGGGAAGTGATGTGTCCAAATATTATGGAAAAGCACAGCCTATCCCTAAAGAGATGCTTGATCGTATACATAGTTTCAATAGTAACTCGAAACTAAATAGCGGCGATGTAGGGACTATTCAGTCTGCAACTAATGAGGATCTTATAAGTAAGATTAGGGATATGTTCTCGAAACTTGACTATTCTGACAGTTCATCGCTTGATACTGTTTCTGAAAAGTATAAGGAATACATTACTCCGGCTAAGATGTCACTTGGGGTTTCCTCTGCGAATGGATACTTGTCACAGGCTCTGAATCAGGACATATTGGGATTCCAAAGCCTGTTCAAGAACATGATGAATGTCATAAGGTATCGTTCAATAGATTTCAGGATGTAACTGATTAAATGGTGCTAAAGGAACAAACTATAGCAAATTTTTATTAGTAATATGCAATCATGAAGTAAAGGAGGCTGATTTCATGTCAATGGGAATTAAGGGTGTATCACAGGTGGGAGCCGTTGCGCAGTATGAGGCATCTGCTGTTAAATCAAGTGAAGACAAGCTTTCAAAGAAAGCGCAGGACTATCTTGCAGATATTAGAAGTAAGTATGGCGATTATGATTTTATTATTGCCAACGACTCTGATGATAAGAAGGCGCTTGTAAAACAGAGTAC
>CACZGY010000189.1 GCA_902780815.1 uncultured Eubacteriales bacterium
GCGGCACTGGCACGGAACTCTGCAGAAAGCACCTCCGACCGTTGTCTCGATCAGTGTGCTGAGTCTCTCCATTGTCATGACCTTTGTGCCTGCCGGAAGAGCGCTCTCGACAGGAACGACTCTCATGATGCCGACACCCATTGGCATAGACGCTGCGACCTGTCCGTAGGACTCAAACGCGTGTCTCTGGAAAAGGTACGAGATCTCAGGATGTTCTTCATTATATTCTTTGCTTCTGGCCAGCTGGAACTCGAAGATTCCCGGTGCGAACGGCACCAGCAGATATATCTTGGCTCCGCCTTTTCCGAGCTTCACATCCATGAAATAGGCCTTATCTGCACATCCCTCAAGGATGTGTTTTACCTTATCAACCGGCATTCCGGTTTTCTTTGCCAGGCCTCTTGCAGTAGAAGGCATGACGAGTTTCATCTCGCTCATGACCGCAAGTTCGTCATCGGTCAGCAGGTAATCGAGAAGCTGATACTCCGCGCATTCCGGAGTGATCCTGATACTCCGCGCATTCCGGAGTGATCTTCAGCTCTCCCTTATTCGCCATCTCGGTCGCAAGCTTTATAAGCTTGTCTTGTCTGGTTTCCATTACTTTCTCCCTCTCAACAATTGCTATGTATTACATAATTTTGCATTATATATACCTTATAAATTGTATCATAACCCATTAAAAAAGACTCGGATAATTTACCATATCCGAGACTAAAAATACCTGTTTAGTTTCCGCAGTCTTAATAGACTTTTTCTATATCATCCCGGGATATCCCATTCGCGGCACAGAAGCCTTCGAGCTGTGCAGGTGATTTAATGAGCATCAGCTCGAGAAGATTGCCGGTACTGCGTTCTTTTGCGCAAAGAACCTGCTCACCGGTGCATATGCTGCATCTGAGCACCGGAACGTAATCACCTTGCGGCATCTTTGGATATTCACTTTTCTTCTTTCCGAACAGTCCCATATTTTACCTTCCTTTTCCTGCTTTGCTTTTTCTCATTTTCCGTGCATATGTCAGCGCTTGTTTTAAAGCTGAATCCTTTTCTATGCCTGCGAGCCGCAGTTTATGTGCGTATGCCAGTATTTCGCTGAAATCCTCTCCGGGCTCCAGTCCCGCTTCAATGAGATCCCGTCCCATCACATACGGTTTCGCCATTGTCTCCTCGTATGTTTTCAGCCTTTCGAGAAGAAAGTCCCTGTCTCCTGAAAAAGCGTCATTACCCGAAAACACCGGCTTGTCAGCCTCAGCGAACCATATGAGGTCTTCAGGAGCAATTGCCGCGTCAAACATTCTGTTTGTGGATTTCAGCACAGGTTTCGAGTACGCTGCTACATTCGGACGCATGTGCAGCGGCACCATGTTGAACACATAGTCCTTTATATCCTTCTCATTGGTTAGTCTCCCGACGAAAGCCTCCACAAGGGGCATGCCCTTCACCTCATGCTCATAGGCATGGATGCGTCCGTTCTTCTCTGCAGTCGTAATTATCTTGCCCAGATCATGAGTCAGAGCCAGCAGCATGAACCGGTACGGTTCAGATACGCGCTCTCTGAATGCAGCTGCTCTGTCTATTACTTCCATAGTATGAGTCCATACATCACCCTCCGGATGGAAGACCGGGTCCTGCTCAAGACCGATCGTCTGCTTCAGTTCAGGGAACCACACGTCGAGCTGATCCATAGCGCGCAGAGACTCAAAGAATATGGACGGTTTGTCTGCCTTGAGGAGAGCCTTTTTCAGTTCCTCTTCAACGCGCTCACGTGAAAGTGTCGACAGGTCGATGTCGCGGCACAGCTCAATGGTATCCGGGGCGATAGTGAAGTTGAATCTCGCCGCGAACTGCGCTCCGCGCAGCACCCTCAGAGGGTCCTCGATGAAGGTTTCCGGATCGATGTGCCTGATGACCCCTTCATCGAGATCGCGGCGGCCGCCGAAATGATCGATGACCTCGCCCGTCAGCACATCCTCCATCATTGAATTGACCGTAAAGTCGCGGCGCCTTGCAGCCTCTCGCGTCCCTATAAAAGGATCTCGCATGTTCTCGTCTCGGCATTGCGATGTCGATGTCTTCACCTTTAAGAGCAAAGACTCCGAAGCTCTTACCGTAAATCAGTGGCTCTCCGGCTTTTTTCAGGATCTCAAACAATTCATCCGGTTCTATTCCATGGACCTCGATATCCACATCCTTGTTTTCGATGCCGAGAAGCCGGTCGCGCACAAAGCCGCCGACATAAAATGTCCTCCCGCCGGCTTCATGAACATATTCAGCTATCCGCTCAGCAACGTTATTCTCCATCTGCATCCATGTCTCTTGCGCGGGACTCTCCCCACACCATGTCATATATCAGCGGGTCGCGTATAAGGTGTTTCCATACCGTATGCGTGGCCTTCACAAAGCGCTCATCAAGTTCGATCAAGTTCGATCTCCTCTTCGATCATTGGACATGCATATGGAAGGTCGTAATCATTGAAGATCATCTGCAGTGTGCCGTCCTCATCCAGATGCGGAAGCAGCGGGAAACTCCTGCACTGTATAGGACGAAGATGCCTCGGACAATGCGGCGGTGTCTTGCATCTTACGAAGAAGATCTTTCCATGCCACGACCCCGGGAGCTCATACTCATCCGTACTGAGCGCTTCCCAGCTCAGCCAGTCTGCATTTCTGTCGTGCACCTTCTCCTCGCCCGGCAGCAGCATGATACCCACGTCGTCACTGGAGTATGCCGCGTTGCAGCAGGCAGCGCCGCAGATAGTGCCGCAATCGAAAGGGACCGGCGAGACTCTGTCGAGCAGCCGGTATATCGCTTTATATGTCCTTTTCCTTGTAGAACCCTTGATCATTTGTATTTCTCTGCCAGACGATTTATCTCTGCCCTTATCTGCCTCACTACATTATCAGGCGCAACTACTTTTACATCACCGTCGATTGCCATGATCCAGCCGAAGAACTGCTTGCTTACCGCCACGGTTACCGTAGTGCGGAAGTGATTTTCATCTATAGGCGCAATTATTATGTCTTTACCGAAGCGGTCAATAAAAACGCTGACAAGACGGTTCTCGGCCTCAATGGTGACCTTTGTCTCGTCACCTGCAAACATGCCAAACAGGGTGTTTGTGTAATGTGCGATATTGAACTTCCTGAAAGCTTCGTGCCCCTCACGCTTTTCATCGAGTATCCCTATCTGCGTCATCTTGTCGACACGATAATGGATGATCGTTTCATGCTTTGAATCGTAGGCCACAAGATAGTACTTCTCGTCATCCCACATCAGAGCCCACGGACTCAGCCTGTACCACATGCCGTCATAGCGGGGCTCCATCTCCTTTTTCAGATTCCAGTCGAAGTATTTAAAACGTATCTGCCGGTCAGCACCTATAGCCGCATGGATCTTGTCAACGTTATAGTAGATGCTCTCATTCATGGTCTTCACCCGGCCGGCGATAATGACCTGTCTGTGCAGCTGCGAGCCCTCGTATTTGCTGACCAGCGATTCCAGTTTTTTGATCAGCTGTCCGGACTTTTTATCGGTTATGAATTTTGCCGACTGCACCGAGTCCACGAGGAGCTTGAGTTCCGGCAGCTCAAAATCTCTGCTGCCGAGATAATAGTAATAATTGCGCCCCTCTTTCTCCGAGATGATGTCGAAGCCGAATCTGCGCAGTTCATCGAAGTCCTGATAAAGCGTCTTGCGGTCCGCATTTACCCCTTCAGCAGCAAGCTTTGAGATGATCTCAGGCATGGTAAGCTTGTGGGTATCATCAGTCTCGCGCGAAAAGAGCTGTACAAGGTACAGCATCTTCAGTTTCTGGTTTTCACCTTTACGTTCTGCCATTTGAATGCTCCGCTATTTGATCAGGCCCGCTTCCTTTGCCTCATTAATGATCTTTGGGAAGTCCGAGAGTGAAACCTCAACATCATGGTTCTTAACAAAACTCATGAATTCACCCAGCGTGATCTTCTGATCAGCGAGGATCGCCTCAACTTCCTTCTGAAGTTCAGGATCAGTCTCGTACTGCTTTATCTGTTCCAACAGCCCTTTACAACCTTCGGACACATCGCGCCATGTGGCGTCGAAGTTGCCTGTATACCACGGATCGGCGACCTCGTCACCCGCCCTGTCAGTATAGTCGAGCAGGAGGCTGATCTTGTCGTCCGGATCGCCGCCCGTGATTCTTTTTATGTTTCGTATGTTATTGTGATCCATGCAGATGATCATATCGAAGCGGTCATAGTCGCTTCCTGTCATCTGCCACGCCCTGTGGTTCCCAAGAGGTATGCCTTTTTCCGCCAGCTTCCTTCTTGCAGGAGGATATACAGGATTGCCGATCTCCTCACGGCTGGTCGCCGCCGAATCGATCACAAAATGATCAGCGATCCCTCTCTCTTTTACCATATCCTTCAGCACATATTCGTATTTCTTCCCTATGATTCAATCGAAGCGTCGCCGACGACACTGATTATATGGTCGAAATTGGTGCTGTCTATCTCATACGCGTCTGTGATCCCAAGCAGCGCTTCACGGTCTGCCTGTTTACAGAACTTCAGCACCCTCTCTGCCTGACCCGCGCATTCTTCTCCGTCCTTATAGATAGTTCCTTTTTCAGGGCTATAGCTGACCGGCCATTGTCTGAATGTATCCGGATCCACATAAATGTCGATATATTTGCCATGGAAGCTGATGTCGAACCAGTCTGTGCCAAAAGAGTACGCGCCTCCTTCGAGAGCGCCATCTTTAAAGAAACACTCCCTGGCAAAGTAGCAGTTATCTTCTTCGCTGAAACCCATCTTCACATACTTGTCTTTTCTGGTAGTGAACCAGGCTCCGCTTTTTCTTATCTCCTCTATCATCACACTTTTATGTGACTCTTTTTTTCTGCTCATATCTCCGCCTCATTTCACTCCAAAACATCTGCTCTTCTGTATTTTACCACACTGTGAGCCTGCGGATATATGCTATACTACGACTAACAGGAGGTGAATCATTATGCTCAACAAGTTTTGCAAAAAGCCCCTTTATGAAATAACAAGAACTATGGCAAACGTGGCGATGGGCGTCGAGAAGGCGGACATGGTCATCAAAAATGCCAGACTGGTAAATGTATGCACCGCCGAGATCCAGGAAGGGATCGATGTAGCGATCGCAGAAGGACGCATCGCTCTTGTAGGCGACGCATCGCACTGCATCGGTGAAAACACCAAGATAATCGACGCTTCCGGGCAGTATATCGCTCCGGGATTTATGGACGCTCACATCCACGTGGAGTCTGCAATGGTCACTGTCAGAGAATACGCCCGCGCCGTAGTGCCGCACGGTACAACCGGCATCTTCATGGATCCGCATGAGATCTGCAATGTCTGCGGACCTGAAGGTGTTAAGGCGATGATAGATGACGGAATGAGAGTTCCTCTGAAGGCGATGTCCAATGTTCCTTCATGCGTGCCTGCAGTCGCAGGGTTCGAAGACACCGGATCGCACATCGGTCCGGAAGAGGTACGTGAGATGATGACCTGGGACGGCATCATGGGTCTCGGAGAGATGATGAACTTCCCGGGCGTGATCTACGGAGATCCTAACGTCCATGGCGAGCTTGCCGAGACACTCAAGGCTGATCAGGTAATAACCGGCCACTACTCAGTGCCTGAGACCGGTCCGGGACTCAACGCCTTTATCGCTTCGGGCGTAAGGTGCTGCCACGAATCGACACGCGCAGAGGATGTGCTCGAAAAGATGCGCCATGGAATGTATGCTCTGATGCGCTACGGCAGCGCATGGCATGACATGCCGGTAATCATCCGCGCCATACTCGACAACAATGTTGAAGACCGCTTCGCATGTCTCATTTCTGACGATACTCACCCTGACACGCTCATCAGCGATGGTCACCTCGACCACATCGTGCGCTGCGCTGTCAAGGAAGGCCTCGATCCTATAAAGGCGATTCAGTACGTAACGATCAACCCTGCTACCTGCTTCCGCATGGATCACGAGATGGGAAGTATCACACCGGGCAAGTGCGCGGATATAGTGTTCTTTGATGATCTGAACGACATACAGATAACACGTACCATAATCGACGGCGACATAGTAGCTGAAAACGGTGAGATGACAGTAGAACTCGAAAAATCGGATTTCCCTGCTTCGGTCTACAACACAATGCATGTGGGTTACGATATAACAGCAGACAGCTTTAAGATCGCAGCGCCGGAAGGTGCAGCGAGATCATCCCTAACCGCGTAGGCAATTACGAGAGAATAGTCGATCTGAAGGTGAAGGACGGCTTTGTACAGGCAGATGCAGCTCAGGACATAATGAAGATGGCAGTGTTTGAGCGTCACCACGAGACGGGTACAAAGGGCAGCGGTTTCCTGAAAGGATTCGGATTCAAAAAGGGCGCGATGGCCCAGACAGTTTCTCATGACGCCCACAATCTGCTCGTTGCCGGTACAAACGATGAAGACATGGCTCTTGCCGCCAACACACTTGTAGAATGCGGCGGCGGAATGTGCGCTGTTGCCGACGGAAAGGTTCTGGCACTCGTGCCGCTCCCTATCGCAGGTCTGATGAATGACCTGCCTGCCGAGGAAATGGCAGACCTGATCAGCAAGCTCGATGCTGCATGGAAGGAAATGGGCTGCGTTATCAACTCGCCATACATGACTATGGCGCTGATCCCGCTTGCATGCCTGCCTGAGCTGAGGCTCACGAACCGCGGACTGGTCGACTGCAGAACATTCCAGTTTGTCGATCTGTTCGTTGAATAGAATCAAATGCAACTAAAGAGCTCCGGGAGCAATGCCTGCTCCGGA
>CACZGY010000190.1 GCA_902780815.1 uncultured Eubacteriales bacterium
AGCTGACAGAGGAGGTTATAGGAAGTGGCAGGTAAAACAACAAGGTCCGTGAAGCCGGATATCAAATTGAACTCCTACGAGTCCCTTTTTGGAGAACTGTCGGATGAGGGAGAATCGACAGACCTGTTTATCAAGGAACTGCATGACTTTAAGGGGCATCCGTTCCGGGTCACTGACGATGAGGACATGCTGGAGCTGATCCAGAGCATAAAAGAGAAAGGAATCCTTGTCCCTTTGACAGTCCGCCCTATTGTGGAAGGTGGCTATGAGATCATTTCAGGTCACAGGAGAAAGCATGCGGCTGAGATTGCCGGGCTCGAAAAGGTTCCTGCGATCATTCGGGAACTGTCCGATGAAGATGCAGTGGACATTATGATCTACAGCAACATACAGCGGACGAACGTGCTGCCGAGCGAGAAAGCGAATGCATATAAGCTGCAGATGGAAACTATGCGGCACCAGGGAAAGAAAGGATCATCCACACCGGATGCAGTGGGAAAGAAGTATGGTGATAATGCCCGGAAGGTACAGAGATATATCCGCCTGACATATCTGATACAGGACCTGCTGGAACTCGTGGATAAAAAGAAACTGTCCATGCAGGCCGGGTACTGGATCAGCTTTCTGGACGAACCGGAACAGAACTGGATTCTGAAGACATATCAGCTTTATGGGAAATTGCCATCCTGCAGAACTGCGCAGCAGCTGCGTGATCAGCATGATGAAGGGGTTCTGACAAAAAATAGCACCGAAGGATTGATACTCGGGAATCGTTATTGCAGAAGGGTGATCTTGAAAACGAGGCGGCTCAATCAGATCTTCTCACCTGAGTATGACACTGCACAGATCGAAGAGATCATCTATCAGCTGCTTGATAGATGGAAAGAAGAGCAGGAGTAACCGGAACATAACGGCAAGGGGGTATTACTGTGAATCAAACGGCAACCTTTGATTATTTCTACGGCATGCAGGCGGAAGCCTATACATTCTTCCGGATACCGAAAGTACTATTTACTGACCCATACTTTAAAAAGCTCTCCTGTGAAGCGAAGGTCCTCTATGGTCTTTTGCTTGACAGGATGTCCCTGTCCGTGAAGAACAAGTGGTTCGACGATCAGGGACGGGTGTATATCACTTTTACAATCGAAGATGCCACTGAGATGATGGGATGCTGCAGGCAGACCGCAGTAAAACTCCTGGCGGAGCTGGATACACAGAAAGGAATCGGGCTGATCGAGAAGAAAAGGCTCGGTCTCGGAAAAGCAAACATTATCTATGTGAAGAACTTCATGCTCCGGGAAGAGGGCAAAGAATACCCTGAAAAGCCCGTAAATACGCAGAAGTCTAAAAATCATACTTCAGGAAGTCCAGAAAACATACTTCAGGAAGTCCAGAATATAGACTTCAAGAAGTCTAAAAAACAGACTTCAAGAAGTCCAGAAATCATATCTCAAGAAGTCCAAGAATCAGACTGTAATAATACTGATTATAACAAGACTGAAGAGAGTAATATCTTATCTGATCTATCGATCAGGGATGGAAAGAAGAATCCGGATGCGGATGGAGAGGTAAATTACTATGCTTACCGGGACCTGATCAGGGAGAATATTGATTACAGCACTTTGTGCAAGTCACATCCGACAGAAGAAGTAGACGGGATCGTCGCACTGATGACTGATACCGTATGTAATTCTCGCCGCAATATCATCATCGGAAAGGACTTAATGCCTGCTGCTGTTGTAAGAAGCAGGCTGCTCAGTCTGGACTATTCGCACATCGAATATGTCCTGGAGTGTATGGGCAAAAATACTACGAAAGTAAAGAACATAAAACAGTATCTGTTAGCTGCCTTGTATAATGCGCCGGTCACCATCGGCCACTACTATGCTGCGGAGGCAAACTATGATCTCTATGGATCTGGCCGGGAAAGTGAAGACGGGGTGACAACATATTGGGTTATTTCGGAGGTAACAAAATGAGCAAAACAGAGGAAATGAAGATTGAAATCAAAGCGAGAAAGCAGGCGACTGATAAGATGACCGCGATTGTGTTTGCGGAAATCCAGAAGCACCTGAAGAAATGTCATAACAAGATGAGCATCACGATCCAGACAGGACCGAGCGGGCGTCACCGGTATTTTACGCTCAAGCGTTATACAGACAAGATTAAAATTAACATTTTTAACGATGGCAACGTGAATGTCACGTTGGGAGAAATGGTGTATGGAGATATCGAGATTCCGCTGATCCGTTATGAAAATGTAAGTAACATCGACAGTGCGATTGCTGAGATGAAGTATTATCTGTCCTTGTTTTTCAAAACCTTCTTTGAGGACAGCATGCACGAGCTTCTTTCCTTCCTGAGCAGCTGCAACACGGAAACCGAGTGGAAAGCCTGCGTGGACAGCTATAAGGAATACATAAAGAGCGTGAAATGATAAGCACTTTGACAAAAAATAGAAGGGAGCGGTGATCAACATGCGTTCTGTACTGAAAACATTGATAATTGCGATAGCGGTGATGATCGGGATTGCCCTCGGCATAGAGTATTTAGGTGGTATCATTGAGGTGGGTATAGAGATTCTGCTGTTCTTGTTGTGCATATCCTTCCTGGCGGCCGGTTTTATTCTCGGCCCATTGGCATAGATGCGCATTTATAATTAGCAGACCCGGATCAACAATCATTTCATCATACAAATCATGTATTCAATTCATTATAAGGCTGCCCGGGCATAATGCTCCGGCAGCCTTTTCAAAACCCTTATCCAGATTTTTTATAAAAAAAGCTTTCCGCTATATCCGTGATGAAGACAGAAAAATGGAGTGTTGAAACAGGGGAATACATAGCAAGACTACACAGGGAAAAGGAAGCCCTGACCACGAAACGTATTATTTGACTTCCGGAGCGAATCTGAGCCGCTCCTTCAGAAATAAAGAGGA
>CACZGY010000191.1 GCA_902780815.1 uncultured Eubacteriales bacterium
GCCGCCACCCCAGTATGTTCTGATTTTCTGCTTTTATAGTAGGTCTACAGTCATCCTAAAGCAAGCAACGCAGATTAACATCTGTGGATTATAGTATAAACATCCGCAAGCGGAAATAGTTGCAGGCTATTTTCATAATAGAACACTGAAAAATATGATTATTTAGGTTCGTTTAAAGATTCTGCGGTATCATGTCATTGTCAAACAGAGATAACAACTTTTCTTCATAATACTCCATACAAATACCTATGACGTTTCAGCCATGAAGGATATATCGAGTCCTTCATGGCTGTTGTCATAGAGGAGAATTAATATGGCATTACTTCTTTATTCATCTGGGATGCTCATATCTGGCTGCTCCCATTTGCCGTGATCTGTTACGATGCCGGATTTGCATCAGGAAATCGTTGCAGTCCTTCCCCGTTGCAGGAGGTTCATTTCTTATCACATACCTGTCCTGCAGCTGCTCTGCGATGGATCTTGCGGCACTCCTGCCGGCATAATCATTATCGAGATGCAGAGCAATCGTCTTCACTTCGGGATGATTCTGAAGAGCATTATCCAGTGCTGCCGGAATCTTTATTCCCGGTCTGTTCGGACTCGGAGCGTATACTCCGCCAAGAGATACCATAGGTTCTGCTTGCCAGTTTCCCGTCTGCATCTTCATTACAGTTGCGTATGAAAGCAGATCGATAGCACTTTCAAATGCATGGATAGTGCTTCCGGCTTGATTTATTCTGAATGCATACCTCTTGTCCGATCCGGCAGCATCGCCCATGATCCTTTCGCCGTTTGTTGCCCGGTAGCATGCATAGGCAGCTTTGCCGGCCTCATCATAGCCAACGAAAATGCAGTTGTGATATGGCAGGGACTCATAAAGCAGACCTTCATTGATGCAGTCTTTGATGATTTCACGATCTATTCCCCGGCTGCTCAGATAGCGTATCACTTCAAGATTCGTCTCGCACTTTTCCGGCAAGAGCAGCTTTCTTTCTGTACTGCTGTTATCCCGATTGAAAATCCTGGGAGTTTCAAACTGAAAATCTTTGGAATCGTCAGTCAGGATATCCATCGCTTTTATGAACGGAAGCCCTTTGACTTTGGTCAGATAATCCAGCGCTGAATAGCCGCCGAAGCCCCTGCTCCACCAATACCACTTGCCATCAGCAGTTACCTTTAATGAGTCGTGTTCGCGTAAACACCAGGTATTTCCACGTACATGCACAAGCTCTGTCGGTTCATATGTCTGAAGATATGTCATCAGGTCTATCAACCGTGCCTGCTTTATCTGTTCTTCGGTATAGTATGGCATGATCATCACCTCGCTTCTTCGCGGAAAGCACGGTTCTGCTCACGCCGGATCTGTTTTTCGAGAGATCTATCGATGCCGGTTATCATTTCATCGGCAAAAGATCTGATCCTTTCCAAAGAATCTTTCAGTTCCTTGACTTCTTTTCCGCTTGCCCACGAAGCCAGATACGGATAGGAGTAACTGGAAGAGTCGATGGAATAAGCTCCGGCTACAACACTGGCTATAGCTTCAGCTTCCGTCTCCATGTGTCTTCTGTCGAGAGGAAAGTCCTTGTCGCGGCCTTCCTTTGAGTGATATGTGGCGTGGCTTATCTCGTGGATCAGGGTCTTGATTGTTTGAGCTTCGCTCATTCTTGTCTTGATCGCTATCCTTTTTTCAGCATCGTTGTAGTAACCTTTGGCTCCTCCTTCGATGTCTTCAAAGGTGATCGGTACCGGGCTTATACTCACAAGCGCCTTATAGAATCGCTCATACTCTTTGACATCGCCTGTCAGCTCATGGATATCCAGTGAAGGTAGTTCCCTGGCTGCTGTCGGCATCGGGATCGTCCATGTCATCGATCTCAACCTTATACTTACAGGGAGCCAGGATCTTGATTCCCTTCTCGCCTTTCTTTACCTGCCTGCCGAACTTCTTCTGCCAGTCTACGTAGCCTGCCACACAGGTCGAGCCCGGAGCCTGCAATGCGATGAGCAGGCAGTTATTCAGAGAATAATTGTGAAATCGTGAAAAGGTTCTTATGACCGTCTGAAAAGATTCGCTGTTATAGCATTCGACAACACCTTTCTCCAGTTCTTCGGTCAGTTCCTTTATTCGTTCCTTCTGAGATTTCCTGTCAGGACTTCTGTTTCTGTTGTAACTCATATATCTCACCATCCTTTGCTGCATAAAAAAACTGCAGACGTATTTGCCTGCAGCAATGTATTCAGCTTGTGATGTTTATGAGTTATTCCGGCACTATTATTTCCGGATTCATGACCAGAATGCAGTTACAGTCCCATATATCCAGGCTGTCTCTGAAGGCACCGCAGTTGGTCAGTTCGA
Source organism: uncultured Eubacteriales bacterium (assembly GCA_902780815.1). GTDB lineage: Bacteria > Bacillota > Clostridia > Peptostreptococcales > Anaerovoracaceae > Crickella. Next base: position 2,357 of record CACZGY010000191.1, read on the forward strand.
CTGCGTCGATGCCATTCCGAACCAGTTCCTCAAAGTCGATGTAGCAGGGATTTGGGGAGTACAGCTGCATCAGCTGCTCCTCGGACGGTATCTTTCCCGGCTCTACTGTTTCCATCCACGACAGATCCTTAGGCTTCCACGGCTTTGTTTTCGGAATGGTCTCCAGCTGCTCCGGATCTTCAAGTATGAGAATGTCGCTGTCAGCGGAAACAGCGAATCTGAAAAACTGCTTAAGCGATTGAACAGAATACCGGTTTTCTCTGCACCATGCGCTCCAACCAAAAGGGTCATTTTCGCGGCTTGCCCACAGACCGGTGCCTTCCATCGGTTTAGTGTTCCATGTGCTGTTTCTAATCGGAGAAAACAGTTCTGGATCAAATGCATCTGCTCCATAGTGTATGTAGACTGTCATTCCCGCACCTCGAAAAGCATTGTCTTTCATGTCAGGATACAATAACTTTTACTTCTATCGCGGAGGACTACTTGTAATGGGTACCACTTGCGGTGGATACCTTACAAAGATTCGCTGTGAGAGTAAAGATGAATATGGAATATAAAAAACGGCAAGGTTGCAGTTTTTTGTATTTGTATAATTGCCGTTATACCTGCCAGTGTCTACTCAGAAATCTGCGTATGTGAAATCGGTGCTTCCGAACATGCTACCGAAAAGAGAGAATAAATACAGAACAGCCATAAGGCTGAAGTAAATCAAGGTGTATTTTACCGATATATAGCTGTTGATCCTGCTAAGCAGTAGTTTG
>CACZGY010000192.1 GCA_902780815.1 uncultured Eubacteriales bacterium
TTCTCCATAGTCGGCAGATCGCCTGCCATCCTTACGAACAGCGACATCAGTGAAAAGAAAAACGCTGACGCTATTATGCAGATTATTCCCTTGGTTTTATTGTTCAAACCCTCTCCCGATTGAATGATCTTATTATTGAGATGCGATCTGTTCAAGGAAGGCTTTTGCCTCAGCCATCCCTCCGCAGCTTTTGAAGCTTTCAGATATAGATCTCAGTCTGACTCCTGCGCCAAGTTCTTCGGTTCTTGTTGCCACGGCATTCTGCTCCGGGGTCTGCGGAAAAAGCACAAGCGGTACACCATAGTACAGCCCCTCGGAGGTGGAGTTCATGCCGCAGTGAGTGATGAAAGCGTCAGCGATCGACATCACCGCCATCTGATCTACTGACTCATACACCTGGATGTTCTCCGGGAGGTCATCGAAATGATCGGTGTTCGTTCCCATGGAGATGATCACCTGCCAGCCTGTCGGTGCAAGCACGTTGATACAGTTGCGGTAAAACTGTCTGTTCTGATTTACAGTTCCCATCGAAATATATATGGTCTTGTCCGAAGTCTTTTCTACAGGTTCGGTTACCGGACGTATTGACGGTCCGATAAAATGATATCTGTCAGAGAACGTATCCGAGCATGGCTGAAAATATCCGGATGTGTACACAATGGTATTAGTATCGTTATCATTCTGAACGATGTCAAGCAGGCTCTTCACCGGATAGCCTTTTTCGCGGAGGCGTTTCAGCTGTTTGTTTATACGCGGCATTGCCATCAGCATCCTGCCGATATCGAAAATGCTCTCCTGCATGTATTTGGCTGAATAGCGATTAAAAGCAAATGTCGTGGTTGATGAAGCGTAGATGAAACCAGCAATTCAGTCGCAAAGACTTTATCCTTGCCTACCCGGTCAGCATTGTCCTTATCTTCCATATCTGATGTCCGGCTTCAGTAAGTGTTTTAACGAGTCCAAGCGTCGGATCTGTATGTCCGTGGGCCGGAATACAGAACCATGCGATTTTCATTTCACACACTTCCTCCCTGTAATTAAGGTTTGTTTAACGTCCTTATGATACCACATAGAATGAAACCATATTGCATCGTATTATTTGACAAAGCGAAGGCTTTGTGGTAAAAAGTGCACTTGTATTTAATAATTCTGAACATTTTTTCTGCGATGGACATGGAATTTCAGCATCGATATAGAAGGTAAAACTATGGAAACAAACAGAACCATGATGCAGTTTTTTGAATGGTATCTGCCTAATGACGGGTTCTGGTGGAAAAGATGTGCCGCAAAGGCGCAGAATCTGGCAGGGCTCGGTATAACAGATATCTGGCTTCCTCCAGCATATAAATGCACCTCTCAGAATGATGTAGGTTACAGTATTTATGATCTTTATGATCTGGGAGAGTTTGATCAGAAAGGAACAGTAAGAACAAAATACGGGACAAAGGAAGAATACATTGATGCCATTAAGGCTCTGCATGACGAAGGTATTCTTGTTTATGCTGATATCGTTCTGAATCACAGGATGGGCGGCGATAAACTTGAAAAAGTACGTGCAGTGCCTGTATCACCTGAAAACAGATATCAGCCGGTAGGTGATGAACAGACGATCAGCGTATGGTCAAATTTCACTTTTCCAGGAAGAAATGAAAAATACAGCTCCTTCAAATGGGACCACACTCATTTCTCGGCTACAGATTGGGATGAGGCATCAAAAGAATCCGGCAGGATATTCCGATTCACGGGAAAAAACTGGGAGCCTGATACGGATCAGGAATACGGCAGTTTTGATTATCTTATGGGAATGAATGTAGATATGGAAAACCCTGAAGTCATCAGCGAACTGAGAAGATGGCTTGAGTGGTATCTTAAAGAAACGGATGTTGACGCTCTGAGGCTCGATGCCGTCAAGCATATCAGCTTTTCATTCTACCGTGATTTTCTGAAAGCGATCCGCAGGGATACCGGCAGGCCATATCCTGCAGTCGGTGAATACTGGAGCGGAGATCCTGACAAGCTCCTCTATTATCTTGATTCAGTGGATAACTCAATGAGTCTGTTTGACGTTGCTCTGCATTTCAACTTCTATCACGCAGCCAAATCAGGCAGTGATTATGATATGAGCAGGATACTCTCCCGCACTCTCGTATCTGAAAGGCCGGCTAACGCTGTCACCTTTGTTGACAATCACGATACACAGCTTGGGCAAAGTCTTCAGTCATTTGTGGATGACTGGTTCAAGCAGCTGGCATATGCCATCATCCTTCTGAGAAAGGACGGAATGCCTTGTGTCTTTTATGCGGACTACTATGGCAATCCTGCGCACAACCGCCCGATGGTCCCTAATCTCGGCAAGCTCATCAAACTGAGACACTTATATTCATATGGTGAACAGACAGATTATTTCGATGATAAGCATATTGTCGGATGGGTCAGAAGCGGTGATGACCGGCATCCTGACTCCGGTTTTGCTGTCCTGTTAAGCAACGCAGAAGGCGGAAGCAAAAAAATGTATATAGGTAAGGAGCGCGCAGGTGTAAAGTACTACGACGCGCTCAGCAACAATCCGGATCCTGTTGTCATCGATGATGACGGATACGGCATCTTCACAGTCGGTGATAAAAATGTATCTGTCTGGGTCCTTAAGGGGGCACTTGAAGATCTGACAGTGAATGAATAAAGGTTCATCTGTTCGGTAAACTCATCCTGATAGTGGTCGCTCAGGGTCTCCATGACTGAACGTATATTGTCTTCCTTAGTCATGTCGTGCAGGCCGCATGCAGCAACAGCTTCGACATACCTCATGTCAGGGCTAATGAGAGCGG
>CACZGY010000193.1 GCA_902780815.1 uncultured Eubacteriales bacterium
CGGTAGTTGAAGAGGAGCCCGAGCCAGTGGAGCGGAGTGTACTGCGAGCTGCAGAGATTGATGATGCGAAGACCGTCGCTGTCTATGGAGTAAGAGGTAACAAAGCCGTTTTTCCCAGTTCCGACGGCCCACTCGGCGGCATACTGCGGGTATTCAGTGCAGTAAAAACCCAGGCCGAAATCGTTGTATTGCCTGCCCGTTCCGAAAGCGGGAGTTCTTACTATTCTGTCGCTTCCGTGATAGATTTTTCTGTCCATCGTGCTCCTTTAATGGCGCTTTTTAGCGCTTTTCGGCGCTGCGATAAAAGTGCTTTCTTACGCTTTGTTAATAGTATACTCCCAGAGGAGTATGTTTTCAAATTATTTGAGCGACATGCATTTACTGGCGGTGGTGAAGATGCTATAATCGCCTCGGTTTAGGGCGTTTTTTAACCGCCCCGCATGGGAACGAAAGGAGAATAAACAATGAGAGTAGTCATTCAGGACGATTATGAAAAGATGTGCAAGTGGGCTGCGGACTACATTGCAGACAAGATCAATAACCACAAAGAAGACAGGCCGTTCGTGCTGGGACTTCCTACAGGATCATCCCCGATCGGTGTATATAAGAACCTTATCGCAAAGAACAAGGCAGGCGAGCTTTCGTTCAAAAATGTTGTTACATTCAACATGGACGAGTATCTCGGGCTCCCTCATGAGCACGACCAGAGCTACTGGTACTTCATGCACGACAACTTCTTTGATCACCTTGTAGACATGGATCCTGCAAACATCAACATCCTTAACGGAATGACAGACGATCCGGAAGCAGAGTGCGCAAGGTATGAGGAAAAGATCGCTTCTTACGGCGGCATCGATCTCTTCATGGGTGGAATCGGAGTAGACGGACATCTGGCTTTCAACGAGCCTTTCACATCACTCACATCACGCACGGGACTCAGAGACCTCACAACAGATACAAGAATAGTCAACTCGAGATTCTTCGGAAACGATCCTGAAGCAGTACCGGCTCAGGCACTATCAGTAGGAATCGGTACAGTTACAGATTCGAAGGAAGTTCTCGTTCTCATCAGCGGCCACAACAAGGCAAGAGCCATGGCAGCAGTAGTAGAGGGCGGAGTCAGCCAGAAGTGGACATGCTCAGCACTCCAGATGCACAACGGCGCAATCATCGCATGCGACGAAGAGGCCTGCGGCGAGCTGACAGTTGACACATACAAGTACTTCCTCGATATCGAGAAAAAGGAGAGACTGTAATGGGTAAATATTTCGGAACAGACGGCTTCCGCGGTGAAGCAAACAAGACGCTGACATTCGATCACGCTATCAAGATCGGCCGCTACCTCGGCTGGTACTACGGCAAGAGACTTGACCGCAAGGCAAAGGTCGTCATCGGAAAGGATACGAGAAGATCGAGCTACATGTTTGAGTATGCGCTCTGCACAGGCCTCATGGCATCCGGTGCTGACGCTTACATAATGCACGTAACAACCACACCGTCAGTGTCGTATATAGCAAGAGTCGACGACTTCGACTGCGGAATCATGATCTCCGCATCGCACAATCCTTACTATGACAACGGCATCAAGATCGTCAACAACAACGGCGAGAAGATGGACGAAGAGACACTCCTGAAGATCGAGCGAGATGGAAGTCCCGATGGCAGAGCGCGACGAGATAGGACGCACAGTAGACTATATCTCCGGACGAAACCGCTACATCGGCTACCTCATCTCGATGTCGAAGTTCAGCTTTAAGGATGTAAAGGTTGGGCTTGATGTAGCAAATGGTGCTGCGTGGCAGATCGCTAAGGGCGTGTTTGATGCACTCGGCGCAAAGACTTATGTAATGAACGATGAGCCGGACGGCTACAATATCAACACCAACTGCGGTTCCACACATATTGAACACCTGCAGAAGTTCGTAGTGGACAAAGGACTCGACGTAGGATTCGCGTATGACGGCGACGCCGACAGATGCCTCTGCGTAGACGAGAAGGGCAACGTTGTTACCGGCGACCACATCCTGTACATCTACGGAACTTACATGAAGGACAGAGGCAAGCTGCTCAACAACAAGGTCGTAACAACAGTAATGTCGAACTTCGGTCTTTACAAGGCGCTTGATAAAGCCGGAATCGAATACGAGCAGACCAAGGTTGGCGACAAATACGTTTATGAAAACATGGTCCAGAACGGCCACCGCATCGGCGGAGAGCAGAGCGGACACATCATCTTTACTAAGTACGCAACTACAGGCGACGGCATCCTGACATCACTCAAGCTGATGGAGGCCATGCTGGCAAGAAAGAAGAAGATGAGCGAGCTCGCTGCTCCTGTAGTGTTCTATCCTCAGGTACTGAAGAACGTAAGAGTAAAGAGCAAAGAAGAGTGCATGAACGATCCTGACGTGCTGGCTGCAGATGCGGCAGCAAAGAAGGCTCTCGGCGACAAGGGCCGTACACTCCTGCGCGAGTCCGGCACAGAGCCTGTGGTAAGAGTCATGGCCGAAGCTCCATCCGAAGAAGAGTGCGAGAAGTACGTAGATAAGATCATCGATGTGATCCGCGCAAAAGGGCATCTTGTAGATTAGGAGGCATATATGTACACAATCAATGATCTGTATGATCTCGACCATACTTTAGCCAAGGATTATCTTTCACAGTTCACATATCCGTGGGAAGCCCTGAAGGGCATCAAGGATTTCATCCTTGAGCTCGGTCCTACGCTCGACCCTGAAGAATATGAGGAGGTCAGCGAGAACGTATGGGTGCACAAGACTGCAAAGGTGTTCCCGAGCGCATATCTCGGCGCGCCATGCATCATCGGACCTGAGACAGAAGTCAGACACTGCGCATTCATCAGAGGTTCGGCGCTCGTCGGCCGCAAGTGCGTAGTAGGAAACTCCGTAGAGCTCAAGAACGTCATCCTCTTCGATAACGTGCAGACTCCTCATTATAACTATGTAGGAGACTCGATCCTCGGTCACTACAGCCACATGGGAGCAGGTTCCATCACCTCCAACGTGAAAGCTGACAAACAGCTTGTTGTGGTGCATAACGGAACAGAGCAGATCGAGACAGGCATCAAGAAGTTCGGAGCGATGCTCGGCGACCACGTTGAGGTAGGTTGCAATGCCGTGCTCAATCCGGGCACAGTCATAGGCCGCAACTCAAACGTATATCCGACATCGTGCGTCAGAGGCGTGGTTCCTGAAAACAGCATCTGCAAAAATAGCGGAGA
>CACZGY010000194.1 GCA_902780815.1 uncultured Eubacteriales bacterium
TATGAACTGCGGATTATCCGCCTGGCGTGTGCATCCGTGGTTCGCATACTTGATCGTGGACTTGATGTCTCTGGCTCTGCAGATCCTGAGAACTCGCTTATCGTTGATCTTTATGCCATAGTCGCGATACAGGTCATCATTGATCCTGCGGTAACCCTTGGACGAGTCCATCGTATGGATCTTTTCTATCTTCTCTGCGATTACTCTGTTTTGTCTTACTCTTTCTCCGACGTCGCCGCGCAGCCACTTGTAATATGCTGACCTTGAAACATGCAGTATCCGGCAGCATGGCTCGACCGGATAGCTATATGTCTCGGTGCAGTACTTGATGGAACCGTAGAGGTGTGACTGCCTTACTTGCGATAGAGATCCTTTCTCTCCAGTTCCTTGACTTTTTTTAACAGGTCACGCTCCATCTTAGTCATGTACAGTTCATGCTCGAGCTGAGCCATTTTGATCTTGAGCTCCTCGACCTCGCTGCGAGGCTCCTGATCTGCCTTGCGTCTGCCGCGACGATCCTCGAGACCGGCTTCCCCAAGCTTCTTGTATCGTTTCACCCAGCCATATACCTGCTGGTAGCTGACGTTATGCTTGATGGCAGACTCGCCATAATTGCAGCCATTAGCAATACATTCCTTAACGATCTGGATACGCTCTTCCTTGGTGGTGGTTCGTGATGTTTTCATACGGCTTCCTCCTGACATCTTGTGTGAGAAGTCTTCACCGTTATTATACATCTTGAGCCAATCCCGTAGTTGCTTATCTGAACGCAATCCGTATCTCGCAGTGATTACAGCTAATGAGCCTTCTCCTTTCAGATAACTGCATACCGCTTGCAAGCGAACTTCATCCGTGTAAACTGTATTTCTGCCGGTGTTTAGAAATGCAAGCTCTCCTTGTTCACAATACCTCAGGACCCATCTTCGTATTGTTTCAATATTGAGTCCTAAACAACGGCCTGCCTCGGATATACTCATTTTTCCTTCAACACATAGCTTGGAATATTTGATTTTTGTCTCGGGAGGCACTTTTGATCCCTTTCTCCCCATATGAAAACTCCCTTCATGAATGACAGTGTTTTTGTTTTTTACTGTCTCTCATAAAGGGAGCATATCACTTTACCCCCATTATTGCTTGAGATCCATCCGATCCAGGTCTTACCTACATTGAGGTTCTGGAGTACGTAGGAATTTGCGAGAGCCTCTTCTTCACTCAGCTCTTCACCTTCTTCCGGTTCAGGTGAAACGATTACATACTTGTTGTAAACCGGCCATTCTGCATTTTCGTCTGCTTTGACAGTTTCTATGGCTGATGCCAGATTTTCGTCGTTGGCAGTCTGTGCGGTTTCTGCATCAGTAGCAGGATCGATAAGCTCGAGCTTGCCGTCATTGATCTGCCATTTGATATCCTTTACTGTTCCCTTGCTGAAGAGCTTGCCGTCGCCTCCCTTGAGCTTGTAATCACAGTAGGTTACGCTTCCTGCGCTTCCAGGACCCTGATATCCTTCCTTTGTGATGTATTCGGTCTCATCGGAGAGTACAAGCAGGTTCTCTCTGGCGAGGTCATTCTCGAAACTGCTGGTGTGGTACATGCCGTCTTCTTCGCTGTAAGTCCAGTATGTATCCTCAAATGCTTTTTCGGAGTACTTAACGCCTACCTGTGTAGCTGCGGTTTCACTGACTGGCTCTGTGACCCTGTTGAAGGCGAGCTTTGTGTATTCCTTTGGCTCTGTCCTGAAGCCTTCATTCTTAATGGTTGCAGGGACTTTTTCGCCGTAGATGATACCGCGGTGCTCAACATTGACTGCTCTGGTGGTATCTCTGCCATACATGCCTTCCTGGTCATCGAGATACATCTGGTCGATATGGTCGACCTTGTCACGCTTGAATACCGTCTTGGCTCCGATATAATCTCCCTTTGAATGGCTCATTCCCCAGTGGATAAAGATGGAGTCGAAGAGCTCGGAGAATTTAACGAAAGGCGGACGTGCGCTTCTTGTAGGTCCGATGATCTCAGGAAGCTTTTCATAGTCAGCGTAGAGCCAGAGTGTTCTGGTTATTCCGCCCTCTACCTCTCCCTGAAGAATGATGTCAGGCGAGTAGTTTTCGTCATCCATTCCCCACTGAGGTCTTGCATCAGGTGCATTCTCAACTACGAATGCCGCGACACGTCTTCCGGCTGCAGCTTCATCATAACCTTGCTCAGCTGTAGCACCTGTCAGAGAGTTGCTTGGCGGTGCCTCAGGCTCTTCAGGATCCGGCTGACCGCAGGCCGAAAGGAGAGTAGTGCCAATCATTGTGATGCAGAGAAGCATCACGAGTAATAGTTTGCTTCTTTCTTTTTTCATATAATTACCTTGTATGATGTTTGCAGAAGCTAAAACACCACTTTTCCTTTCTTTCATCTCCGTGGTTCAATACAACTCAGATACTGTGGACAATTGATTTTGTTTCTTTATCTGAATTGTTTATAGCTGGATGTTTCCGGTGGCTGCTATGAGCCTCTGAGTACTTATTTCCGTCAAGTCTACGATGATAATCGCTGGTGGATATCACGGTATCAATACTTGAAAGGGAGGTACGACCTCATGATCTATGTTGGCATCGATATCGCCAAACTCGATCACTACGCATCTGCAATCGATTCTGATGGCGTAGTACTCATCGAGCCGTTCAAATTCAGAAATGACGCTGATGGCTTCCACACTCTGTCATCCAAGCTGGAATCTCTTCCAACCGGTGACAAAGTCATCATCGGTCTTGAGTCGACGGCTCACTACGGCAACAACCTCGTTCGTTATCTTGTTTGTCGTAGCTATGATGTGTGTGTCCTGAACCCGATTCAGACCGCCACTCTGCGGAAGAACAACATCCGCAAGACCAAGACGGACAAAGTGGACACATTCATCATCTGTAAAGCCCTTGCTATGCAGCAGTCTTATCGCTTCGTTTCCTTCGATGATCTTGATCTCATGGATCTCAAATCGCTTGGACGCTTTCGCCAGAAAGCCATCAAGCAACGGACCAGGCTCAAGATCCAGCTCAAGGCTTCTCTCGATCAGACTTTCCCTGAACTTCAGTATTTCTTCAAGTCAGGGCTGCACCAGAAAGGTGTCTATGCTCTTCTCAGGGAAGCCCCTACGGCTAAAGACGTTGCTTCCATGCATCTGACCCATTTGGCTCATCTTCTTGATGTTGCTTCCCACGGCCATTTCAAGAAGGATCAGGCCAAAGAGTTAAGGGTTCTGGCACGGAACTCTGTCGGTTACCCTGACAGCGCTATCGCTATTCAGATAGTTCATGCTGTTGAACAGATAGAACTTCTGGATAGTCAGATCGCCCACGTTGAGGCGGAGATGACGGACATTATGAAAGTTCGCGATTCCGTCATCATGACCATTCCAGGCATTGGCTACATCAATGGCGGAATGATCCTGGGTGAGATCGGTGACGTCCACCGTTTCTCAAGCCCTAAGCAGCTTCTTGCTTTCGCCGGTCTTGATCCTACTGTTTACCAGTCCGGTCAGTTCCAGGCGAAGAAGACCAAGATGTCCAAGAGAGGATCCAAGGTCCTCAGATACGCTCTTGTAAATGCTGCCCATAACGTGGTCAAGAACAATGTGACATTCGCGGCATACTATGATGCCAAGATGGCGCAAGGCCGGACTCATTACAATGCCCTTGGGCACTGTGCCGGCAAACTAGTCAGAGTCATCTTCAAGATGCTTACTGACAACGTAGAATTCAATCTCGACTGATAGTCGGGATATCCGCTAATCGATAGATTTTGAAAGCACCACTATTAGGGAGCTCGGTTAAAGTTACCCTTTTTTACCACCGATAGAAGATTGGAATTCTCGGTAATTTCTGCCTAAATTATGCTTGACTTTTCATAGCTGGTCTCCTCATACATTATGCATAATTTATTAGTCCTGCATCTTAACACAAATTCATAGAATATGTTATAGTATGAGGCGGTATTAAAAGGGACTGAGATTTGTTTCAGGGGGTATACAGCAAAATGAAAAGAATTCTTACGGTACAGGACATTTCATGCCTTGGTAAGTGCTCCATCACAATCGCGCTTCCGGTCATCTCGGCACTTGGTGTTGAGTGCGTTATTCTGCCGACGGCGGTTCTTTCCAACCATACTCTTTTTAAGAGCTTTACGGTTAAGGACCTGACAGATCAGATCGAGCCTATATGTGAGAAGTGGCAGGATGAAGGCGTTGAATTCGATGCGATATATACAGGCTATCTGGGCTCCATCGAGCAGATCGATATGATGAAAGATCTGTTCAGAAAATTTGGCGGGGGCGAAGACAAGCTCATTTTTGTTGATCCTGTAATGGCAGACCGCGGAAAGCTTTACCCGGCCTTCGATATGGCTTACGCTCGCAAAAATACTGAGCTCTGCTCATGCGCTGATATGATAGTCCCGAATATTACGGAAGCCTGCATAATGACTGATACCGAGTATCGCGAAGAGTACGATGAGGCATACATTAAAGAACTGCTTTCAAAGGTAGTTAACCTCGGCGCGCGCATCAGTGTGCTCACAGGTGTTTCCCTCAGCGAAGGCAAGACAGGCATAATGGGATACGATAAGAAGAAAGACGAGCTGTACGTCTATCAGAATGACAAAGTAGGAGCAATGTTCCACGGAACAGGCGATCTGTTCTCCAGCACGGCTATCGGAGAGATGATGCATGGCAAGGACTGGAAAGATGCGATGAGGATCGCAGCAGATTATACCGCTCACACAATTAAGATAACCATGAATGACCCGAAGAAGCCTTGGTATGGAGTAAACTTCGAGGAGACCATCCCGGCACTGGTCGCAATGGAATAATCCGTATTTGTTATTGAAGAATACAATCGCTCATATTATAATCTTCGTTGGAAAGCTCCCTCGATAAACATATGAGCATTGTGGGGCGTTAGCTCAGCTGGGAGAGCGCAAGGTTCGCAATCTTGAGGCCAGGGGTTCGATCCCCCTACGCTCCACCACCAGACCCGTTGAAAAATCAACCAACGGGTCTATTATTTTGGCGGTGGTTAGATGTGATTAGATAGTGATTAGATGGGGCAGAATCGTACGCTATGCCAGTGATTGTGCAATTTTTTCATAGCGTTCCTCATCTGTTGTGAGATCATAGCAGTAACACTGCTGAGTAGTGCGCAGATCCTTGTGACCGAACTCCTTCTGTATGATGAGATCATCAACTCCATTTACATGCAATACTGATGCGACAGTCTTACGCGTTTTATGAAGGCTTCTTTTAGGTATCCCGAGCTCCTCACAATAGTTGTTGATCATCTTGCCTAAACCGGAATAAAAGCTCTCAAGTTCTTCATTCACGCAGAAGATAAATCCATCTGTTGGCATATCAAGCCGTTCTCTTTCTTCATGGACTTTTTCAATTATATCCAGTGCGGCAGGGACTACACTTACTGTTCTCCAGCCTTCGCCATCTTTAAGGCGACCTTTCAGACATTTCATATCATGGCTGTAGGAGTCATGCAGTATGATTTGTTTACCAGTGATATCATCAAACCTGAGGGCAGTCACTTCTCCGCGCCTCAGCCCGACATAAAGAAGAAATGCTATTGCTAAAGGAATAAAGATCTGCACTCTATCTCTTTTTTCTTCATATTGCTTGAATGCATACTCTATCAGAGCAACTCGCTCATCCGGGAAGAAAACCTCTTGCTCGCTTGGCTTTTTTACTTCAGGCTTCAACAGCCTGCTTTTCGGTATCTTGATCCGGTCAAAGGGATTACTGCTGATGATTTCAATCTCCATGGCATACTCCAGCATCTGGCGCATAACTAGAGAGAAATTGTTATACTGGTGGGCGTTCATTTCTTTTGAACGAACCTTTTTCAGTATCCATTCCTCTATGTCAGCCTTTGTAAGTGAGCATATAGGCTTTTTTGTGATAGCATCGCCCTCATACAAAGATTTCCAGGTTGTTTTATCCCTTTTGATAGTGGAATCTGTAACATATATGCTTTTATGCTGTTGCCACTCATCAAACAGCTCTTCCAGTGTAATCTGAAGTCTTTTTCTTTGCTTTTCGGCTTCTGTATAGAAGTCAAATAGCATAGATATCAATTCATCATGAGATCCTCTTGAAACAAGTTTTCTCCCGTTAGGTTTTTCTGCATCAGGCAAGTATGTTCACCAGCGTCCATCAGCTCCTTTCCAAATACTAAGTGAATGATTTTTCTGTACATAATCTAGTTTCTTTTTGCTCATAAGTTTATGCACGCCATCTTCATCAAGGATACCATCGTCAATAATTGATGACAATAATTCCTCGGCTGTAAATGGCGTGACAAAACTGAGCGTGTCGGTCGTGACAGCCGTGACAGTGTTAGCGGGAGTTGTCCTCCTTGCTGTCACAGCCGTCACAGCTGTCACAGATTTCAAAGGACAGTATTCTGCCATCAGCATGTGTTCTGCTGTAGTCGTATACTATCCCTTCGTCCAGTAAGAGGCTGCCTTTATACTGATTGACATATTTTGTAATGACATTGGCG
>CACZGY010000195.1 GCA_902780815.1 uncultured Eubacteriales bacterium
GAACTTGCATCCAAGCTTTTTGATGCAATAAACGAGTTCTTTGAGAAGATTGCATGGAACAATACTCTGAGTGACGATAAACTCTCTATGCTCTTAGAGGACAGGGACACGGCATCGCCGGAAGAAACAGTTACGCCTTTAAACGGAATGGGTACGCTGTCTGTCGGAAACATGAGGTATGTGATGACAGCATCAGAAGTATTTAAGCCCGGCTCTGACGATGCTATTGTACGGGTTCATGTTGGTGATCAAGATATTGATGTAAATATAAATGAGGTAGATCCTAAGCACGCTTCAGCAGTAGAGATGTTCGCATACTGCCAGTATGCAGATGCGCATGACACAGGAACGGGATATACATTTGGCAGCTACAGTGTGCTTAATGGGATTATAGATCCTATGAAGAAAACCGGATATGCATCACTTGACGATGCCATTTCAAAAAAGAGTAACTGGAGTGAAGCGATATCCGGATCTAAGGTGTCATTCACGAAAGAATACACAAAAGAAAAATATGACTCATCCGTCCTTTTGAAAATGTTGGAGGAGACTGGCAACCTCTTCGCATCCTGGGATATGGTGGATGATGAAATAAAGAATACAGAGCTTGGACTGGTATCTGTGGATGCCAACGGAATACGTTATTCCAATAGCGAAACCAATGAGATCGAGTGGGAGATAGAGTTCCTTAACGATAAAGAATATGAGAAGGCGCAGATGATCATGGACTGGGTATTTCAGAATAATATCAGTTCTGAGTTTATTAAGGATAAAGAGAAATGGTCGGACTTCTTATCAGACAAACTCAGCGAAGCGTCCTTTAAGGATTGGATACAGAAAGGCTCCGTAGAGGATTCGGAAGAAATCCCGGAAGAAACCGAAGCAGAACGCACGAAGCGTCTTATTCAGGAATATTGGGAGAGTGGTAAGATCAAGAAGGCCATGGACGGATATGAGTTCATTAAGATGCAGGGCGAGATTATCGAGCGGAATATTGAGAAGCTCAGAAAGAACCAGAAAACTACCCGCGAAAGACTTCTTGAACAGGATCCCAATGCAGCGAGCAAATGGTATATGTATGACAATGGAAGCAAACGATATACCTTTGAAGAGTTCTGTAAGTTTATGGATGCTAAGGATGCAGAGGCGCGCGCCAATGCTCCCGAATTCAAGAACCCGTATCTTGAAATGGCAAACTACATCCTAAATCAGAGGAAAAAGGAAGCTTAGCACGGAACGATTGTAATTATCAATAAATCAATAAATTGAAAGATCTGTATAGTGCGCATAGACCAACGATTATACCCACGCGAAACTGCGCAAACACCAAAGATTAGCAACAAATCATGTTGCGCTTTTTGGATAAGAGTGATAAAATCAAGGGAAAATCAGCTGTAAGGAGGATGCTGCCTTGATTTTTAAGCGAAAGATCTATGAAAAGCTTCTGGAATGGAAGAAGTGCGAAGGAAGCGAGGCACTAATGATCGAGGGTGAATCGACCATTGTGAAGGAATTTGCGCAAAATGAGTATGAGAGCTTTCTTTTGATAGACTTTGCCCGGACCTCAGAGGATGTAAAAAGTTATTTTGTGAAGTTCAATAATGATCTGAACACGCTTTTTATGATGCTCCAGAATGTTTATGGGGTAGAACTGAAGGAAAGGAAAAGCCTGATCATATTTGATGAGGTTCAGCGGTATCCTACAGCAAGGGAGATGATAAAGTACCTTGTTGCGGATGGAAGATATGATTATATCGAAACAGGCTCCCTCATTTCCATAAAAGAAAATGTGAAGGATATAGTGATCCCGTCAGAGGAGAGATCGATACGGATGTATCCTATGGATTTTGAGGAATTCTGTATCGCACTTGAAAACAAACCGCTTGTGTCATATATCCGGGACTGTTTTTCCAAGACCATACCATTGGAAAGGGCGCTTCATGATAAGGCAATGCAGTTATTCAGGGAATATATGCTGGTTGGCGGTATGCCGCAGGCGGTTTCAGCATATATTGATTCTCATAAGGATTTTGGCGCTGTTGACAGTATAAAAAGGAATATACTGAGCCTGTATCGTGAGGATATTATGAAGATCAATGCGAAATACAGGTCAAGAGTGATAGCACTTTACGATATGATTCCGGCACTTTTGTCAAAGCACGAGAAAAGAGTGGTGTTCAGCAACATTGTTGACGGAACGTTTGCGGAGCAGTATGCCGAGACCTTTTTCTGGCTGACAGACAGCATGATCGTCAATGAATGCAGAAAAACCGATAATCCCGGTATTGCGCCTGCATTAAATGCTTCCGAAACATATATCAAGTGCTATATGTGTGATACCGGACTCCTTTTGAGCCATGCGTTTAATGAGAACGAATTATTGGAAAACGAAGTATATAAACAGATTTTGCAGGATAAGCTGTCGCTGAATGAGGGGATGCTATACGAAAACCTTATAGCACAGATGCTTACTGCGAATGGGCATAAATTATTCTTTTATACTCGGTACAGTGAAGAAAAGCATCGCAATGATATAGAGATCGACTTCCTGATATCCAATAACAGCAAACTGAAATATAAATCCTTCCCGATAGAAGTGAAATCCGGGAAAAGATACACAACCAAGTCATTAACAAAATTCAAGGAAGCGTACGGAAAGAGAATGGGTGGTGCTTATATCATACATCCAAAGAATCTGA
>CACZGY010000196.1 GCA_902780815.1 uncultured Eubacteriales bacterium
GAGACTATGTTCTATTTTACAGAGGATGAGATTAAAGAGGCAGACTATGATGCCCGTCCTGTAATCGTGCTGATGAGAAGCTGCGATATCCATGCGGTGAAGAGACTTGATCAGATGTATACGGGCAACGGGCCTGCCAACGACTGGTTCTATGAGAGACTCAGAGACAGAGTGAAATTCGCGCTGATCGGATGCGGAAAGGCATGCCCTAACAGCTTTTGTGTAGACATGGGGACTAACAGAACAAACGAGTATGCTTTCTCGATCGATATGGCAGACGGCAAGGTATACTGCGATGTCAGGGATGATGAGCTAAAGCCAGCTTTTGAAAGCACCGGAGCAAAAGCGGATGTCTCTCCTCGCTATGTGACAGAGGCGGAGTTCAGGGTTGAAAGACCTGAAGAAGTTCCGGTAGAGCTGTTCAAGGACAAAATGTGGGATGAGTATACCAAGCGCTGTGTCAACTGTGGGCGCTGCAACTTTGTGTGCCCGACATGCACATGCTTTACCATTCAGGATATTTTCTATACTGATAACGGCAGAGTCGGTGAGCGCCGCCGCGTTAACGCTTCCTGCATGGTAGACGGATATACCGATGTGGCAGGCGGTCTGGTAATGAGAAAGACCAACGGAGAGAGAATGAGATTCAAGGTGCTTCACAAGGTATACGACTTCAGAAAACGCTTTGGATACGATATGTGCGTAGGCTGCGGACGCTGCGATACTGTATGCCCTGAGTACATCTCGTTTGCAAACTGCATAAACAAGCTTAACGCGAGAGTGAAGGAGGTGTCAGCTAATGTGTAACTGCGGAAAGAATGAATATACACCTGTTCCTTCAAAGCTTCAGGATATTATAAAACACACAGCTCAGGAATGGACATTCAGGTTTACTTACGTGGGAGACGTAAAGCCCGGCCAGTTTTTCCAGATCTCGATCCCTAAGGTCGGAGAGTGTCCTATCTCAGTCAGCGGCATCGGACCTGATTACGTTGACCTGACATTGAGAGCAGTAGGAAAAGTAACGGATTATCTGTTTGAAAACTTCAAGGCAGGCGACAGTCTCTTCCTCCGCGGACCTTACGGCAATGGTTTTGATGTGCATGAGTTTGAAGGTGGAGAGCTGATCATTGTTGTTGGCGGTACTGCAGTTTCGCCTGTAAGAGGCGTAGTCCAGTATCTGTGTGAGACTGAAAGTGCTAAAGACGTACACATGATCGCCGGATTCAAGGACCCGGGAGAGATCATGTTTAAGGCAGATCTTAAGGAAGGTCGGTCTGGTCACAAAATACATTCCGGATATCCCGATCAGAGATATCAGCAAGTGTAAGGCCATCGTAGTAGGACCTCCTCCTATGATCAGGTTTTCTATGATCGAGCTCGTCAAGAGAGGCCTCAGCGAAGATAACGTATGGATCTCGGATTCGAGAAGGATGAGCTGCGGGATCGGAAAATGCGGACACTGCCGCATCAACGACAAGTATGTCTGCATCGATGGTCCTGTATTCAAGTTCTCTGAACATAAAACACTGATCGATTAGCGGGAGGTGGAATCATGAACAAGACGAGTTTAGATACAAATTTAAAAAAACTGAAGAAAAACGCCTTCCGTGTATCCAAGGTCAGAGGCGAAACAGCTTCCCGTGTGCGCTGCCCGGGCGGAGAGATCGATGTTGATTCCCTTCAGCGCGTCGTCGATATAGCCAGAAAATACGGCAAAGGCATGGTAAACATCACCAATCGTCAGGGATTTGAGATCCCGGGGATCGACCTGGCTGACGTGGAAGAAGTCAACAAGGCACTTCAGCTGATCATTGAGAACAGAGGCGTCAATCAGGAAGACTATAACGGTGGATATCCTGCCTCCGGAACACGTAATGTAGTGGCTTGTCCGGGCAAACAACTCTGCCCGTTCGCCAACTATGATACAAAGAAATTCGCGCAGGAGATAGATAAAGCTATATTCCCAAACGATCATCACGTCAAGATTGCCTTCACAGGCTGCTCTAATGACTGCGCTCACACACGTCTTAATGATTTTGGAATTATAGGCATGAGCGAACCTCAGTACAACAAGGACAGGTGCGTCGGATGTGAGCAGTGCGTCAAGTACTGCAAAAAGAGATCGGTCGGAGCCCTCAAAGTCGTAAACGGCAAGATTGAGCGTGATGCCAACAAATGCGTAGGATGTGCACTCTGTGTCAACTACTGTCCGACAAGAGCGTGGACAAGAAGTAAGGAAGAATACTTCCGTGTCGTGCTGCTTGGGCGTACCGGAAAGAAGAATCCGCGCATGGCAGAAGACTTCATGAGATGGGCTGATCACGATACTGTGAAAAAGGTCATCTGCAATGTTTATGCGTATCTTGATGAGTATCTGGATAAAGCGGCAGTTGAGAGCAAGGAGCATATGCAAGGAGCATATTGGCTACATCGTAGACCGTACAGGATTTGAGGAATTCCTGAAATACATCATGAAGGATGTCACACCGAATCCGAAGTGCGAGATCCAGGGACGCATTTACTGGGGCGGCAAGCGCTATGATCAGGGCAACGAGCTTAGACAGTCGATGTTCCGCTTCTCCGAAAGAGAAGAGTAGTCAGAAACTGACAGAAAGGATCCTGATATGTTTAATGAAGAATTCACGGCTGCTTCCAAA
>CACZGY010000197.1 GCA_902780815.1 uncultured Eubacteriales bacterium
CACAGAGTGCAAGCAGAGAAACTACAATACAATGAAGAACAAGAGAAACAATCCTGACAGGATCGAGCTCATGAAGTATTGCAAGTTCTGCAACAAGGAGACGCTCCATAAGGAGACCAAGTAATCTATATACAACAGATATAGACGGAGACGTAAAAATGGCTGATAACAAGAGCAACGGAAGCGCGCAGAACAAGTCGAGAGAGGATCTCGCAAAAGCTGCACAGGCATCCGCAAACAAAAAGAGTCAGAACAGCAAGAACCAGGGCAAGAAGGGCGGACTGCTCGCATACCTCAGGGGCGTAAGACAGGAGTTCAGAAAGGTCGTATGGCCTACTAGAGAAGAGCTTCTGACAGATACCGCTGTGGTATTCGCATGCGTAATATTCTTCGCAGTCGCATTCTGGCTGATCGACACTGGCTTCCTGGCTGCTCTCAAGGGCATCCTCGGAATAACACTGTCCTGACCCAAGGAGTTTATAAATGACAGATAAGATCGATAATATCGAAAATATCGAAAGCACTGAAACCAAAGAACCTGTAAAGGCAAGCGTATCCCCGCTCGAAGGCGAAGGCCTCAGAGGCGACGGTACCGCTAAGTGGTATGTGGTGCACACATATTCGGGCTATGAGAACAAAGTCAAGACCAGCATTGACAGGATGGTAGAGTACCGCGGAATGCAGGATCTCATTCAGGAAGTCGTTATCCCGACTGAGGAGAGAATCGAGATCAAGGACGGAGTCAAGAAAGTAAAGACCCGCAAGTTGTTCCCGGGATACGTAGTCATCAAGATGGTGGTCAACAATGAGACCTGGTACCTCGTTCGTAACACCGAGGGAGTTACAGGCTTTGTTGGTCACGGTTCCGATCCTATTCCTCTGACAAAAGAGGAGATCGTAAGGATGGGAATCGAAAAGCTCAGGATCGACCTGGATATCGAGGTGGGCGATACGATCCGCATCATCGGAGGAGTCTTCGAAGGCCAGCTCGGCATAGTAGAAGCTATCAATCCGGAGAAGCAGATCGTGAAGGTCCGCATCTCGATGTTCGGTAGAGATACCCCTGCAGAGATCGAATTCTCGCAGGTAAGCAAGCTGAGATAGCTTGCGCCAAAAACTGAAGAAAGGAGACAGCAATGGCAAAGAAGATCGACGGCTACATCAAGCTGCAGATCCCTGCCGGAGCAGCAACACCTGCACCACCGGTTGGCACAGTTCAATGCTAGAACATCGGACCAGCAGGGAATGATCATTCCGGTCGTAATCACTGTTTACACTGACAGATCGTTCGATTTCGTTTGCAAGACTCCGCCGGCAGCAGTCCTCATTAAGAAGGCAGCAGGCATCGAGCACGCATCCGGAAATCCTAAGAAGGAAAAAGTTGCATCCATCACGCTCGCACAGGCAGAAGAGATCGCAAAGACAAAGATGCCGGATCTCAATGCAGCATCCCTCGAGGCAGCAACAGACATGATCAAGGGAACAGCTCGCAGCATGGGAGCCGCAGGAACCACAAGGAGGAAAAATGAAAAGATCAAAGAGATACGCAGAGATCGCAAAGTCGTATGACAAGCACGAACTCGTAGACGTAGCAACAGCAGTAAAGCAGATCAAAAGCTTTAACAACGCAAAATTCGACGAAACAGTTGAGATGCACTTCCGCCTCGGAGTAGACGGCAGACACGCAGATCAGCAGGTAAGAGGAGCTATGGTTCTCCCTCACGGCACAGGCAAGACCAAGAAAGTCCTGGTTTTCGCTAAGGGCCCTAAGGCAGAGGAAGCTTTAGCAGCAGGCGCAGACTTTGTTGGCGCTGAGGATATGGCAGACAAGATCAGAACCGAGAACTGGTTCGGATTCGACGCAGTAGTTGCAACACCTGACATGATGGGAGTTGTAGGACGTCTTGGTAAGATCCTCGGACCTAGAGGTCTCATGCCAAACCCTAAGTCAGGTACAGTTACAATGGACCTCACAAAGGCTCTCGCAGACATCAAAGCCGGTAAGGTCGAGTACAGACTTGACAAGTCCAACATCATCCACTGCATCATCGGAAAGAAGTCCTTCACAGAAGAGCAGCTGGTTGAGAACGCAAACGCTCTCATTCAGGCAATAGCAAAGGCTAAGCCGGCAGCAGCAAAGGGACAGTATTTCAGAAGCATCACGATTGCAGCAACGATGAGCCCTGGAGTAAAGGTTAACCCTGCAACAGTTATACTCTAGTCTGAAAAGACAACTAAAAAAGAATATCCAACCTAAGACAGCGGGTGCGAAAGCTTAATTTCCCGCCGAGGTACAATTCATAGATTTGAACCCCGCTGTCTTCATGACGCGGGGTATTTGACGCGGGGTATTTGTACCTACAAGACAAAAACTAGGCGAAGGGATATCGCCGGAAAGGAGAAATAATGTCTGTAGAAGCAAAGAAAGCTAAACAGGTCGTCATCGACGAGATCAAGGAAAAATTCGAAAAAGCCGGATCAATCGTAGCAGTTGACTATCTGGGACTCACTGTAGCCGAGGCCGACAAGATGAGAGCAGATCTCCGTAAGGAAGGCGTCGACTTCACAGTATACAAAAACACGCTGATCAAGAGGGCAATCGACGGAACTGAATTCGCCGGCCTCGCTGACGGCGACGTTCTCAAAGGCTCAACGGCTCTCGCATTCAGCGGAGAAGACGTTACAGCCGGTGCAAGAGTACTTGCAAAGGCCATCAAGGATTACAAGAAGATGGCATTCAAGGGCGGATTCGTAGAGGGTAACGTTTACGATAAGGCTCAGATCGAAGAGTTCGCAAGCATTCCGGGAAGAGATGTTCTCATCGCACGTTTCATGGGAAGCATCCAGAGCCCAATGACAAAGCTCGCGCTCACACTCAAAGCGATCGCAGAAAAGGACGCTTAATTACAGAATTTTACACACTGGGTGGCAAGGCCGCCGCATAATGAACATTTGAAAAAGGAGAAAAACAATGGATAAGACTCAGATCATTGAGGCTCTTAAGAGCATGACTATTCTTGAGATCAACGAGCTCGTCCGCAGTAGCAGTAGCAGCTCCTGCAGCAGGCGCAGCAGCAGTAGAAGAAGAAGAGAAGAGCGAATTCAACGTCGTTCTGAAGGAGATCGGACAGGAAAAGATCAAGGTTATCAAGGCTGTCAGAGAAGCTACAGGACTTGGACTGAAGGAAGCAAAGGCTGTCGTAGACGGAGCTCCTACAGTTGTAAAGGAAGGCGTACTGCCTGACGAAGCTAACGCTCTTAAGGAAGCTCTCGAGGCTGTTGGCGCAGTAGTCGAGCTTCAGTAGTTTTACGAAAAGCAGCGAGCATATATCCTTGAGTGGAGACTGAGCGTTAGCCGGTACTTAGCGACTGGCGAGCAGCCCGGACGACGAGCAAGCGAGGAGAGATGCTGGCTGCGAAGACAGAGCTTAGTACCGCTGCGTTAAAACGCGAATACAAATTGGGCTATGAGATATTAGCCCGACCCACGCAATAAAATGAGCCCCGGCTATTCGAGGCTCATTTCGTGCGTTTATCAGGCTTCAAAAACAGCCAAAAAACGCAAAAAATCCTGTATTTTTAAAGAAACATAAGGAGCAAAAGAACATGCCAACCCCAGTAAAAGTTGGAAGAAAAGAGCGTATGAGCTTTGCCAAGATCCATGAGGTCTGCGAGATGCCTAACCTCATCGATGTCCAGACAAAGTCATACAAATGGTTTGTCGAAGAGGGCCTCGGCGAGGTGCTCGACGATGTATCTCCGATCCGTGATACCACCAACACTCTTAGCCTGGAATTCGCGGATTACCAGTTCTCCGACACTCCTAAGTACGATCAGGAGGAGTGCAAGGAGAGAGATGCCACATACGCGACAGCTCTGACAGTAAAGGTAAGGCTGATCAACCGCGAGACCGGTGAGATCAAGGAACAGGACGTGTTCATGGGCGACTTCCCTCTCATGACAGAGAAGGGCACATTCGTCTACAACGGAGCCGAGAGAGCCATC